>NZ_JBSKJR010000002.1:0-351236 GCF_053709675.1 Enterobacter sp. UPMP2052
TAAGTAGTAAGCCGGTGCATAAATCCGGTGGTTACAGAAGTCTTCGGTGGAGCGGTAGTTCAGTCGGTTAGAATACCTGCCTGTCACGCAGGGGGTCGCGGGTTCGAGTCCCGTCCGTTCCGCCACTTATTGAAAGCCCTGAGCATTTGCTCAGGGCTTTTTCTTGTCCGCGTTATAATTATTGCTTAAACAGCAAAAATCCTCTGCGTTTCACGATCTTTTTCTGCATAACGGCAACAGCGATAATCTTCCTCACTTAATAACATAATGATTTATGAGGAATGACATGACTATCCCTGCACTTGGTCTCGGCACTTTCCGCCTGAAAGACGACGTTGTTATCGCATCGGTAAAAACTGCACTTGAACTGGGCTACCGCACCATTGATACGGCACAGATTTATGAAAATGAAGCAGCCGTTGGTCAGGCCATTGAAGAGAGCGGCGTACCGCGTGATGCACTTTTCATCACCACTAAAATCTGGATCGAAAATCTCAGCAAAGATAAGTTGATCCCAAGCCTCAAAGAGAGTCTGAAAAAACTGCGTACGGAGTATGTCGATCTGACGTTGATCCACTGGCCGTCACCGAACGATGCTGTTCCTGTAGAGGAGTTCATGCAGGCACTGCTGGAAGCGAAAGAGCAGGGCTTAACCCGGGAGATCGGTATTTCTAACTTCACGATCCCGCTGATGGAAAAAGCCATTGCGGCGGTAGGTGCCACGAACATCGCCACCAACCAGATTGAACTCTCTCCCTACCTGCAAAACCGTAAAGTTGTGGCATGGGCGAAACAGCACGGGATCCATATTACCTCCTACATGACGCTGGCTTACGGTAAGGCGCTGAAAGACGAAACGATCGGACGTATCGCGCAGAAGCATAACGCCACTGCCGCGCAGGTGATTCTGGCATGGGCGACAGGCGAAGGTTATGCCGTGATCCCGTCATCAACCAAACGTGAAAACCTGGCCAGCAACTTTTTGGCGTTGGATCTCAAGCTGGATGAGGACGATAAAAAAGCGATCGCCGCCCTGGATTGCAACGATCGCCTGGTCAGCCCGGAAGGGTTAGCCCCAGACTGGGACTGAGATTAACCCCTCACCCGATGCCTTAAACCCTCACACAGCTCCTCCTGGAGCTGTTTTTACATGCTCACTCAGGAAGTCGATAAAGGCGCGTATACGCGTACTTACCGCCCTGTCGCTGTAATACACCGCACTAAAAGGCATCTCAACGGGCAAACGCTTATCTGCCATCAGTTCTACGAGTTCGCCGCGCGCAATTTCCTTATCAATCATATAGTCAGACAAACAGGCGATGCCGTTTCCCTCCAGACAAAGTTGTTTCAGCGTCTCACCGCTATTAGACGATAAACCGCAGCTGACTTCGTAAAGTTGCCCGTCATGACAGGCTACAGGCCAGGTATTGAGCGATAAAGGTTCTGTAAATCCCAGGCAGGTATGCTGCTTTAAGTCTTCGACCGTCTCAGGCTTGCCGAACTGCGCGATATACTGTGGCGAAGCAATAATTTTACGATAGCTGGTAAACAGGGGACGGGCGCGCAGACTCGAGTCCGTTAAGTTTCCCGCCCGGATCGCCACGTCGACCTTACGTTCAATCAGGTTGATAAACGTCTCTGACGACACCAGTGAAAGCGTCATCTCCGGATAACGCTCGCGGAAGGGTTTAATCAGCGGCATAAGGAAATGCAGGACGACAGGGGTCGCGGCATCAATACGCAACAGTCCGCGCGGCGTATTACGTGATTCAATGATTTCCGTCTCTGCTGCCGCCATCTCCTGCAAAACAGACTGGACGCGACGGAAGTAGCGTTCACCTTCTTCCGTCAGGCTGAGCTGCCGCGTCGTTCGGTTGAGCAGGCTCACCCCGAGCTTCATCTCTAACTTCTTCACCGAGCGACTGATGGCCGAGTTAGCCTGACCCAGTTGTTCCGCAGCACGGCTAAAGCTGCCGCTCTCTACCACGGCGACAAAGATTGTTAGCTCTTCCGACGTTGCTTTCATTGTTGCACCATCCGCAAAATTCAATTGATATTTTGACCATTTTTGTTATTTAAACACCGGCGCATACTTCGTGTCATCTTAATCCTGAAGAGACGGAGTATTTTATGCCACTGGCGCTACTTGCCCTGACGATCAGTGCTTTTGCAATTGGCACGACCGAATTCGTGATTGTTGGACTGGTTCCAACGATTGCTGACCAACTTTCTATTTCGCTGCCCTCAGCCGGGTTGCTGGTTTCTATATACGCTCTTGGTGTTGCCATCGGCGCGCCCGTGCTGACGGCGCTCACTGGACGGTTTCCACGTAAGCAGCTGCTTATGGCCCTGATGGTGCTGTTTACTGCCGGGAATATCCTGGCCTGGCAGGCACCCGATTACACCACGCTGGTGATAGCCCGCCTGCTGACCGGCCTTGCGCATGGGGTGTTTTTCTCCATCGGCTCGACCATCGCAACCAGCCTGGTCCCGAAAGAGAAAGCCGCATCCGCCATTGCGATTATGTTTGGCGGCCTGACCGTCGCGCTGGTAACCGGCGTGCCGTTAGGGACCTTTATCGGCCAGCATTTCGGCTGGCGCGAAACGTTCCTTGCGGTATCCCTGCTGGGTGTCATTGCCCTGGTGGCTAGCCTGTTATTAGTCCCGTCGACGATCCCCGGTCGTGCCAGCGCCAGCCTGAGCGAACAGCTCAAGGTGCTCACTCACCCACGATTACTGCTCATCTATGCGGTAACGGCTCTGGGTTACGGCGGCGTCTTCACCGCTTTCACCTTCCTTGCGCCAATGATGCAGGATCTCGCGGGCTTTACACCGGGTGCAGTGAGCTGGATCCTACTGGGGTACGGTATCTCCGTGGCGATTGGCAATATCTGGGGTGGCAAACTGGCCGATAAGCACGGCGCGGTCCCGGCGCTGAAGTTCATCTTTGCTGCGCTGGTCGTTCTGCTGCTGGTTTTCCAGTTCACCGCATCGATGCAGTACGCCGCGCTGGTCACGGTTCTGGTGATGGGGATCTTTGCTTTCGGTAATGTGCCGGGCTTGCAGGTATACGTGGTTCAGAAGGCTGAGCTTTATACCCCTAACGCGGTGGACGTGGCATCCGGCCTGAACATTGCGGCGTTTAATATCGGCATCGCGCTCGGCTCGATAATTGGCGGGCAGACCGTGGAGCATTTTGGCCTGGCGCAAACGCCGTGGATTGGTGCGGCGATTGTACTCGTGGCATTCCTGCTGATTGGCCTGAGCGGACGCCTGGATAAACCCGCGCGCGTGGTGATGGGTTGAACCTGTGTAAGTGCTTGCTTACAAAACTGGAAAGCGGTTTCTCAGAAATTGCGTTGAAAGTGTAACCTAAAGTCCCTATAACAGTAGAACCAGTCCGTTTTCCGGGCTGGTTCACGTTACAGAGGTCGTTTCCAAAAGTGCGAAAAAATACCTATGCCATGCGTTATGTTGCCGGAATGCCCGCGGAGAGAATCTTACCTCCGGGGTCGTTTGCGAGCCTTAGCCAGGCATTGCCCGCTGGCACCCCGTTAAGCAGCGATGAAAAAATCCGGGTACTGGTGTGGAATATTTTTAAGCAGCAGCGTGCGGAGTGGTTATCCGTGCTCAAAAATTTTGGAAAGGACGCGCATCTGGTTCTGCTGCAGGAGGCGCAAACCACGCCTGAGCTGGTGAGGTTTGCTACCACTAACTACCTCGCCGCCGATCAGGTGCCTGCGTTTGTCCTGCCGCAACATCCCTCGGGCGTCATGACTCTGTCGGCCGCGCATCCAGTGTACTGCTGCCCGTTACGTGAACGCGAGCCCATCCTGCGCCTGGCAAAATCAGCGCTGGTAACGGTCTATCCGCTGCCGGACACCCGCTTGCTGATGGTAGTGAATATCCATGCAGTCAACTTCAGCCTGGGTGTGGATGTCTATAGTAAGCAGTTACTTCCAATCGGCGATCAGATTGCTCACCACAGTGGACCGATCATCATGGCCGGTGATTTCAACGCCTGGAGTCGCCCGCGCATGAACGCGCTGTACCGCTTCGCGCGTGAAATGTCGCTCCGGGAAGTTCGTTTCAGCGATGACCAGCGCAAAAAAGCGTTTGGTCGTCCACTCGATTTTGTCTTCTATCGTGGTTTAAGCGTGCATGACGCCTCTGTTCTGGTGACGCGCGCCTCCGATCATAATCCTCTACTCGTTGAATTCAGTCCCGGCAAACCTGATAAATAATGGTGTGTCAGGTCTGCCATGGGGCAGGCCTGTACGGGTACTGCCCTTTATTTTGTAACCAACCAAAGGACAGTAAGATGACAACAACGCAATCCCATCATGACAACGTAGAAAAACAGTTTGGTTCACAGGCGAGCGCTTATCTGAGTAGCGCCGTACACGCTTCCGGGCGGGATTTGGTCCGGCTGGGGGAACGTCTGGCTGCTTTCCCACAGGCTCACGTGCTTGATTTAGGCTGTGGAGCAGGGCACGCCAGCTTTACCGCCGCGCAGAAGGTGGCACAGGTGGTGGCGTACGATTTATCCAGCCAGATGCTGGAGGTGGTCGCGGAAGCCGCAAGGGCGAAAGGGCTGAACAACGTTGCTACGCGCCAGGGGTATGCCGAATCCTTACCCTTCGAGGATGAAACATTTGATGTTGTCATCAGCCGTTACTCGGCTCACCACTGGCATGATGTCGGCCAGGCATTACGGGAAGTCAAGCGCGTCCTGAAACCCGGCGGCGTTTTCATCATCATGGATGTGATGTCACCCGGCCATCCTGTGCGCAATATCTGGCTGCAAACGGTCGAGGCGCTGCGCGACACGTCGCATGTACAGAACTACTCCAGCGGCGAGTGGTTATCGTTAATCACCGAGTCCGGCTTAATTTCACGCTCGTTGATAACCGATCGGTTACCGCTGGAGTTCAGCTCCTGGATCGCACGTATGCGCACGCCGGACGCGTTAAGCCAGGCTATTCGTTTATATCAGGAGAGTGCGTCCGCTGATGTGAAGAGGTACTTTGAACTGCAGGAAGATGGCTCGTTTACCAGCGACACCATTATGGCTGAAGCGCAAAAAGCGGGATAAAACAAAAAAGGCACCGGGGGAATCGGTGCCTTTCTTACGTTTCGTCGTGTAATCAGGAGTCTGGTGTGGCGCTGTTTTTCACAAACAACGTCAGCTGGTCACCTGGCTGCAGATTGTCAGTATCATTATTCCAGCGCATCACATCTTTGATGTTCACGCCGTGACGTTTTGCGATACTGGACAGCGAATCACCCTTACGCACGCGATAGGTAATGCTATCGCTGTTTCTGGCAAGACGCTGTGCGCTGCTACCCGCGCCGACCGTCAGAGTCTGACCCACTTTCAGGCCTGAACTGCGCAGGTTATTCCACTGCTGCAGATCTTTCGTATTCACGCCAAGACGTGATGCAATGCCTGAAAGCGTATCGCCTGAACGAACCTTATAACTACGGCTGCTTACCGGCGAGGTATCCGCAATCAGCGTTGACTGAACGGCTGCAATCTCACCCGAAGCTAAAGACTCGCGAAGTTGTTCAGCATGCTTCTGCGGAACCATCACATACTGCGGGCCACTTGCCCCCAGCGTTGAGCCTTTAACGCCTGCATTAAAGGTTTTCAATTTACTTACCGACATGCCCGTCATATCGGCAACCTGTTGAATATCAACCGGGCTGCTGAGACGGACACGCGCCAGTGCACGACTTTCGTCTGGTGTTGGCAGTGATACACCGTAACGCTTGCTGTTCTTAAGAATATCACTCAGAGCCAGCATTTTCGGTACGTAAATCTTCGTTTCCTGAGGCAGCGAAAGCGACCAGAAGTCAGTGGATTTACCACGCGCTCTGTTCGATTTCATCGCCTTAAGTACACGACCTTCGCCGCTATTATACGCTGCGACCGTTAATAACCAGTCGCCGTCAAACATCTTGTTCAGACGTTGCATCATGTCGAGAGCGGCTGTCGTGGAAGCGACAACATCACGACGCGCATCGTAGTTGCGGGTCTGTTTCAAACCATAATTGCGCCCGGTGCTCGGAATGATCTGCCAAATACCTGCGGCATTGGCGCCAGACGTTGCGTGTGGGTCAAAAGCGCTCTCCACTATGGGTAGGAGTACCAGCTCCATAGGCATGTTACGTTTCTTAACCTGCCCGGCTATCCAGTACATATACGGCTCTGCCCGTAACGTTACATCGTGGAGATAGCTCTTATTTCTCAAATACTTCTGTTTCTGTTCGCGAATCCGGCTGTTTTCCGGAATTCCCATCTTTAGCTCGTCGCCAATAGAGGCCCACAAGTTCTGTTCCTGCGCAAATGATGTCCCATCGTCCATCCAACGCGCCGAACTTGTAAACTTCCCTGCTTCCCCTTGACCAGCTGCAGAAAGGCTCTGTGCGTGCTGTTGTACGTTATTGCCAGTCTGCGACTGGCAACCGACAAGCAGGACAGAGGCGAGTAATATCGCTTTTGCCTTCATGTGTGTGTCAATAGTTGCTTAAAAGACGAGCGATGATAACGGTGAAATTTTGAAAAGGCAACCCGCATTTATCTGAAGTTATCTTTCTTTGACCTTAACCATGCAAATCGCGCTTCTGGGTGTTGCAAATTTGTTTCTTTAGGAATTTTATTAATTAAATCAATATCATTTGTGCGTAAAAATAAATTTATTTCTCGCTCTTTTTTCAGAATTACGGGTAGTGTTTTTTGGTTTTTTGCACGTAACTCCTTCACTTTCTGGTAATAATCCTGAATAGCACGATCGTACGGTAGAATGCTGGCCGCAAACTTCATATTCCCTAATGTATACTCATGTGCGCAACATATTACGGTGTCGTCCGGGAGGGCGTTAATCTTCTGTAAGGACTGGTACATCTGCGCTGGCGTTCCTTCGAACAACCTTCCGCAACCGCCGGAAAACAGCGTATCCCCGCAAAAAAGATAAGGCGCGCTGTAGAAACAAATATGTCCTGAAGTGTGACCTGGCGTAGCAAATACGGAAAACGCCAACCCGAGTATGATCACCTTTTCGCCCTCATTGACTACCTGCGTGACGCCTTTATCGCGCGTCTCCACCGGGCCGTACACCGCCAGGTCCGGGAACTGCGCCAGCAGAGCCGGTACGCCGCCCACATGGTCGTTATGGTGATGGGTAAGGAGTATGGCTTCGGGCTGCCAGTTATTGTCGTTGATGGCCTGCAAAATCGGCGCAGCCTCACCCGGATCGACAATGATGCACCGACGAGCGTCGTCAACGATTACCCAGATGTAATTGTCCTGAAAGGCGGGAATACTGATAAGATTCATACATTACCTCTTACGGCGTGGCGGATGTGTTGATGAAACAGGCAAGGATACCTCGAACTGTCGCAGCACCTGAACGTTGGGCGGAATTGCCCTGGGGTGACTATTATCGCGAGGCGTTAGAACGCCAGCTTAAGCCCTGGCTCGCGAAAATGTACGGTTTTCACCTGCTTAAGATTGGCAATCTCAGTGCTGAAATCAATACCGAAAGTTGCGCTATCTCTCATCAGGTGAATGTTTCTCTTAACGGTTCTCCCGTGCAGGTGAAGGCAGACCCGCTGCACCTGCCGTTTGCTGAAAAGTCCGTTGATGCCTGTATGCTGGCACACACGTTGCCCTGGTGCAGTGACCCGCACCGTCTGCTGCGTGAGGCGGATCGCGTGCTTATAGATGACGGCTGGCTGGTCATCAGTGGCTTTAACCCGCTTAGCCTGATGGGGCTGCGTAAGCTGGTTCCCGTACTGCGCCGCACGCCGCCGTATAATAGCCGCATGTTCACAATGACGCGCCAGCTGGACTGGCTTTCACTGTTGAATTTTGAAGTGCTCGGCTATGGCGGTTTTCAGGTACTGCCCTGGACGCGCAAAGGGGGCGTGGTGTTAAGCACCCATCTGCCAGCGTTAGGCTGTATGCAGTTTATCGTGGCGCGTAAGCGGACCATCCCCCTTACGCTTAACCCGATGAAGCAGAGCAAATCAAAAGCCCGGATCCGCCAGACCGTCGGCGCAACACGGCAGTACAAAAAGCCCTGATCAGGCTTCGGCCTGATAGCCAACATCCTCATGCGCAGGGTTGGTTGCGGCCGCGCGGGCGAGCTCGTCGCAGCGTTCGTTTTCGGGATGCCCGGCATGCCCTTTGACCCACTCCCACTTAATAACGTGCTGCCCCAGGGCGGCATCAAGACGCTTCCAGAGATCCACGTTTTTGACCGGCTTCTTCTCTGCGGTTTTCCAGCCGCGTTTTTTCCAGTTATGGATCCACTGGGTAATGCCCTGACGCACGTACTGGCTGTCGGTGCTCAGCGTCACGTCGCAATGCTCCTTCAGCGCTTCCAGCGCCACGATGGCAGCCATCAACTCCATGCGGTTGTTGGTTGTCAGAAAATAGCCTTCGCTAAAAGTTTTTTCATGTTCGCGATAGCGCATAATGGCGCCATAGCCACCTGGCCCTGGGTTGCCCAGACACGATCCATCGGTGAAAATTTCTACCTGTTTACGCATCTCTGGTAGACTTCCTGTATTTGAAACGTTCAGTTAAACGATAAGTCTGACATAAATGACCGCTATGAGCACTGCAATTACTCGCCAGATTGTCCTCGATACCGAAACCACCGGTATGAACCAGATTGGCGCCCACTACGAAGGGCACAAAATCATCGAGATCGGTGCCGTTGAGGTGGTAAACCGTCGCCTCACGGGGAACAACTTCCACGTCTATCTTAAGCCCGACAGGCTGGTCGATCCCGAAGCGTTTGGCGTTCACGGCATTGCCGATGAGTTCTTGCTGGATAAGCCAACCTTTGCGGACGTGGCGGACGAGTTCCTGGAATACATCAAAGGCGCTGAGCTGGTCATCCATAACGCGTCGTTTGATATCGGCTTTATGGATTATGAATTCAGCAAGCTGAACCGCGATATACCGAAAACCAACACGTTCTGTAAAGTCACCGACAGCCTGGCGCTGGCAAGGAGAATGTTTCCGGGCAAGCGTAACAGCCTTGATGCGCTCTGCTCACGCTACGAGATAGACAACACCAAGCGAACGCTGCACGGCGCACTGCTCGATGCCCAGATCCTGGCCGACGTTTATCTGACCATGACCGGCGGGCAGACGTCGATGAAATTCAGTATGGAAAACGAATCCCAGCAGTCGCAGGGCGAGGCGGGAATTCAGCGCCTTGTTCGCCAGGCCAGCCGGTTGCGGGTTGTCCACGCCAGCGATGAAGAGCTGCTTAACCATGAATCCCGCCTGGACCTGGTCCAGAAGAAGGGCGGAAGCTGTATGTGGCGGGGTTAATCACCGATAAATGCGCGTAAAATCGCCGTCCGGGTGATTTTTGCAGCAAACGATTCAAAACGTGAGAAAAAGCGTTGACGAGTTCAGAGGCAAACCGTAATATGCGCCTCGTTCCCCAACGGGAACAGTGGAGCGGTAGTTCAGTCGGTTAGAATACCTGCCTGTCACGCAGGGGGTCGCGGGTTCGAGTCCCGTCCGTTCCGCCACTATTCAGAAGGCCTGAATCAGAAATGATTCAGGCCTTCGTCGTTTTCTCTCCCCTCACGCTATTTACGTATCACTCCCCCCCCCCCTGGCGTGGTTAACAAAAAGTTAATATATGCAGTGCAATTTATTAACAATTGCACGATTTTAGTGCATTAATTGCACTTTTATTGTGCGATATACTCTCATCCGTTCGTAAGTCATACATCCGAATGTAATA
Source organism: Enterobacter sp. UPMP2052 (assembly GCF_053709675.1). Lineage (NCBI taxonomy): Bacteria > Pseudomonadati > Pseudomonadota > Gammaproteobacteria > Enterobacterales > Enterobacteriaceae > Enterobacter > Enterobacter sp. UPMP2052. The sequence goes on from NZ_JBSKJR010000002.1 coordinate 9,777, forward strand.
ATTATGTAAAAATAATTCATAAGAAATCATTCGGTTACCTTTTGTTTTCCAAAAACTTCCTGAACCAATGCGCTATTGGTTCGCTAATTGCTTAATCCTTAGCACGATAAGTAGCACGTCATATCAATAACTTATCGTTAATAAAAACAGAGCAATGATGACAGCGAGCGAACCAATATGGAAAAAGCGTCACGGTTTCTGGCAAATTCCAGCACCGCGCTTGAGCAGTTGCGCGGGCTAATCCACCAGCATGAGTCAACACCAGGCATTCCGCTGCCCACCGAACGTGAGCTGTCGGACACACTCGGCGTAGGACGGCGTGAAGTCCGTCGTGCGCTGGACGTGCTGGAAGAAGAAGGGCGGATCTGGCGTAAACAGGGGAAAGGCACCTTTATCGGTCCGGCTGCCCCCGTTGAACCCCTGGCCCTTCAGGGATTGGTTCAGCAAACCAACCTACTGGAAGTCATGGAAGCTCGTCTGCAGCTCGAACCCGGCTTAGCCCGACTTGCGGCACTGCGTGCCACCAGGGAAAACCTCGCGCTGATGCAGCGCATGCTGGAGCGCATCGATAAGGTCAGCCCGGATGACCGCGATCTGAATGAGCTGTGGGACAGCGCATTTCACCGTGCGATTGCAGAGGCTGCCGGCAACCGCCTGATGCTCGGCCTGTTCGATGTGATTGATGCCGTCCGGCGCGAACCCGGCTGGCAGCATCTGCGCGAGCTTGCCCGCACCCCTGAACGTGTCGATAGCTACAACGACCACCATCATAAAATCATGTCAGCGATTATCCATCGCCAGCCGAACGAGGCTGCCGGCGCGATGCGCGAACATCTGCTCAGCCTGCAAACCGCGCTGATTCAGGCCATTCACAATGAGGACGACGCCACGCTATGACGACAATCCCTTTTAAGGAAACCGCCCCCGTACTGCGGCTGGAAAACCTCAACGTCAGGTTTGCTGGCTCTCCGGTTAGCGTGCTGGACGGCATCTCGCTCTGTGTGAAGGCGGGTGAAACGCTGGCGCTGGTGGGGGAATCCGGCTGCGGAAAAAGCATCACCTCGCTGGCGTTGATGGGGCTGTTGCCCGCCAGCGCGCAAATCGTCAGCGGTGAGATGCACTTCCGCCGCCACGATCTGCGTAAGCTCTCACCGCGGGAATATGCTGACCTGCGCGGCAGCGAGCTGGCGATGATTTTCCAGGAACCCATGACCTCACTGAACCCGGCCTTTACCCTGGGCGACCAGCTCAGCGAGGCGGTCATGCGCCATCAGAATGTCTCACGCGCAGAGGCGATGAACGTGGCGCTGCGCATCCTCGAAAAAGTCCAGATACCGGCCGCTGAGATGCGTCTGAAAGCCTATCCCCACCAGCTCTCTGGCGGGATGCGCCAGCGCGTGATGATCGCTATGGCGCTGATTAACCATCCCCGTTTACTGATTGCCGATGAACCTACCACCGCGCTGGACGTCACCATTCAGGCGCAAATCCTTACGCTGCTCAACACCTTAAAAGAAGAAACGGGCACGGCGGTGCTTATGATTACCCACGATCTGGGCGTGGTGGCCGAGGTGGCTCAGCAGGTCGCGGTGATGTATGCCGGGCAGGTGGTAGAGCAGGGGAGCGTGGAGGCTATCTTTGCCGACCCGCAGCACCCGTACACCATCGGACTGATGGGGTCGATTCCCTCTCTTGGCGCACGTAAAGGTCAGCTCTCCACTATCCCGGGGTCTGTCCCTCTGCCGGGAGCCATGCCGAAAGGCTGCCGTTTTGCTACCCGTTGCCCGTTTGCGCAGACGCGCTGCCACGATGAAAAACCGCCGCTCAACGCCCTCGGTGCGGGCCACGAGGTTGCCTGTTTCCGCGTACCACTGGAACATCACATTGCGCTGGGAGAAATCGCATGACTACACCCATTCTGGAAGCGCGTGACCTGAGCAAGCGCTTTCCCGGTCCTAAAAAACTGTTCGCCCCGGCACGGTTCGTTACGGCGGTCGATCGCGTCTCCCTCGCGGTGATGCCCGGTGAAACGCTGGCGATTGTTGGCGAATCCGGTTCCGGTAAATCTACCCTTGGTCGCCTGCTTCTGCGGTTACTGGGTGCCAGCGAAGGACGCGTGTTTTATCAGGGAGAGGAGATCACCGAAGCATCCGGTGCCCGTCTGAACCAGCTCCGTCGGGAACTGCAAATCATCTTTCAGGATCCCTTCGCCTCGCTGAACCCGCGCATGACCGTCGAGCAAATCGTCGGCGAGCCGCTGTGGCTGCACCAGAAAATGAACAAAAACGATCGCCAGTACCGCGTGGCTGAGTTGCTCAACACCGTGGGGCTGCCCGCCGCCTGGGCCGGGCGTTATCCGCATGAGTTTTCCGGCGGACAGCGTCAGCGTATCGGCATTGCGCGCGCCCTGGCATCCGGTCCAAAACTGTTGCTGGGCGATGAGCCGGTTTCGGCGCTGGACGTGTCCGTCCAGGCTCAGGTGGTGAATCTGCTGGAAAGCCTGAAGCATCAGCTGGGCCTGACGATGGTGATTGTCGCCCACGGTCTGGCGGTCATCCGCCATATGAGCGACCGCGTGGCGGTGATGTATCTCGGGCAAATTGTCGAGCTTGCCACGGTAGATGAAATCTTTGACGCACCGCTGCACCCCTATACCCAGGCGTTAATGGCGTCTGCGCCGCAAATGCAGCCGGGCGTTGAGCGAGACGCGCCGCTGCTGCAGGGGGATTTACCGAACCCGGCCAACCCGCCGTCCGGCTGTCGGTTCCACACCCGCTGCCCGTACGTCACCGACGAATGCCGCCAGGTCGAACCGATCAATCAGCTCCTTGACGGTGGGCGTCAGGTGGCCTGTCACCGCTGGCAGGACATTAATCGCGATCGCAGCGTTATCCAGATAGCACCGCCATCCGCAGCCTTTCTGCGCCGCCGCGCGCTGTTTGAACACGCGGCCACTCACTCCTCCCTTTCTTCAAGGAACTCATGATAATGACAATGCGTAACTCTTTTTTGACCGTACTGGGAAGTGTCATGTTGTTAGGCGCGGCGTTGCCCGCCCAGTCTGAAAGCGTGCTGCGAATTGGTCTGGGTGCCGATCCGGACATGCTCGATCCGCATCTGGCGCGCACCTATTACGGTCGTTTTGTTTTTGCTTCCCTGTGCGACAGGCTGGTGGACGTCGATGAGCATCTGAAAGTGGTACCGGGGCTGGCGAAAGACTGGGCCTGGAGCGATGACGGTAAAACCTTGACCCTGAATCTGCGTGAAGGGGTGACTTTCCACGACGGGGAAAAATTCGACGCGGCAGCCGCTAAATACAACCTCGACCGCGCCCTGACGTTAAAAGGCTCGCTGCGTAAAAGTGAAATCTCCTCCGTGGAGTCGGTTGAGGTGACGGGTCCACTGCAGATTGCCCTGCACCTGAAAACCCCTGATGCCGCTTTGCTGATGCAGTTGACCGATCGCGCCGGAGCGATGATGGCGCCAGACGCGGCGAAAAAACCGGATTTTGCCGCGCATCCCGTCTGCTCGGGGCCGTATAAATTCGACAGCCGCGTGTCCCAGGATCGTATTGTTCTGACGCGTTTCGACAACTACTGGAATAAAGACGCCTACCACTTCGACAAAATCATCTATCTGCCGATCCCGGATGCCTCCGTGCGCCTGGCCAACCTGCGCGCGGGTGATCTTGACCTGACCGAAGGGATTGCCGCAAGCGACGTTAAAACCGTTGAGGCCGACAGCAAGCTGGCGCTGGCGAAGGTGACCGGTCTGGGTTATCAGGGCATTACCTTCAACATTAACAATGGCAAGGTGCCGGCCAACGATCCGTTCAAGGATGCGCGCGTGCGCGAAGCCTTCTCTCAGGCCATTGACCGCGATGCGTTAAACCAGGTGGTCTTTGAAGGTCTTTACACCCCGTCCAACCAGGCGTTTTCGCCGGTAAGCCCGTATCACGTCAACCTGCCGGTGCCGCCGCGCGACGTCGATAAAGCCAAAGCGTTACTGAAAGCCGCAGGCGTTACCACGCCGCTGACCGTCAATCTGCTGGTGCCAAATAACCCGATTTCCCAGCAGGTCGGCCAGGTTTTACAGGCGATGGTGGCGGAGGCGGGCTTTACCCTCAATCTGCAAATGACCGAGTTCGCCACGCTGCTTGACCGTCAGCAGAGCGGTGATTATCAGCTGAGCTTCTCCGGTTGGTCGGGACGTCCGGATCCGGATGGCAGCATCTACGGCTTTGTTCACAGCAAAGGCACGCTTAACGACGGGCGTTACAGCAATGCACAAGTGGATGAATGGCTGACCCAGGCGCGCCAGAGCACCGATCAGGCCGCGCGCCAGCCGCTGTACAACAATGTGGTCAAGCAGCTTCAGACCGACATGCCGATCGCTTACCTCTACTTCGAACCGCGCATTTTTGGTCTGAACAAGCGCGTGCAGGGCTTTAAACCTTACCCGGACGGCATCGTGCGTCTGGCCGGTTTGACGCTGGCAAAATAAACGCCCTGAGGAGAACCCATGCTGGAACTGATTTGCAAACGTCTGCTGCTGGCGATCCCCACTCTGCTGCTGGTGAGCATGATGGTGTTCGGGCTGCAAAAGCTGCTGCCCGGCGACCCGCTGATCGCCATGGCCGGGGAGGAGCGCGACCCGGCGGTGATCGCCCAGCTGCGCGCCGAGCTTAACCTGGATGCGCCGATCCCCGTGCAGTACTTCAACTGGCTGACGCGTGCGCTGCAGGGCGACCTTGGCGTCTCCCTGCGCACTCACGAGCCTGTGACGCAGCTGATCGCCAGCAAGCTGCCGGTGACGCTGGAGCTGTCGCTGCTGGCGATGATCATCGCGCTGGTGTTTGGCATCAGCATGGGGATCCTCGCGGCGGTAAACAAAAACAGTTGGGTCGATCACGGGGCGAATTTCGTGGCGATCTCGGGGATCTCGATCCCGCACTTCTGGCTGGGTATCCTGCTGATTCTGGTTTTCTCGGTCAACCTGCAGTGGCTGCCTGCGTCCGGCTATGTGCCGTTCAGTGAAGATCCGATCCAGAACCTGCGCACGCTGCTGCTGCCTGCCTCCGTGCTCGGTACGGGGCTGGCCGCCACGCTGATGCGCCATACCCGCGCCTCTATGATCGCGGTATTGAAAGCGGACTATATCCGCACCGCACGGGCAAAGGGGCTATTGCCAAACGCCGTGATCTTAAAGCATGCCTTTCGCAATGCGCTGGTGCCGGTGATCACCCTGACCACGCTGCTGTTCGGTGAATTACTGGGCGGTGCGGTGTTGACCGAGCAGGTCTTCACCATTCCGGGCTTTGGCAAGATGATCGTCGACTCGGTATTCAACCGCGACTATGCGGTGGTGCAGGGCGTGGTGCTGATCGTGGCGATCGGCTTCCTGATGCTCAATCTTCTGGCCGACGTGCTCTACGTGCTTATCAACCCGAAAATGCGAGGTTAACGATGGCGGAACTGACAACTCAAACCGTTGCGCCTGCGCTGCCACGCGCGAAGAGCCGGGTGTTAACAAAATTCCTTGCCAATAAAAGCGCGGTGATCGGCGCGGTCGTGGTGGGCTTCTTCGTGCTGGTGGCGCTGCTGGCGCCGTGGATCGCCCCGTTCGACCCGGTGAAAGCCAACTTCCTGGCGGTGCGCAAAGCGCCGTCGGCGATGTACTGGTTTGGCACCGACGAGCTGGGGCGCGACATCTTATCGCGCATTATCTGGGGAGCGCGAACCTCGCTGATGGCCGGCTGTATGTCGGTGGTCATCGCTGTGGTTATCGGCGTGCCGCTGGGGCTGGTGGCAGGCTACTTCCAGAAGATGTGGGATGGCGTGATCTCACGCTTTATTGAAGCGCTGCTGGCCTGTCCGTTTCTGATCATGGCGATCGCGCTCGGGGCATTTTTAGGCCCGAGCCTGACCAACGCGATGATCGCTATTGGCCTCTCGGCGATGCCGATCTTCGCCCGCCTGACGCGCGGCCAGGTGATCGCCATTCGCAACGAAGAGTACATCGACGGTGCACGGGCGATTGGTCTGCCGGATCGCTGGATCATCATCAAATACGTACTGCCCAACGTCATGTCGCCGATTCTGGTGCAGGCCACGCTGGCGATTGCCTCGGCGATCATCGCCGAAGCCAGCCTGTCGTTTCTGGGGCTGGGACAGCAGCCGCCGAACCCGTCCTGGGGCTCGATGCTCAACACCGCCAAAGGTTTCCTTGAGCAAGCGCCGTGGATGTCTATTTTTCCCGGCGTGGCGATTTTTCTTGCCGTGCAGGGCTTTAATTTACTCGGCGACGGGCTGCGCGATGCGCTCGATCCGCGCCACGACTAAGGAGTCATGATGACCAAAGCGCTTGATTTTACGTCCGGTTACGCTTCACGCCGCCCGCCGATGCTGGGCCACAATGCCGTTGCAACCTCGCAGCCGCTGGCGGCGCAGGCGGGTATGCGTATGCTCCAGCTGGGCGGTAACGCCGTGGATGCTGCGGTGGCAACGGCCATGGCGTTAACTGTCGTCGAGCCAACCGGCAACGGCATCGGCAGCGATGCGTTTGCTATCGTCTGGGACGGAGAAAAGCTTCACGGTTTGAATGCGTCGGGCCGCTCGCCTGCCAGCTGGCATGCCGATCTGTTTGCCGGGAAAACCGCCGTGCCGGAAATTGGCTGGGACGCCGTTACGGTGCCGGGCGCGGTATCGGGCTGGGTTGCCCTGGCGGAACGTTTTGGTACATTGCCGCTCACCACGCTGGCGCAGCCGGCAATTGAGTATGCGCGCAACGGTTTTCCCGTCTCCCCGCTGATTGGCCATCTCTGGCAGCGTGGCTACAACAAGCTGAAAGACCAGCCGGGTTTCAGCGCCTGTTTTGCGCCGCAAGGCCGCGCGCCGCGCGTGGGGGAAATCTTCCGTAACCCGGCCCAGGCGAACTCGCTGGAACTGATTGCCAAAACCAACGGCGAAGCGTTTTACCATGGCGAGCTGGCACAAAAAATCGCCGCTTTCGCCAAAGAGCATGGCGCACACCTGACAACCGAAGATCTGGCAAACCATCGCGTGGACTGGGTGGACCTGCTATCGCGCGATTTTGCCGGTGGCTCGGTACAGGAGCTGCCGCCGAACGGCCAGGGGATCGCCACGCTGATTGCGCTCGGCATTCTGGAGCAGTGCGGTATTGAGCAGCATCACCCGGATTCTGTGCAGGGGCTGCACCTCGCCATTGAGGCGATGAAGCTGGCGCTGGCGGATCTCGATCGCTACGTTGCCGATGAAGACCATATGGAGTTCGCGGCGAAAGAACTGCTGAGCGACCATTATCTCAAGGCGCGCGCGGCGCTTATCGATCAGGATAAGGCCTCTGATTTTGTCTACGGTTCACCGACCCAGAGCGGCACGGTTTACCTGAGTACGGCTGATGCCAGCGGCATGATGGTCTCATTTATTCAGTCAAACTTTATGGGCTTTGGCTCGGGGATCGTCGTGCCGGACACGGGGATCAGCCTGCAAAACCGGGGCTGTGGGTTTGTGCTGGATCCAAAACACCCCAATGCGCTGGCCGGCAGCAAGCGTCCGTTCCATACCATCATTCCCGGTTTTGCGATGGACGGAAACGGCAAACCGCTGATGTCATTCGGCGTGATGGGCGGGCCGATGCAGGCGCAGGGACACATGCAGATGGCGCTGCGCATTATGCTGCACGGCCAAAACCCGCAGGCGGCAATTGATGCCCCGCGGTGGCGCGTAGTGCAGGGCAGGGAAGTGATCGTCGAGTCGACGTTCGACCGCAATACCATTGCCGCCCTGCGCGAGCGGGGGCATCAGATTGTGGTGGAAGATCCGCTGCAGGATTATAACTTTGGCGGTGCGCAGGTGATTTACCGGATGCCGGAGGGGCATTACGTGGCGGCAACGGAGAGCCGTAAAGACGGACAGGCGTTGGTGAGTTAAACGCGCGAGCAGCATTTGTAGGCCGGGTAAGGCGTAGCCGCCACCCGGCTTTTTTTTACCCGATGCTAAACGGATCCGCATCCTGCCACGCAGGAAACTTCTCCCGATACTCCTTCAGCGCCGTCAGCGACAACTCCGCATCAATGCGCGTCGCCTGATGCGGCTCGGCGGTCGCAATAATCTCACCCTGCGGGTTAACCACCCGGCTGTCGCCGCGATAATGATGCCCGTTGCCATCGGTACCCACACGGTTACAGCCCGCCACATAGGCCTGGTTCTCAATGGCGCGCGCCGTCAGCAGCGCCTGCCAGTGCAGGGAACGCGGGGCAGGCCAGTTAGCGACGTACAGCGCCAGATCGTAATCGTCGCGGTTGCGCGACCAGACCGGGAAGCGCAGGTCGTAGCAGACCAGCGGCAGGATGCGCCACCCGCGCCACTCGAACACCACGCGCTCGTTACCCGCCTCGTAATGATGGTGCTCATCCGCCATGCGGAACAGATGGCGCTTATCGTAGAAATGCACGTTCCCCTCTGGCTCAACCAGCAGGAAGCGGTTAACCGCCCCACGCTCGGTTTGCAGTGCGGCGCTACCGGCAATCAGGGCGTTGGTCTGACGGGCTTTGGCGTGCATCCAGGCCATGACGTCATCCTGCGGCATCGACTGTTTCGCCGCTTCCATCGCAAAGCCTGTGGTGAACATCTCTGGCAGGACAATCACATCGCGCCCGGTAATCTCTTCCAGTTGACGATCGAAGTGGCGCAGGTTGGCAGGGCCATCCATCCACACTAAAGGTTGCTGCAAAATAGAAAGCTTCAAACCTGGCACGATTCAGACTCCTCACAAGACCGCTTTTTGACACTGTAGCACGTCATTACGGGAAAATGTGGCAATAAAAAACCCCGCGCGAGGCGGGGTTTAGGGAAGCGAAACGCGTTAAGCGGCTTCAGGTTTGCGGACCTTCTCCGGCAGCTTTACCGGCTGCGTCGCCAGCTCGTCCGGCTCGAAATCATCCACGTTGATGCTGCGCAGACGGCTCTCTTCGGCTTTCACCAGCAGGGCGGCTTCATTGTTATCAATAATGCCGCCGGCCAGGGCCTGTTTCGCCAGCTCATCCAGACGCGTGAACGGCAGGTTTTTGCCCAGCTGTTTGCAGATCTTCTGGTGAATCGGGTCGGCGGCCATCACGTCGAGTAGCGCTTCTTCAAGCAGACCGACCGGGTTATGCGGCGTGGGTGCCAGATACTGACCGCGGCCAATACGGGAGCGGGTCGCGCTCGGTATTTGCAGGATCTTCGCCACTTTGTGGTCCAGCAGGTCGGATGGCGCAAGATGATGGCGACCGGTCGGGAAGATAGCCACCCGCAGCGCGCCCGCCACGAAGCGGTTCGGGAAGTTTGCCAGCAGATCGTCAATCGCCTGTTCAGCCTGATAAAGCGCATCCTGTACGCCCCAGTGTACCAGCGGCAGATCCGCTTCATGACGACCTTCATCGTCGTAACGTTTCAGGACCGCAGAGGCCAGGAATACCTGACTCAGCACATCACCCAGACGGGCAGAGATGCGCTCGCGACGTTTCAGGCTACCGCCCAGCACCGCCATCGACACATCCGACAGCAGGGCGAGGTTCGCGCTCAGGCGGTTCAGGTGCTGATAGTAGCGTTTTGTTGCGTCACCGGTTGGCGTGGCGCTGGTGAGGCCGCGCGTCAGGCCCAGCCAGAAGCTGCGAACCTCGTTACTGCCCACATGGCCAATATGTTTGAACAGCAGCTTATCAAAGGCATCCACGTCGTTATTCTGCGCAGCAGCCATCTCTTCCAGCACGTAAGGATGGCAGCGGATCGCCCCTTGGCCGAAGATCATCATGCTGCGGGTCAGGATGTTTGCCCCTTCCACGGTAATCGCAATCGGTGAGCCCTGATAGCCGCGCGCCAGGAAGTTGCCTTCGCCGAGCATAATGCCTTTACCGCCCGCAATATCCATCGCGTCGATGATTGACTGCTGCGCGCGGTGGGTACAGTGGTACTTCACAATCGCCGACAGCACGGCCGGTTTTTCGCCGAGCATAATGCCGTAGGTAATCAACGATGCGGCGGCGTCCATTACGTAGGCATTGCCTGCGATACGCGCCAGCGGCTCTTCGATACCTTCCATCTTGCCGATGGAAATTTTGAACTGACGGCGGATATGCGCGTAAGCACCAATCCCCATCGCCACGGATTTTAGGCCACCGGTTGAGTTTGACGGCAGGGTAATACCGCGACCGACGGACAGACACTCCACCAGCATACGCCAGCCCTGACCGGCCATTTTCGGGCCACCGATGATGTAATCAATCGGCACAAAGATATCCTGTCCACGGGTTGGACCGTTCTGGAACGGTACGTTCAACGGGAAGTGGCGACGGCCAATTTCAACGCCCGGGGTAGAGGTCGGGATCAGCGCACAGGTAATGCCCAGATCTTCCTCGCCGCCCAGCAGTTTTTCCGGGTTGGAGAGCTTAAACGCCAGGCCCAGCACGGTAGCGATAGGGGCCAGGGTGATGTAACGCTTGTTCCAGGTGAGGCGCATGCCCAGCACCTGCTCGCCCTGCCACTCGCCCATACACACCACGCCGGTATCCGGGATCGCACCGGCGTCGGAACCCGCTTCCGGGCTGGTCAGGGCGAAGCACGGGATCTCCTGACCGCGTGCCAGACGCGGCAGATAGTGATCTTTCTGTTCTTCAGTACCGTAATGCTGCAGCAGTTCGCCCGGGCCGAGAGAGTTTGGCACACCCACGGTGATCGCCAGGATCCCGGAGACGCCCGCCAGCTTCTGCAGCACGCGCGCCTGAGCGTAAGCGGAGAATTCCAGACCGCCGTACTCTTTCTTGATGATCATCGCGAAGAAGCGATGCTCTTTCAGGTAAGCCCACAGTTCAGGAGGCAGGTCGGCCATCTCATGGGTGATAGCGAAGTCGTTCGCCATACGGCACGCTTCTTCCACCGGACCATCGATAAAGGCCTGCTCTTCTGCGGTCAGGCGCGGCTGCGGATAGTTGTGCAGCTTTTTCCAGTCTGGATTGCCCTGGAACAGATCGCCTTCCCACCAGGTGGTGCCCGCGTCGATCGCCTCTTTCTCTGTACGCGACATCGGTGGCATCACCTTGCGGAAGCCTTTGAATACCGGCGCGGAGATCATCGACTTACGCATCGGCACCAGGTTAAGCGGCAGAAGGATGAGGGCCAACGGAACTAAAAGCCAGATATTCCAAAGCCCTGCTACGGCAAGCGCTGCCGTCCAGGCCAGCAGGATCAGGCTGCTGAGGAAGAGACTGACGCGGTGATAGAACAACACACCGAGCAGAACAACGGTTGCGATAATGCTCAAAATCATCATAACGAAAAGCTCCCTTGCTTGTAGGAGGTCTGACCACTTGTGATGATATGGTTGTAGTTGATGTGAATTCCTTTAGCAATGTGTTTACAAAATAATTACAACCTGGTTCACATTGTTCGCGGTTAAGCCGGCACGAAAAAGCAAAACGCCGGATGTTTCGCAAGGCTTTAGCTTCTCGCTTTTAGTGGTATCCGGTACACTCCATCCTGTTATCTCATCAATACTGAAGGATTATCCTCATGTACCAGGATCTTATTCGTAACGAACTGAACGAAGCGGCGGAAACGCTGGCTAATTTTCTGAAAGATGATGCCAATATTCACGCGATTCAGCGCGCTGCGGTCCTGCTGGCCGACAGCTTCAAAGCCGGTGGTAAAGTGCTCTCCTGCGGTAACGGTGGTTCCCACTGTGATGCCATGCACTTCGCAGAAGAGCTGACCGGGCGCTATCGTGAAAACCGTCCGGGCTACCCGGCGATTGCGATTTCCGACGTGAGCCACATCTCCTGCGTAGGCAATGACTTCGGTTACGACCACATCTTTTCCCGCTACGTTGAGGCGGTAGGCCGTGAAGGCGACGTGCTGCTGGGGATTTCGACCTCCGGTAACTCCGCAAACGTGATCAAAGCGATCGCCGCCGCGCGTGAAAAAGGGATGAAAGTCATCACCCTGACCGGTAAAGATGGCGGTAAGATGGACGGTACGGCCGATATCGAAATTCGTGTTCCGCACTTCGGCTATGCAGATCGCGTTCAGGAAATTCACATCAAAGTGATCCACATCCTGATCCAGCTGATCGAAAAAGAGATGGTTAAGTAAGACTTCGCGGGGGGCATATCCATTGGGGCGCTGCCCCCGCTGTTGTGGAGGTGATGTATGTGCGAACTGCTCGGGATGAGCGCCAATGTGCCAACCGATATCTGCTTTAGCTTCACCGGGCTGGTACAGCGCGGTGGGGGAACCGGGCCGCATAAAGACGGCTGGGGCATTACCTTCTACGAAGGCAAAGGCTGTCGCACGTTTAAAGATCCACAACCCAGCTTCAACTCGCCCATTGCCAAACTGGTGCAGGATTACCCGATAAAATCCCACTCGGTTATCGCCCACATTCGTCAGGCAAATCGCGGCGAAGTGGCGCTGGAAAACACGCATCCCTTTACCCGCGAGCTGTGGGGCCGCAACTGGACCTACGCGCACAACGGCCAACTGACGGGCTATAAATCGCTTGAAACGGGCAATTTCCGCCCGGTCGGAGAAACCGACAGCGAAAAAGCGTTTTGCTGGCTGCTGCACAAGCTGACGGAACGCTATCCCCGCACGCCGGGCAACATGGCCGCGGTGTTCAAATACATTGCGTTACTGGCGACAGAATTGCGCGAGAAAGGGGTATTCAACATGCTGTTGTCTGACGGGCGCTACGTGATGGCGTACTGTTCGACGAACCTGTTCTGGATCACCCGCCGTGCGCCGTTTGGCGTAGCCACGCTGCTCGATCAGGATGTGGAGATAGATTTTCAGAAGGAGACCACGCCGAACGATGTGGTCACCGTGATCGCGACGCAGCCGCTGACGGGCAACGAAGCCTGGCAAAAGATTATGCCAGGCGAGTGGGCGTTATTTTGCCTCGGGGACCGTGTAGTTTGACGCCAGTTGTGGGTGGACGACTTCGTGGCTCAGCGGTTTGCTGACCAGATAACGCCCATCCACAACCGAAACAACCGGCGGCTTATGGGTCTGCTCAAAGTAGTCGTAACCCGGCTTCAGCTGTTTCCAGAAATCCGCGTAGTAAGAGTATTTGTGACGTGCCATGTTGGCATCGGTCATGCGGAACGGATAAATGCTCACCTGCACGTTCGGCTGACCAAAGACCAGTGCGCCGGTCACGAACTGGAAAATCTCATCAATGCCCGTATCGGTCATCGCGTAACAGCCGACAGACACGCAGGCACCGTGGATCATCAGGTATTTACCCTCATAACCGTGGGCACGGTCGAAGGCGTTCGGGAAACCGATGTTAATCGCTTTATAGAAACGGCTGTCAGGTTTTAGCTGGCTACGCTGAACATTGTAAAACCCTTCCGGACTCTTGAAGTCGCCCTGACGTTGTTTTGGTCCAAGGCCCCCTGAATAGTTACAAATCTTATAACTATCAAGCAGCTGATACGTCTCGCCCATTTTGACATACAGGTCGAGAGTGCGCTCTTCCTTGAAGATTTGAATATAAACCGGGGATCCCATTAACTGCTGTTTATATTCTTTGCTGATGGGTGTGGTTGAACTGTTGCTGCTGAGCAGCCCGGCAAACGACACACACGGAATCAGAAGCATCGCAATGAATAATGCGATTTTACGCATACTACTTGTTCCTTGATAAAACCATGACCAACTTGCCAGGACGGCAAAAGAGACCCGAAATCAGATTATTCTGGACAGGAGCGCTCACATTATCATCGCTATAGATTTTCGCAATAGCGAAGCTGTTAGTTTACACATTAGTTTTCCTTTATAAAGTGTGCAGACGCTGCTCGCGTCACGGACGCTTCTCAATTTGCTTATGTTTACTGTATACTTATCCAGTGATGAGTGAGGGTTTACTATGCGCAAAATAATCCATGTCGATATGGACTGCTTTTTCGCTGCGGTAGAGATGCGTGATAATCCGGCGCTACGGGATATCCCTATCGCGATAGGCGGAAGCCGCGTCCAGCGTGGCGTCATCAGTACCGCCAACTATCCTGCGCGCAAATTTGGCGTACGCAGCGCAATGCCTACGGCAATGGCGCTGAAGCTGTGCCCTCATCTCACCCTTTTACCGGGGCGTTTCGACGCCTATAAAGAAGCCTCCGCCCACATACGGGAAATTTTTTCCCGCTATACCTCGCTGATTGAGCCGCTTTCGCTGGACGAAGCTTATCTTGATGTCACTGACAGCCTGCATTGCCACGGCTCAGCCACGCTGATGGCGCAGGAGATCCGCCAGACCATCTCAGACGAGCTAAACCTGACCGCATCGGCAGGCATCGCGCCGGTGAAGTTCCTGGCGAAAATCGCGTCCGATCTCAATAAGCCCAACGGTCAGTACGTCATCACCCCTGAAGAGGTCCCGGCGTTTTTGAAAACCCTGCCGCTCGGTAAAATTCCCGGCGTGGGGAAAGTCTCTGCCGCCAAGCTTGAAAGCATGGGATTACGGACCTGTGAAGACGTGCAGCGCAGCGATCTGGCGATGCTGCTCAAGCGTTTTGGCAAATTTGGCCGCGTGCTGTGGGAGCGCAGCCAGGGGATTGACGATCGCGACGTGAACAGCGAACGGCTGCGTAAATCCGTCGGGGTCGAGCGCACGCTGATAGAAGATATTCACGACTGGTCAGATTGCGAAGCCATTATTACCGATCAGCTCTATCCCGAGCTGGAACGACGTCTGGCGAAGGTAAAACCGGATCTGCTGATTGCCCGTCAGGGCATCAAGCTCAAGTTCAACGATTTCCAGCAGACCACCCAGGAACACGTCTGGCCCCGGCTGAATAAAGACGATCTTATCGCTACGGCAAAAAAAGCGTGGGAAGAGCGGCGGGCAGGGCGAGGGGTTCGGCTGGTGGGGGTGCACGTTACGCTGCTGGATCCGCAGCTGGAGCGGCAGTTGGTATTAGGGTTGTAGCGTGTATCAATCGTAGGCCCGGCAAGCGAAGCGCCACCGGGCATCAAACGACTAATTACTTCGCAGGGATCGCCTTCAGCAGTTCCGTCAGCAGCGTCCAGTAGTGGCCCACGCTTTCGATATGAACCTGCTCATCCGGGGAGTGTGGCCCGGTGATGGTTGGCCCAATGGAAACCATGTCCATGTTCGGGTACGGTTTTTTGAACAGACCGCACTCCAGACCCGCGTGGATCACCTGGATATTCGGCGTGCTGTTGAACAGACGCTGATAGGTTTCACGTACCAGCGCCATCACCGGAGAGGTGGCATCCGGCTGCCAGCCCGGGTAGCTGCCTTTCGCGGAGGTGTTCGCGCCAGCCAGTTTACCCAGAGATTCCAGCATGCTCACCACATACTCTTTACCGCTGTCGATCAGCGAGCGGATCAGGCAGATGATCTCTGCGCTCTCGTCGCTCATGGTGACCACGCCCACGTTCAGAGAGGTTTCTACCACGCCTTTCGCGACGTCGGAGTTGCGGATCACGCCGTTTGGCGTGGCGTTCAGCAGTTGAATGAAGCTGTCGCGTGACTGTGCGGTCAGCGCGGCTTTATCTGTAGAGACAGATTCCAGCACCACGTTTAGGTTTTTCTCTTTCTCAGACAGTTCGTTTTTCAGGATATCCAGATAAACGCTGGCGAGTTTTTTCAGCTCGTCTGCTTTTGCCGCAGGCACGGCCACGGTGGCGAAGGCTTCACGTGGGATCGCGTTACGCAGCGTACCGCCGTTGAAATCCACCAGACGCAGATCCAGGTCAGCCGCATGGTCTGCCAGGAAGCGCGCCAGCAGTTTGTTGGCGTTGCCGAGGCCTAAATGAATATCGCCGCCGGAGTGGCCGCCTTTCAGCCCCTTCAGCGTCAGCTTGAAGGTCTCGAAGCCCGCAGGAACGGCTTCGCGGGAGAGCGGGAGGGTAGAGATGAAATCAATCCCGCCCGCACAGCCCATGTAGATCTCACCTTCTTCTTCGGAGTCGGTGTTGATCAGGATGTCAGCCTGCAGCCAGTTCGCCTGTAAGCCAAACGCACCGTCCATGCCCGCTTCTTCGGTCATGGTCAGCAGCACTTCCAGCGGGCCGTGCTCAACGCTGTCGTCTGCCAGCACGGCCAGCGCAGAGGCCATGCCAATACCGTTGTCCGCGCCAAGGGTGGTGCCGCGCGCTTTCACCCAGTCGCCATCAATGTACGGCTGAATAGGATCTTTGGTGAAGTCGTGAACGGTATCGTTGTTTTTCTGTGGAACCATATCCAGGTGCGCCTGCAGCACAACCGGTTTACGGTTTTCCATCCCTGCGGTTGCAGGTTTACGGATCAGGATGTTGCCCACCTGGTCACGCTCGGCGTGCAGGCCTTTTTCCTTCGCCCAGCCCATAATGTGTTCGGCTAATTGTTCTTCATGGTAGGACGGGTGCGGAATGGAGCAGATTTTGGCAAAAATATCCCACAGCGGCTGTGGCGATAATTGAGACAGTTCAGACACGATAAGTCTCCTTGTCGGTGCGCTGCAAACAATGATGCAGGACACAGGGTTAGCAGGTTAATAGTTACCACAAGTCGGGCTTGCGAGATGAAACTGAGAATACCACTTTCTCTGGTTGCTGGTAGCATTAAGCATGTAAAAACTCAGGCTCAGGGCGCTAAACACTGGTTTTTAGTGCGTCAGATCTCTATAATCTCGCGCAACCTATTTCCCCCTTGAACACTTTTTAAGCCGTAGATAAACAGGCTGGGACACTTCACATGAGCGAAAAATACGTCGTCACCTGGGACATGTTGCAGATTCACGCACGCAAGCTGGCTGCGCGTCTGATGCCTTCCGAACAGTGGAAAGGCATTATTGCCGTCAGCCGTGGCGGTCTGGTACCGGGGGCGCTGCTGGCACGTGAGCTGGGTATTCGTCATGTCGATACCGTTTGCATCTCCAGCTATGACCACGACAACCAGCGCGAGCTGAAAGTGCTGAAACGCGCAGAAGGCGACGGTGAAGGCTTCATCGTTATTGATGACCTGGTGGATACCGGTGGTACCGCGGTGGCTATCCGCGAAATGTATCCGAAAGCTCACTTCGTGACCATCTTCGCGAAGCCGGCTGGTCGCCCGCTGGTGGATGATTACGTGATTGATATCCCGCAGGATACCTGGATTGAACAGCCATGGGATATGGGTGTGGTCTTTGTACCGCCTATTTCAGGCCGCTAATTCCAGTACGTAACTTTACACGCCCGGCCATGCCGGGCGTTGTTCTTTTTAGCCTCTGCCGCGTTACAATGGTCTCTTAATGACGTATCCATGGAGGCAACGCAATGACGCAGGCGAATCTCACTGAGACTCTTTTCAAACCCCGTTTCAAACATCCTGAGACGTCGACGCTGGTGCGCCGGTTTAACCCTGGCACCATGCCTTCAGTGCAGTCTGCGTTAGACGGCAAAAATGTCCCCCACTGGTATCGCATGATCAACCGTCTGATGTGGATTTGGCGCGGTATCGATCCCCGTGAAATCCTCGAAGTGCAGGCGCGCATCGTGATGAGCGAGGCCGAACGCACCGACAGCGAACTGTACGATACGGTCGTTGGCTATCGCGGCGGCAACTGGATCTATGAGTGGTCTAAACAGGCGATGCTCTGGCAGCAAAAAGCCAGCCAGGAAGAGGATGCCACGCTCAGCGGCCAGCACTGGCTGCACGCCTCAAACCTCTACAGCATTGCCGCCTATCCCCATCTCAAGGGGGATGAACTGGCCGAGCAGGCTCAGGCGCTGGCCAATCGCGCCTACGAAGAAGCGGCTCAGCGGCTGTCATGCCGCATGCGCGAGCTTGAATTTACCATCCCCGGGGGAGCGTCCGTAACCGGCTTCCTGCATATGCCGGAAGGCGAGGGACCATTCCCGACGGTGCTGATGTGTGGCGGCCTCGATTCGCTTCAGATTGATTACTTCAGCCTGTTTGAGCGCTACTTTGCACCAAAAGGGATCGCCATGCTGACGCTGGATATGCCCTCAATCGGTTTCTCAACCAAGTGGAAACTGACGCAGGACTCGAGCCTGCTGCACCAGCATGCGCTGAAAGCGCTGGAAAATATTCCATGGGTTGATCATACCCGCGTGGCAGCCTTTGGTTTCCGGTTCGGGGCCAACGTCGCGGTGCGTCTGGCCTACCTTGAATCCTCCCGCCTGAAAGCGGTCGCCTGTCTTGGCCCGGTCGTCCATGCCCTGCTCAGCGATCCCGTGCGGCAGGGCAGCGTGCCTGAGATGTATCTGGACGTGCTGGCGAGCCGTCTTGGCATGCATGATGCATCAGACGAAGCGTTGCGCGTGGAGCTTAATCGTTACTCCCTTAAAACGCAGGGGTTACTGGGGCGGCGGTGTCCTACGCCGATGCTCTCCGGATTCTGGAAAAACGATCCGTTCAGCCCGGAGGAAGAGTCGCGTTTAATCACCTCGTCATCTTCCGATGGCAAACTGCTTGAAGTGCCATTCAGCCCGGTGTACCAGAATTTTGACAAAGCGTTGAAAGAGATCACGCGCTGGATCGCTCAGAGAGTGTGTTAATAGATTGCTAAATTTTGACGGTTTGGTAAAACAGTGGCTTCACAAAAGGAGATCGTAATGACGTTACCGAGTGGACACCCGAAAAGTAGACTGATTAAGAAGTTCATGGCTCTTGGCCCGTACATTCGAGAAGAGCAGTGTGAAGAGAATCGCTTTTTTTTCGACTGCCTGGCCGTATGCGTCAACGTGAAGCCTGCGCCTGAAAGCCGTGAATTCTGGGGCTGGTGGATGGAAATGGAAGCAGAGGAAAAACGTTTCACCTACAGCTACCAGTTTGGTCTGTTTAATAAAGAAGGGAACTGGCAGCCTGCGCCTATCAAAGATCAGGAAGTGATCGATCGTCTGGAGCACACACTGAAAGAGTACCTTGCCAAAGCAACGGCGCTGCTGGCAACGCTGGACCTGAAGCTGGAACCCGCCGATGATTTCTCAAGCGAAGCGGTTAAGCTGACGGCATAAGGTCAGGTTGGTCATCCGGGTAAGGCGAAGCCGCCACCGGACAATAAAAAACCGGCATTACGCCGGTTTTTTATTACTGCAAAATCAAAACTGGTACGTCATCCCCAGGGCAACGATATCATCGCTGCTCACGCCCAGTTTATTATCGTCGTCAATCTGGTTGATTTTATAATCAACAAAAGCGGACATATTTTTGTTGAAATAATAGGTCGCGCCCACGTCGATATATTTCACGATATCTTCGTCACCGATCCCTTCGATATCTTTGCCTTTAGACTGAACATAACCAATGGATGGACGCAGACCAAAATCAAACTGGTATTGCGCCACGGCTTCGAAGTTTTGCGCTTTATTGGCAAAGCCGCCTGAAATCGGGGCCATATTACGCGTTTCAGAATAGATGGTCGCCAGGTAAATATCGTTACCGTCGTACTTCAGGCCTGTTGCCCAGCCTTCCGCTTTTTTACCTTCGCCGCGCGCCTGTAGGTTTTGCTCGTTGGTACGATCAGAGCTAGCGTAAGCGCCGATGATGGAGAAATCGCTGCCGCCGAAGTCATAGCCCAGAGAGGTGCCGAAGCCGTCGCCGTTCTGTTTTTTAACGTCGCGGTTTTCGTTTTTGCCCTGGTACTGCAGGGTCATATCAAGACCATCGACCAGACCGAAAAAGTCGGTATTACGGTATGTTGCAAGGCCGCTGGAGCGTTTAGTCATGAAGTTATCAGTCTGCGCCAGGCCGTCACCGCCGAACTCCGGGAACATATCGGTCAGGGCTGCGACGTCGTACAGCGCGCCCAGGTTACGACCGTAGTCGAAAGAACCGAAGTCTTTAATTTTAATCCCCGCGAAAGCAAGACGGGTTTTCTGAGAAGAATCGCTTTCTGCTTTGTTGCCAGAAAATTCTGCTTCCCAGCGGCCATAGCCGGTCAGCTGGTCGTTAATCTGCGTTTCGCCTTTAAAACCGAAACGGACGTAGGTCTGGTCGCCGTCTTTTGCATCATCATCGCTGAGGTAATGCATTGCTTTTACTTTGCCGTACACATCCAGTTTATTTCCGTTCTTATTATAAACTTCTGCTGCGTGAACCGATGCGGAAGCAACAACGCCCATTACCACTAATGCCAGAGTACTCTTGTTCATTTTCAATCCTGAGTGTTATATACGCGCTAAAATTCGCTGGACGATAAGCGCTTGCTTAAGTCCCGTGAAAAAACAGGAAGGGTTTTATCGTTCTCGAATGAACGTTTTATGACAAAGTAAGAATATGTTTAAAAAAGTCAGTTTTATTTTTTCTGTCATATAAGCGTCAAAATCTGCCGTTAGGCTTCCTGATCCCGCGCAACAAAGTGTTCTGCTTTATGCTAAGGCGGTTGGCAACGGGCCTGAGTCCTGTTAAAACGTTCGTTTGACTTCATTTCCCCTTATTGTTGAACGGCAGATAATCATGAGTGACAGCCAGACGCTGGTGGTAAAACTCGGTACCAGTGTTTTAACAGGCGGATCGCGCCGCCTTAATCGCGCCCACATTGTTGAGCTTGTACGTCAGTGCGCTCAGCTGCATGCCGCAGGGCATCGTATTGTTATTGTGACTTCCGGGGCGATTGCCGCCGGGCGTGAACACCTGGGCTACCCCGAACTCCCCGCGACGATCGCCTCTAAACAGCTGCTGGCCGCCGTGGGACAAAGCCGACTCATTCAACTCTGGGAACAGCTGTTCTCCATCTACGGTATTCACGTCGGGCAGATGCTGCTGACGCGTGCCGACATGGAAGACAGAGAACGCTTTCTGAACGCGCGCGACACACTGCGCGCGCTGCTGGACAACAATATTGTTCCGGTTATTAACGAAAACGACGCCGTGGCGACTGCTGAAATCAAAGTGGGCGATAACGATAACCTTTCCGCGCTGGCCGCAATCCTGGCGGGTGCCGATAAGCTCCTGCTTCTGACTGACCAGCAGGGCCTGTTTACTGCCGATCCCCGTTCCAACCCGGAAGCGGAGCTGATTAAAGACGTTCACGGCATCGACGATGCTTTACGCGCCATTGCCGGTGACAGCGTTTCCGGCCTCGGAACCGGCGGAATGGGCACCAAACTTCAGGCGGCTGACGTTGCCTGTCGCGCGGGTATCGACACTATCATCGCTGCGGGTAGCCGCCCGGGCGTTATTGGCGACGTCATGGAAGGGATCTCCGTTGGGACGCGCTTCCATGCGCAGGCGTCACCGCTGGAAAACCGTAAACGCTGGATTTTCGGCGCGCCGCCAGCAGGTGAGCTGACCGTTGATGAAGGGGCCACTGCCGCTATTCTGGAAAGGGGGAGTTCATTACTTCCAAAAGGAATTAAAAGCGTGACAGGCAACTTCTCGCGTGGTGAAGTGATCCGCATCCGTAACCTCGAGGGTCGCGACATCGCCCACGGCGTAAGCCGCTACAACAGCGACGCATTGCGCCGTATTGCGGGCCACCATTCGCAGCAGATCGACGCTATTCTGGGCTATGAATATGGCCCGGTAGCCGTGCATCGCGATGACATGATCATTCGTTAAGGAGCCAGAACATGTTGGAACAAATGGGGGCCGCCGCGAAGGCCGCCTCTTATAAACTGGCGCTCCTTTCCAGCCGTGAGAAAAACCGCGTGCTGGAAAAAATCGCTGATTACCTGGAATCCCAGGCATCCGAGATCCTGCTCGCTAACGAACAGGATTTGCTGGAAGCGCGTCGCAATGGCCTGAGCGAGGCGATGCTCGACCGCCTGGCGCTCAATCCTGCGCGCCTGAAAAGCATTGCCGACGATGTTCGTCAGGTCTGTAATCTGGCCGATCCGGTCGGGCAGGTGATTGACGGTGGGCTGCTCGACAGCGGTTTGCGTCTTGAACGCCGCCGCGTGCCGCTCGGCGTCATCGGCGTGATTTACGAAGCCCGTCCGAACGTCACCGTTGACGTGGCCTCTTTGTGTCTTAAAACCGGTAACGCCGCCATTCTGCGCGGCGGGAAAGAGACCTGGCGCACCAACGCGGCAACGGTAAAGGTCATCCAGCAGGCGCTGGAAGAGTGCGGCTTACCGGCGGGTGCCGTGCAGGCCATTGAAAGCCCGGACCGCGCGCTGGTGAACGAGATGCTGCGCATGGATAAATACATCGACATGCTGATCCCACGCGGTGGCGCAGGGCTGCACAAGCTGTGTCGCGAGCAGTCAACCATCCCGGTGATCACCGGCGGTATCGGCGTGTGTCATATTCTGGTGGATGACACCGCAGAAATTGACCCTGCGCTAAAAATTATCGTTAATGCTAAAACTCAGCGTCCGAGCACCTGCAATACCGTAGAGACGCTGTTGGTGCACCAGGGCATTGCACACACTTTCCTGCCTGCGCTGAGCCAGCAGATGGCGCAAAGCGGTGTGACGCTGCACGCCGATGCCAGTGCGCTGGCGCTGCTGAAGGACGGCCCGGCGAACGTGGTTCCCGTGAAAGCGGAGCAATACGATGATGAGTTTCTGTCGCTGGATCTGAACGTGAAGGTGGTCGCCGATCTCGACGACGCCATTGCGCACATCCGTGAACACGGGACGCAACACTCTGATGCGATCCTGACCCGCACGCTGCGCAACGCGAATCGCTTTGTGAACGAAGTGGATTCTTCAGCCGTGTATGTGAACGCCTCTACGCGATTCACCGACGGCGGCCAGTTTGGCCTGGGCGCGGAAGTGGCCGTGAGCACTCAAAAACTGCATGCGCGCGGCCCGATGGGGCTGGAAGCACTGACCACGTATAAGTGGATTGGCTTCGGCGATGATACCATCCGTGCGTAAATAACGGGCGGGCGATGCAAGTAGCCAACGGATTCCAAAGGCCTTAATGCATCACCCGCGCCATCCCTTCACTCTGTTTTACCCCATCAAAAGCCGGGTATCAGTGCATAAACAAGGCAATCAGAATAATGATTGGAATAGGAACGCCTAAAAAGAACAGCAATATCGAACGCATGTGAACCTCCCAAATTATCAATAATTATAAGTCACGCTGACGACCACCGAAGGTCGCACACAGGCTGGCGACGAAAGCACCAATCAGCAGTGAGATGAATGTCCAGAGAGTGATGTAGCTGGTGGTTTTCCGCGCTTCGTCAGCGGCCTGCTGGGCCTTGGTTTTGGCCTCTTTCAGCGCGTTCTGCGCTTTTTCGTAAGTAGCAGTCACTCGCTGTTCAGCTTCACTCTGGCTAATGCCCGTTTTCTGAGAAATCAGCTGGGCAACATATTGCTGGTCTTCTTTTGGCAGAGAACCTGTCGTAATACTGTGGGCGAAAATACCGGTGACTTCACCTAACTCCGCAGGGGACACTTCTTGTTGCGGTGCAGGTCCAGGTGTCTGGGTATTTGTCGATACTGCCGACGTATTCGCGGTGTCAGTATTCATTGTTCTGAATAAAGACTGGATAAAATATTGCGTAGAGGGATCCGAGCCAGAGGTCGCATTTGCAACGCCACCCATCGTGGCCGTGGCTGCGCCACCTGCTACCGCACCAATTGCTTTGGCACTCCCGCCGATAATAGAGCCAGCGGTGGTCGTTAATAATATTGCCGAGATAAGTGAAGCCACGGCCCAGGTCAAAAAGCCATGTGCTGTATCGCGGAAATAAACTTCGTTTGAGTGAGTCGCCACCCATTTAGTGCGTAAACGCCCGGCAAGATAGCCACCCATTCCCGATGCTGCTATTTGGGTGAAGGCAAGCCATACGATGGCAGCGATACCTACCGTAGAGGCATCCAGACCATCATTTTCCCAGGGAGAAATAGACGTCAGGCCTAATCCTGCGCCCAGCATAAGTAGAATCATGGAAAGAGAGGCCGCAGCGACTGCACCTGCAAATATGGCCCCCCATGATACCGCGCTGTTGCTGGCGGCGGGCAGGGATGAATATGTCTCGGGATCCCGACGGAGGGTTGTGGGTTGGTCGTAAATTTGATTCATATCTGTTGTCCTTTAAATTAACGCTAATCCTGACGCTTCGCGCTGAGAGGGGGAATTAATTGAGCGAAAACAAACGCCTTTGCACCATGAATTAACATAGCGTGATAATAATGGCCAAACCTGATAAATATAAAACCGTGGAGTAAACGTCTATATCCAGTAAAAGATATAATTCCTACTGTCTATATGATACTAGTCGTAATTTGCCAGTTAGCTATAAATGCGCATAAAAAATATCACATGGAATTGTAAATATTTGTAATCAATCATCCTGAGCGAAAAGGTATACTCAGCAATAAAATAGAAACACCAATAAAATCAGAAACAACGCATTTGCATAATCCGCGACCCCAGCTATTATTGATATTTGGATCTAAGAAAACGCAATATAGGGATTAATATTATTTCTTCTCTCCCATCCTCGGCTGGACATTTACCTTGTAGATAAGAGGCATCTGCAAAAGGGTGACCGACAATTGATCCCTTTTTAAGTATGCGTCCCAAAACATACTTGGGTTGGCTGTGGTCTGGTGAGGCTGTTCCTGATCCTGACGCAAAGACGTGCCACCGGATAGGTGAAGCCGGAGGCAAATGTACTTTTTGTGCGTAAGGAAAACCCGTGTGATGCAAAAATAGACGTTCGATTCAAAAGGGCATTGACGCATCCCCCGGTTAGATCTACTCTTTTGCCCCGTGGTTACGCTCGTAACCGGCCTCTCAGGGCCGATATAGCTCAGTTGGTAGAGCAGCGCATTCGTAATGCGAAGGTCGTAGGTTCGACTCCTATTATCGGCACCACTCTCAATGATAAATCCTTACTTCAACCCCCCGTAACAAACATCAAAAAGCATTTATCCCTGTTTCAGAACAGACATGCCTGAATGAATACACGAGTGTATTTCCCTCTCCATCCCCAAATAACGGCAAAAACATATTCCAGGTGAATAATGGCAACTGATAGTTTTCACACCACCAATACCCCGCCAACATCCCACACCCCCTCCCATAATAACTTTGTTCTATATCAGTACATTCCGCGTTTTCAATACTTATTCTGGACCTCTCCCTTCTGTTAAAACGAGTCATTAAAATGAACGGTAAATCATCATGGATGGTACTTTTGGCTGCGTGCGGCCTTTTTCTGGCGGGAAACGCCACGGCAAAAGGTCATTCAGTATCCGATGAACAGGTAAAAGAGAACGTTATTACCGAATCGATCGCTTCGTATCCGGGCGTTTGCGCCTGTCCTTTTAACCGTGCGAGAAACGGCAGCGCCTGTGGAAGACGCAGTGCCTGGAGCAAAGCGGGCGGCTATGCTCCCATTTGCTATAAAAACGAAGTCACAGACGAGATGGTGAGGGTGTGGCGCGCGCAAAATAACGGTTAGCCCGCCTCCAGCATTCCAAAGCTCACAATTCGCGAGCGGCCCAGCTCTTTTGCCCGATACAGGGCGACATCCGCGGCGCGCAGCAGGTTATCGCTCTGGGCGTGCTGCGGATAGCTGGCGATCCCGATAGAGACATCAACCGGACCAATTTCTGTCAGCCCGTAATGGGGGGAGAGGGCCTGCACGCCGTCGTAAATCTTCGTTGCGCAGGCATGCGCTGCCTCCTCGTCCGCACCGGTGAGAAGCGCCAGGAACTCTTCACCGCCGTAGCGGAAGGCCAGGCCGGTATCGTGTACCGCGCGCTGAATAATGGTTGCCACGCTTTTGATCACCTGGTCACCGGCTTCATGACCAAAGCGATCGTTAATGCTTTTGAAGTGATCGATATCGATCATCAGGCAGCTTATCGGCTCTTTATTGCGCATGGCCTGGGTCATCTGCGTGCGTAAGGTATCCTCCAGATGATGGCGATTGCGTAATCCGGTGAGGGGATCAAACAAGGCTTTTTCCAGCAGAGCATCGCGCAACCGCTGGTTGGCCAGCGCCAGCCCGAGCGCCTCCGCCATCAGCTCCAGATACGCGCGGGAGGGCGCAGTGTCCGGGGTGATGTTCTGGAAAGAGAGCAGGCCGATGGCTTCGCCCTGCGCAATGAGCGGCACGCACAGCGACTGATGCATTTGCGAGGCTGGCAGATGCGAGCAGGTGATATCCGGCTCGCCGTTTACCGGTGGATGGCTCTGCCCGCGTCGAATGGCCCAGCACGCATCCGGGTGGAACGGTTTTTTCTCTCCTTCAGGCGACAGCCATTCGGCCGCGCAGCGCATCTCCCACGACGCGCGATCGACGATATACAAGCGTCCCGACACCCCGGGCGCAATATTGGGGGCGAACAGCTCCGCCACGTTAATCACGTCCGCGAAACTCTCGCAGCCTTGAAATCGTTGGGTCATGCGCGCCAGCAGCTCGCGGATCGCCCAGTCGGCGTCGCGCTCTTTCTCCAACCGCTGCCGCGCCAGGCCATTTTCGCGGAAAATACGGATAGCCTGCGCCATATCGCCAATCTCATCGATTTGGGTGAAGTTCGGCGTCTCAACCGCATAGTCCTGCGACGCCAGGCGGTGTACCACATCGCTCAGCCGCACGACCGGATGCAGAACACGGCGTTTAAGAATAAAGCCCATCACGAACAAAAAGAGCAGGGCAGTCAGCCCGACCATCACCTCGGAGGCGGTACGCAGCGTTTTCGATGTTTTTGTGGCCGCCTGCACGTCGGCAATGATGCGTTTATCCAGAAGCTGGCGAAAATGGTCAATCTGGCTCTGCGCGCGCTCCAGCTCCTGCTCATAGTTTTTGCCATACAGCAGCGCAACGGCCTGCTGCTCGTTACCTTGCGCCATGCTGGCGAGCGCCACCTGCTGTTCATCCTGCAGCTCGTCGATGATTTTCAGCCCCTCCTGCAGCAGGGCAAGCTCTTCGACCGAGGCTCCCGTATCTTTGAGCGCTTCGAGCCGATGCTCAATGCCCTTCAGCTCGCGCTCTTTCGCCCGATACTCTTCGAGGACATACGGCTCTTTTTTGATGACGAACAGGCGCGCCAGGTCGGAGAGCATCCAGGCGTCGGTCTCCACATTTTCGGTCAGCTGATCGAACTGCTGCCGCTGCTTAACGGCCTCGCGCTCAACGCTGTCGGCATGGGACGCCATCAGCATGACGACGCCGGAGGCGAGGGTCAGACACACCGTGGCGCCGTAGGCCCAGTTTGTGATTGTGGCGATTCGCACCTGTTAATCCTTCTGCGACAAGAGTGGGATGGCGTTCTTTCAAATTATAGAAAACGTTTGATTTATGGTGAAAAAAAAGGCGGCACGGGGCCGCCTCGTTTTAACGATAGGGTTATAAATCCGGCGGGTTTCGCCCTTCTTCGATAAACTCGGCATCCAGCTCTTCGGCGTTGCCTTCATGGTCGCGACCGGAGAACAGGTTCCAACAGGCGATGAACAGCGCGGCAATCAACGGACCAATGACGAAGCCGTTAATGCCATAAAGTTCCATGCCGCCCAGCGTGGAGATCAGGATCAGGTAGTCCGGCATTTTGGTGTCTTTGCCCACCAGCAGCGGGCGCAGGATGTTGTCCACCAGGCCGACAATGATGACAAAGAAACCGACGATGAACAGCCCTTGCCAGATTTGATGGGTGGCAAACAGGTAAATTGCCGCCGGAACCCAGACAATCGCCGAGCCGACGGCGGGCACCAGTGACAAGAACGCCATCAGCGCGCCCCAAAGGATACTGCCGTCGATGCCCACAATCGCAAACGCGATCCCGCCGAGCGTACCCTGAACCACGGCCACAACGGCCGTCCCTTTTACCGTCGCGCGGGAGACCCCAACGAACTTGGCAAACAGGTGCTGTTTGGCAAAATCAGACAGCGGCAGAGAGTCGAGGATCTGGCGCACCAGATACGGCCCATCTTTCAGCAGGAAGAACAGCAGATAGAGCATGATGCCGAAGCTGATGGCGAACCCGAACGTTCCCTTACCGATCAGGAACGCGCTGCCTGCGAGGTATTGCCCGCCTTTAAGCGCCGCGTCCGAGAGTTTTTTCTGGATCTCGGCGGCGTTCGTCAGGTCATGATCCGCCAGGAATCCGCTGGCCCAGTCCGGCAGACGGTTAAAGACCCCGGCAACCACCTCCGGGAACTGGGTATTGTTTTGCTGCAGCTTGGTGTAAACCACGTTCAGCTCAATGGCGAGCGAGGAGAGGATCACCGTTAACGGAATAAAGACGATCAGGCAGATAATGCACAGGGTCAGGAACGACGCCAGCCCGTTGCGTTCACCAAGCGCAGTGCGCAGCTTGTTTTTTACCGGGTTAAAGATGATGGTCAGGATCGCGGCCCACAGTATCGCGGAGAAGTAGGGCGAGAGCACATCGAAAAAAGCCCAGGTAACGAGGGCGAGAATGAGAAGGAAGAAACCTTTGGTCAGTCCATTAAAGCGCATAGTAAGTCCTGGTAACGAAGAAACTGTGTCGACTATAGAACTGATTTAAGGATTTACCAATAATTGTGCGGCGGCGGCCTGCCAGTTGCGTGTCACCGGCAGGCCGCATGCGTTATCGCTCCCTCAGTGAAAAGAGAGCCTCACATCTCCTCAAACAGCGCGCTCACTAATGCAATATGCGTCTTCACGCCCACGGCCAGCGCGGCTTCGTCGATGCGAAAGTGCGGGTTATGGACGTTCCATACCGCGCCTTTTTCCTCGTTACCGCAGCCAATGAACAGGAAAGTGCCGGGGATTTTCTCCTGATAGGAGGAGAAGTCTTCGCTGCCGAACAGCGCGCGATCGGCCAACTGTAGCGTTCCTTCAGCAAAGTGTTCGGCGATGGCGGCTTTGGCGATGGCGTTGGTATCGGCATGGTTGTTCCCGACGACATAACCCTGCTGCCAGCGGATCTCACAGCGGGCACCGTGGGCGCTGACAACCCCCTCGACAATCCGCTGCATCAGCTGCGGCACCTGCTCACGTACCTGCTGATTATGCGTGCGTACCGTGCCTGCCAGACGTGCGCTGTCCGGAATGACGTTATAGCTGTCGCCTGCCTGGAAGGTGGTGATGGTCAGCACCGGGGCGTTGATCGGGTCAAGATTCCGCGCCACCACGTTTTGCAGGGCGGTAACCACTTCCGCGCCAATCACGACCGGATCGATACAGAACTGCGGCATAGAGCCGTGACCGCCCTGGCCGAAAAGGGTAATGTCGAAGTTGTCGCTGGAGGCGACGTACACTCCCTCTTTCAGG
Source organism: Enterobacter sp. UPMP2052 (assembly GCF_053709675.1). NCBI lineage: Bacteria > Pseudomonadati > Pseudomonadota > Gammaproteobacteria > Enterobacterales > Enterobacteriaceae > Enterobacter > Enterobacter sp. UPMP2052. The sequence goes on from NZ_JBSKJR010000002.1 coordinate 38,959, forward strand.
GTGATTTTGCCGGTCGGGCTGGTGGGGAAAACGTGCAGCCCGAAGATCTTCTCGACGTCGTCAACCACCCCTTTTTCCACCAGTTCGCGCGCGCCGCCCGGCGGCACTTCCTCTGCAGGCTGAAAGATAAACTTAATGCTGCCATGCAGCTGATGGCGCAGGCGGCAGAGCACTTTGGCGGCACCCATCAACATCGCGGTGTGGGCATCGTGTCCGCAGGCGTGCATTACCCCGGCTTTGGTGGAGCTGAACGCTTCACCGCTCTCTTCCTGTAGCGGCAGGGCGTCAATGTCCGCACGCAGCGCCCACATCGGGCCGGGCTTCTCGCCCTGTAATACCGCGATGACGCTGTTCTCTACCGGGCGGCTCAGTACCAGCTCGGGCAGGGCTGCCAGTTCCCGCGCGATAAAATCAGCGGTCGGCTTCTCCTGAAACGACAGGTCCGGATTGGCGTGAATATGCCTGCGCCAGCGGATCACATCGTCGTGTACGTCGCGGATAAGGTTTTCAAGGGTACTTTTCATGACACTCTCCTTCAGTCAGTGACCGGCAGCGGCGCGGCAGGTTTTTTTATCAGTGGCGCAATCGCCACGCCTGCGCACACCATTGCCAGTGACAGGAAAATAAATGCGCTCTCATAGCTGTGGCTTTGCCCAACCAGATAACCAATGACAACAGGCGAAACGAAGCCGCCCAGGGTCCCGCCGGTGTTAATCAGTCCGATGGCCGAGCCCATGATGTTTTCCGGCAGGCGCTTCATCGGCAGGGTAAAGGCGGTGACAAAGGTCGCCATCAGGAAGATCTCCCCGACGAACAGCAGGGCGCTGGCGGTCAGCGCCGTGGACGTGTGGAAGATGCCAAAAATGGCGGCGGCACTCACCAGCGCGCAGGTCAGGATCACCTGCGGCTCGCGGTTGTGAAAATATTTCCCGACCAGCCAGCCGGTCCCTAATGAGGATAGCCAAATCCCCGCGCCACCGGCCGCCACGATATAACCGGAAATCTCCAGCGGCATGCCCATGCTCTGGACGAAAAATTTTGGCAGCCACGCCAGCAGGCCGTAGCTGGGAATATTGACGCAGAAGACGGAGATAAACAGCAGCACGACCGTTGGGTTGCGCCACAATGCGCCGCTCTGGCCCTGCGCGTGCTGGCGGGCGGCGGGTTTCTGGTACGGCACGCGCACGGCGATCAGCACCGCAATGGCGCAGGCAATGATCCCCAGCGAGACAAACGACGCGTGCCAGCCGAGGTGTTCCAGCGCCCAGACGGCGACAATCGGCCCTACGGTCATCGCCAGTCCGGCGGAAGAGAGCAGAACGGATTGGGCAAAGGTACGCTTTTCCAGCGCGAAGTTACTGACCACCGCTTTGGCGCAGGAGCAGGGATAGCCCGAATGCCCCACGCCGGAGAGAAAGCGAAACACCAGCAGCAGGCCAAAGCTCATGCCCAGCGCGCCAAAGCAGAGGGCGAAGATCCCCAGCGCGCACAGGGAGAGGATCAGCATGGTTTTGTAGCCGATTTTATCGTTCAGCCAGCCCGCCGGTATCTGAAACAGGGAGTAGGCCAGGAAGAAGATCCCGGTGATATACCCCAGCTGCGCGGTGCTCAATCCAAACTCTTTTTCGATGGGCAGCAGCGCAAAGCCCATCACGGTTTTATCGATATAGACCACGACATACCCGATAAAGAGCAAAAAAATCATCTGTGACTGGCTTTTCATATTTTTTTCCGCCTGGCGTCAGAGTGCGATGAAAGGTGTTGTGTGCACCCTGAATCTAGGGGTTTACCGGAGGGGCGGGAAGATATAATTTTTCTATAGGTGATGCTTTTTTGTTATAGGGTGAGGGATGAACTATCTGCCAAAACTCGGCCATCTTCTGGCCTTCCGTCAGGTCGCGCGCAGCGGCAGTATTCGTTCGGCGGCGCGGGAGCTGGGCGTCTCTCAGCCCGGATTGAGCCGAACATTGCGTGAGCTTGAGCAAACTTTAGGCACACAACTTTTATTGCGCAGCAAAGAGGGCATCACGCTTACCGAGGCGGGAATGGCGTTTTCCCGGCGCGCGGAGTGGGTGCTGGAAGAGTTGCGCCGCGCGGCCGATGAGGTGGAACAGATCAACCATTTCACTCACGGGCGGCTGACCGTGGGGTTCTCGTCACTCATTGCTCTGACGGTGTTTCCGGGCGTGGCCGATGCTTTTAAGGAGACGCTGCCCCAGGTGTTACTGACGGCCAAAGAGGGGCAGTTGTCCTCGCTGCTGCCCGGCGTGCGCAGCGGTGAAATTGATATCGCTATTGGCTCAGTCGATCCGATGGCACCGCCGGAAGGGGTGATGATCGAGCCGCTGTTTACCTCACCGTTTTGCATCGTCGCGCGCAAGGGGCATCCGCTGGCGGAGGCTCGCGAGTTGATGGCGCTACGTCAGGCTAAATGGCTGCTACCGGAATCGACCATGGGCTACTATCAGCAGCTGCAAAATGAACTTAGCCATTTTTATCGTCAGGTCGATGTTACCCCGCTGCGCACGGATTCCGTCATCACCGGGTTAAATATGGTCATCAACGCAGACTATCTGACGGTCGTGGCCCGGGCGATGTGTCAGCCGCTGCAGCTTGAAGATAAGCTGGTGGCGCTGCCGATCACCCAGCTGCCGTCGGCACAGTATTGCGCGGTGTGGTCGCAGAAATCGGCGATGACCACCAACGCCCGACAGTTTTTGATCCGCTTGCGCGAGGCGTGCAGGGGGTTTAGCTGGTAGAGACGTTCTCGCACTTTCGCCTGACCGCAGCTGCCAGCCAGCCGCGCCATACTGTCAGTAACTGCCTGCGGAGGTGCTTATGGCCTGGCGTCCCATCCTTTACGTGATCCTCACCACCCATCCCCGACTCAGCGCCCGGCGCGCCCGGTTGCGGCGTGTCGTCTAGCTTTTTGTTAACAATCGCGGTATAACACACCTTCTTTGGATGTTTAGATGTCCATACGTTTAGAAGGTAATATGCAAACAGAACAAAACGGACAGCTTAAGCGCACCATGAAAACGCGCCACCTGATTATGCTCTCGCTGGGCGGCGTGATTGGTACAGGGTTATTTTTCAATACGGGCTACATCATTTCTACAACCGGGGCGGCGGGCACGCTGCTGGCGTACCTGATCGGCGCGCTGGTGGTCTGGCTGGTGATGCAGTGCCTCGGCGAACTCTCGGTGGCGATGCCGGAAACCGGCGCGTTTCACGTCTATGCCGCCCGCTATCTTGGCCCGGCGACGGGGTATACCGTGGCGTGGCTCTACTGGCTCACCTGGACGGTGGCGCTCGGATCGAGCTTTACCGCCGCCGGATTCTGCATGCAGTACTGGTTCCCGCAGGTTCCCGTCTGGGCGTGGTGCGTGGTGTTCTGCGCGGTGATTTTCGGCCTCAACGTTATTTCGACGCGCTTCTTTGCCGAAGGGGAGTTCTGGTTCTCGCTGGTTAAAGTCATCACCATCATCGCCTTTATTATCCTCGGCGGCGCGGCCATCTTCGGGTTTATCCCGATGCAGGACGGCTCACCCGCGCCGGGCCTGAGCAACATCACCGCTGAAGGCTGGTTCCCGCACGGCGGCCTGCCGATCCTGATGACCATGGTGGCGGTGAATTTTGCCTTCTCGGGAACGGAGCTGATCGGCATTGCGGCAGGGGAGACCGAGGATCCGCACCGGGTCATTCCGGTGGCGATCCGTACCACCATCGCCCGGCTGATCATTTTCTTTATCGGCACCGTATTTGTACTGGCAGCGCTGATCCCGATGCAGCAGGCCGGCGTGGAAAAAAGCCCGTTCGTGCTGGTGTTTGAAAAAGTTGGTATTCCATATGCTGCGGATATCTTTAACTTTGTGATCCTGACGGCGATCCTCTCAGCGGCCAACTCGGGGCTGTATGCATCCGGGCGCATGCTGTGGTCGCTGTCCAACGAGAAAACCCTGCCGCGCTGCTTTGCCCGCGTTAATAAAAACGGCGTGCCGCTGACGGCGCTCTCCGTGTCGATGCTCGGCGGCGTGCTGGCGCTCTTTTCAAGCGTGGTGGCCCCGGACACGGTGTTTGTCGCACTCTCGGCAATTTCCGGGTTTGCGGTGGTGGCGGTGTGGATCAGCATCTGCGCCTCGCACTTCGTCTTTCGTCGTCGTCACCTGCAGTCCGGCCAGCCGCTCTCGGCGTTGCAGTACCGCGCGCCGTGGTATCCGCTGGTGCCGGTGCTGGGCTTTATTCTGTGCGTGGTGGCCTGTATCGGCCTGGCGTTTGACGCGAGCCAGAGAATTGCCCTTTACTGCGGGCTGCCGTTCGTCGCCCTGTGTTATGGTGCGTACTATCTGACCCAAAAAACGACGACGCAGGAGCCTGAACATGTCGCAGAATAATCCGCTCACCGCCCTCCTTGAAACGCAGCCTTACGTGGTGCTCGATGGCGCGATGGCAACGGAGCTGGAAGCGCGCGGTTGTAACCTGGCTGACAGCCTCTGGTCTGCCAAAGTCCTGGTGGAAAACCCGGAGCTTATCCGCGAGGTGCATCTGGATTACTACCGTGCCGGTGCCCAGGTGGCGATCACCGCCAGCTACCAGGCCACGCCAGCGGGCTTTGCCGCGCGTGGGCTGGACGAGGCGCAATCGCGTGCGCTGGTCGGCAAAAGCGTGGAGCTGGCGCGTAAGGCGCGGGAAGCGTATCTCGCCGAAAACGCAAACGCGGGCACGCTGCTGGTGGCGGGGTCCGTGGGGCCGTACGGCGCATACCTGGCGGATGGTTCTGAGTATCGCGGTGACTACGTGCGTAGCGCTGAGGAATTTACCCGGTTCCACCGTCCGCGCGTGGAAGCCTTGCTGGATGCGGGTGCCGATTTGCTGGCCTGCGAAACGCTGCCATCGTTTGCGGAGATTAAAGCCCTGGCATCACTGTTGGCAGAGTATCCCCGCGCCCGGGCGTGGTTCTCGTTTACGCTGCGTGACAGCGAGCATCTGAGCGACGGTACGGCGCTGCGCGAGGTGGTCTCTGCACTGAGTCATTACCCGCAGATTGTGGCGCTGGGGATTAACTGTATCGCGCTGGAAAACACCACGGCGGCCCTGAAACACCTGAACAGCCTGACGGCGCTGCCGCTGGTGGTCTACCCGAACTCGGGGGAGCATTATGATGCGGTGACGAAAACCTGGCATCACCACGGTGAAGCCTGCGAGACGCTGGCGGGGTATCTGCCGCAGTGGCTGGAAGCTGGCGCGAAGCTGATTGGCGGCTGCTGCCGCACCACGCCGAAAGACATTGCTGAGCTGAACGCGCAGCGCTGAGTGCTTTGCCGGGTAAGGCGTAGCCGCCACCCGGCACAAAACAACCGCACAAAACCAACTATCCTTTCCCGCTTTTTATCTAAAAACGAATCGTCATTAGCGATTCTTTTTTATTCCTTTATCAAAATTCCTGCGCCGGAAATACTGCCTCCATAACAACAAGGGGAGCAGGCACTATGGCAGTTTCATCGCGGATCACACTACTCGGCGCGCTGGCGCTGTGGGCATTTCAGGCGCAGGCGGTGGAGGTCACCGTTGCGTATCAAACCTCTGCCGAGCCGGCGAAAGTCGCGCAGGCCGATAACACCTTTGCCAAAGAGAGCGGGGCGAAAGTCGACTGGCGCAAGTTCGACAGCGGAGCGGCCATCGTCCGGGCGTTAGCCTCCGGCGACGTGCAGATTGGCAATCTCGGCTCCAGCCCGCTGGCCGTGGCCGCCAGCCAGCAGGTGCCGATTGAGGTCTTCCTGCTGGCCTCGCAGCTCGGGAACTCCGAAGCGCTGGTGGTGAAAAAAACCATCACCAAACCCGAGGATCTGATTGGCAAACGCATCGCCGTGCCGTTTATCTCCACCACCCACTACAGCCTGCTGGCGGCGCTTAAACACTGGGGCATTAAGCCGGGACAGGTGCAAATTCTCAACCTCCAGCCGCCGGCCATTATTGCAGCCTGGCAGCGCGGTGATATTGACGGCGCCTACGTCTGGGCGCCCGCCGTGAACGAGCTGGAAAAAGACGGCACCGTTCTGACTGACTCCGCAAAAGGCGGTGAGTGGGGCGCGCCCACGCTCGACGTGTGGGTAGTGCGTAAGGATTTCGCCGAAAAACACCCGGAGGTGGTGAAAGCCTTTGCTAAAAGCGCCCTCGACGCGCAGCAGCCCTATATCAGCAATCCCGATGCGTGGCTGAGCGAGCCTGCTAACCTGGAAAAACTGTCGCGTCTGAGCGGCGTTCCGGAGGCTGACGTGCCGGGGCTGGTGAAGGGCAATACCTATCTCACGCCCGCTCAGCAGGTACAGCAGTTAACCGGGCCGGTGAACAAAGCCATCGTCGACACGGCAACGTTCCTGAAAGAGCAGGGCAAAGTGCCTGCGGTGGCCGCGGATTACAGCCAGTACGTGACCGATCGCTTTGTGAAATAAGGGGGCTGCCATGCTGACGATAACGAACCTGTCTGCGGATTACGGCGGCAAACCGGCGCTGGAAGAGATTAACCTGACGCTGGATGGCGGTGAGCTGCTGGTGGTACTCGGCCCCTCCGGCTGCGGGAAAACCACGCTGCTCAACCTGATCGCCGGATTTGTCCCTTATCAGCGCGGCAGCATTCACCTGGAAGGGAAAAAGGTTGACGGGCCGGGCGCCGAGCGCGGCGTGGTCTTTCAGAATGAAGGCCTGCTTCCCTGGCGCAACGTTCAGGAAAACGTGGCGTTCGGTTTACAGCTGGCGGGAGTCGGGCGCGAACAGCGCCTTGCCACCGCGCGGGAGATGCTGAAAAAAGTCGGGCTTGAGGGCGCTGAAAAACGCTTTATCTGGCAGCTGTCTGGCGGCCAGCGTCAGCGCGTCGGCATTGCCAGAGCCTTAGCCGCCAGCCCACAACTGCTCCTGCTCGACGAGCCGTTCGGGGCGCTGGATGCCTTTACCCGCGAGCAGATGCAGACCCTGCTTTTACGCCTGTGGCATGAAACCGGTAAGCAGGTCCTGCTGATCACCCACGATATCGAAGAAGCGGTGTTTATGGCGACCCACCTCGTGCTGCTGTCGCCGGGGCCGGGGCGAGTGGTGGAGCGCCTGTCGCTCGACTTTGCCCGCCGCTTCGTGGCGGGGGAGTCGGTGCGCAGCATCAAGTCCGATCTGCGGTTTATCGAAAAACGTGAATACGTGCTGAGCCGCGTGTTTGAACAGCGGGAGGCGTTCTCATGAGCATCGTTTTCAGTGAAAAAGCGCGCCGCACGCGCCTCGCGTTGCGCTGGCCGTTTTCACATCAGCTCACCCTGAGCGTCGGCACGCTGCTGGTGCTGCTGGTGGCGTGGTGGGCCGTGGCGGCGCAGCAGTGGATCAGCCCGCTGTTCCTGCCGCCGCCGGGACAGGTGCTGGAAAAACTGATCACCATCGCCGGGCCGCAGGGGTTTATGGATGCGACGCTCTGGCAACACTTAGGGGCCAGCCTGGCACGCATTCTGGTCGCGCTGCAGGCGGCGGTGCTGATCGGCGTGCCGGTGGGTATCGCCATGGGGCTAAGCCCGACGGTGCGCGGCATTCTCGACCCGCTGATTGAGCTTTATCGCCCGGTTCCGCCCCTGGCCTATTTGCCGCTGATGGTGATTTGGTTTGGCATTGGTGAAACGTCCAAAATCCTGCTGATTTATCTCGCCATCTTTGCGCCGGTTGCCCTGTCGGCGCTGGCAGGAGTGAAGAGTGCCCAGCAGGTGCGGATCCGCGCGGCGCAATCGCTCGGGGCCAGCCGCGTCCAGGTGCTGCTGTTCGTGATTTTACCCGGCGCGCTGCCGGAGATATTAACCGGGCTACGCATTGGTCTTGGCGTCGGCTGGTCCACGCTGGTGGCGGCAGAGCTTATCGCGGCCACGCGCGGGCTTGGGTTTATGGTGCAGTCGGCGGGTGAATTTCTGGCGACTGACGTCGTACTGGCAGGGATTGCGGTCATCGCCGCGATCGCCTTTGGATTAGAACTGGGGCTGCGCGCGTTACAGCGCCGCCTGACGCCCTGGCATGGAGAAATACAATGAGTGAACGTTTGATCATTACCCCGCTGGGGCCAAACATCGGCGCGCAGGTCGCTGGCCTGGACGTGGCCCGTCCGCTGAGCGATAACCAGTTTGAACAGCTCTACCACGCGGTGCTGCGCCATCAGGTGGTGTTCCTGCGCGAGCAGGCGATCTCACCCCAGCAGCAGCGGGGGCTGGCTCAGCGCTTCGGCGATCTGCATATCCACCCGGTTTACCCGCATGCGGAAGGCGTCGAGGAGATTATTGTCCTGGACACCCACAACAATAATCCGCCGGATAACGACAACTGGCATACCGACGTCACCTTTATTGAGACGCCGCCCGCCGGGGCGATTCTGGCGGCGAAGCAGCTGCCCGAAACGGGGGGCGATACGCTGTGGGCCAGCGGGATTGCCGCCTTTGAAGCGCTTTCAGCACCGTTCAGGGCGCTACTGAGCGGGCTGCGGGCGGAACATGACTTTAAAAAATCCTTCCAGGAGTTCAAGTACCGGAACAGCGACGAGGAGCATCGGCGCTGGCAGGAGGCGGTGGCGAAGCATCCGCCGCTGCTGCATCCGGTGGTGCGCACGCATCCGGTAACGGGCAAACAGGCGCTGTTCGTGAACGAAGGGTTTACCACCCGCATCGTTGACGTGAGCGAAAAGGAGAGTGAGGCGCTGCTGGGCTTCCTGTTCGCGCACATCACCAAACCAGAGTTTCAGGTGCGCTGGCGCTGGCAAGAGAATGACCTCGCAATCTGGGATAACCGCGTCACCCAGCACTATGCAAATGCGGATTATCTGCCACAGCGGCGGATTATGCACCGGGCGACGATTCTGGGGGATAAGCCGTTTTATCGTCCTTGACCCCGCCGCTTGTACACCGTTCTTGCCGGGTGGCGGCGTTGCCTTACCCGGCCTGGGTTTCCTTGCAGGCCCGGTATGCGTAGCGCCACCGGGCAACAGGGCTAAAGGTGTACCGCGATATAGCGCTGATAACGGTTCGCCTTCAGATAGCACAAATCCACCAGCACCAGCCCGTCAACGCAGTGACTGAACGCCGGATCGCTGCCGAAATCGATAAACTGCACGCCGCCGGGCTCGCACAGCTCTGAATACTGTTTGTAGAGCGGGGGAATGCCGCACCCGAGGTTACCCAGCAGGGATTTCAGCCTGGTCAGATCCTCGGCGTAATCCACGCCGCCAAACTGGGCGAGCACGTCCGGGAGCGATGCCGGATAAGGCTGGCGCGAGGCGGCGAGCGGGTGGCTTGCCGGAAACCAGAGCCGGTAAAACGCCACCAACAGATCCCGCGCGGCGGGCGGCAGCCCGCCAGAAATAGAGACCGGCCCGAAAAGATAGCGGTAGTGCGGATAACGTGCCAGATAGGCACCAATGCCCGACCACAGGTAATCCAGGCCACGCCGTCCCCAGTAGCGCGGCTGGATAAAGCTGCGCCCCAGTTCGATGCCGTGTTCCAGCACCTCTTCCATCTGCTGGTCATAGTGGAACAGGCTGTGGCTGTAGAGTCCCTCCACGCCGCGCTGAGCGATTTGCATCGCCGTGGGCATAAAGCGGTACGCCCCGACGATCTCAAGATCGTCGTCATCCCAGAGGATCAGATGCAGATAGTCATCGTCGTAGCGGTCGGTGTCGCGGCGTTTACCGCTGCCTTCGTCGACCGCGCGAAACGCAATCTCCCGCAAACGACCCAGCTCACGCAATACTGGCGCCTCCTCCTGGCCGTTGCGCTGCCACAGGTAGACGGTTTTGCCATCGCTGGTTTCCCCCAGACACTCGGCCTGCGCCAGCGCGCGCTTCAGGGTGGCCCGGTCTTCCGCTCGGGCGATGGCGCATTGGGTTTTGAAAACGCCCGGCACGCCCTTGCCAAGACGCATCACGTGCTGACGGCATCGCTCGGCCATCTCACGCGATGAAAGACCGGCACTAAACCACTGGCTCCAGGCAATCTGCTGGCCGATTGTGATTGGCAACGTGCTGTGGCGGCGGCGGAACATCTGCTGCATCAGCAAAAGCATCGACAGGGTGGGCGAGACCAGCGTGCTGGCATAGAAGAAAAGGCCGTTGCGCGCCTGGATATGCATCGGCAACAGCGGGGCGCGCAGCTTACCGGCCAGTTTGATAAAGCCTGAGTGCCATTGTTTATCGCGAATGCCTTTGCGCGTTGGTCGCGACACTTCACCTGCCGGGAAGAAAATCAGTACGCCGCCGTTGTGCAGATGCTGCTCCATCTGCATCAGCGAGGACTTTGACGTTCTGCCGTTGATGTTATCGACCGGGATGAACAGTGAGCCGAGCGGCTCAAGGTGGGTAAGCAGCCGGTTGGTTACCACTTTCACATCACGACGCACGCGGGAGACGGCGTACATGAGCGCCAGCCCGTCGAGGGTGCCTGTAGGGTGATTTGCAATAATGACGAGCGGACCGTGGTCGAGGATCTGTTCGAGGTCGCGGGCTGAAACGGTGCAGTGAATATCGAGATGCTCCAGAACCTGCTCCACCATATCCAGCCCTTTCAGGTGGCGATGGGCGGCGGCAAATTGCTGGAATTCTTCTTCGTAGAGCAGCTTTTTTAAGAGATTTTTTTGCCAGGGTGCGGGCCTCGCCTGAGGCCAAAGGTCATCGAGAACGCTATCGAGACTAAACATGGTCACTCCTCCTGCCGTCTTGCGAAGACAGTAGAAGGGGGAGATGTCGGTGGTATTGCAGTTTGGTGACGTTATGACGAGCACCCCCTCCCCCCGAAGGGAGAGGGGATGAGGATTAACGCAGAATGTTCTTCTCGGCCAGATCCAGCGCGAAGTAGCTGAAGATCAGATCCGCGCCCGCGCGTTTGATCGCGCCGAGGCTTTCCAGGATCACTTTCTCTTCATCTATGGCACCCGCCTGGGCGGCAAACTTGATCATCGCGTATTCGCCGCTGACCTGGTAGGCACCCAGCGGCAGCTCGGTGCGCTCGCGGATATCGCGCAGGATATCAAGGTACGCGCCAGCAGGTTTGACCATCAGGCAGTCCGCGCCCTGCGCTTCGTCGAGCAGCGATTCACGGATCGCTTCGCGACGGTTGAGCGGGTTCATCTGGTAGGTTTTACGATCGCCTTTCAGGGCGGTACCGGCTGCTTCACGGAACGGGCCATAGAAAGACGAGGCAAATTTGGTGGAGTAGGACATGATGGCGGTGTCGGTAAAGCCCGCGGCATCAAGCGCCTGGCGGATAGCCTGCACCTGGCCGTCCATCGCAGCGGAAGGCGCGATGAAGTCTGCACCCGCAGCGGCTGCCACTACCGCCTGTTTACCGAGGTTCAACAGGGTTGCATCGTTATCCACGCCGTGGTCGCACAGCACGCCGCAGTGGCCGTGAGAGGTGTATTCACAGAAACAGGTGTCGGACATGACGATCATCTCCGGCACGGCGTCCTTACAGATGCGGGACATACGGGCAACCAAGCCATCTTCTTTCCAGGCATCGCTGCCGGTGGCATCGGTGTGGTGGGAGATCCCAAAGGTCATGACCGAGCGGATCCCCGCCCGGGCAATGCGTTCGATTTCGCGTGCCAGATGTTTTTCGGGAATGCGCATCACGCCCGGCATAGCGTCGATGGCTTTGTAGTCATCGATCTCTTCTTCAACAAAAATCGGCAACACCAGATCGTTTAAGGTCAGTGTTGTCTCTTCAAACATAGCGCGCAGTGCAGGTGACTTGCGCAGGCGACGGGGACGAGCAATTAAATCGGTCATGATATGCCTGACGTTTGTGGAACAAAGAGGATCAGTTTACCTGAAAGTGAGGAGGGGCGTTTTACTAAAGTGGGCTTTTTGTTTTTAGCGCCCGACCGCGCGGTGGAGAACATGGGCGAGGGATAAAAGAAAGTCTGAATAATTTGTATTATATCTATATTAGATAAATTATATAATTAATAATGATCTATTTTAATTTTTTATATTTTCAATATTTATGGGATTTATCTCTAACGCGCTGTTTTTATAATATTTATCTAGAGTATTTGGCCTCTCAAGGTTATTCTCTTCGTTATTTGTCTGTATACGGACTTAATGGAATCATTCATTGAACCTTTTCGAAGTGCAACTGCATAATTCCCTCCGCAATAAAATATTGCTATATGGTTTGATGGAAAAACTTGCTTACGTCCCTGAGGAGGGATGACCCAATGCAAACATGGAAAAAGAAACTGGTTGTATCTCAACTGGCATTAGCCTGCACCGTGGCGATCGCTTCTCAGGCAAATGCGAAAGATATTTCCGGCACAACGTTTAATACGTTTGGATATGATAATACGGCCACGACGCCATGGTATTATGGCTATGCCGACTGGGATTACTCCGGGGCGGCACACGATGGCGACATCTATCCTGTTATCAAAAAATCGACGGTCAACGGCGTTATTTCAACCTATTACCTGGATGATGGTGCGAATGGCCGTGCGAATGCGCTGAGCATTTCTAACAGTACCATTAACGGTATGATCACCTCGAAGTGCATGACCTCCACCTGCGCTGACGGTGTGGATACGGACGGCACGGCGCATGCGCAATATGACCGTTTCAGTCTGACCGTCGATAATTCCACGATCAATGATACCTACGAACACTACGCTTATGATGTGGTGAACGGAGAGACCAGCGAAACGCATTATCTGAACACTTACGATATGGGTAATGCAATTACCCTGGACGTGGAGTCAGATATTGTTATCCAGAATAATTCTCACGTTGCAGGTATTACCCTGACGCAGGGTTATCAAAACCTGGATAACACGCCTTACGACAATGAAACGGGCGTGGCGAACAACAGCAATGTGTTCACCGATACGCTGGTGGTGAAAGACTCTGTTCTGACCTCTGGTGCCTACAGCGACCTGGGCACCAGCGGCTTTTACGGTCAGACCGCGAAGCCGAGCGATTACGGCGAAACTAACGCGACCGGTGCTGATGATGCAGCGCTGATTGTGGCCGCTGGCGCGTCTGACAACGCCATGCAGACCACGGCGACGTTCGATCGCTCCACCATTACTGGCGATATCCTCTTCTCCAGTACCTTTGATAACAACTTCTACGACAACGGCGATCCGGCAACCGATACCACCGAAGACGGTGTGTATAACCCAACCACCAACGGCTGGGATGGTACCGATAAACTGGACGTCACGCTGACGAACGGCAGCAAGTGGGTAGGTGCAGCGCAATCCAGCGTTGAGGCTATCGGCACCTCTGAGATGTACGGTCAGGGTTATAACAACGTTGACTGGAAAGCGCTCTCCCCGAACAGCATCTGGCCTGACTCTACCTTCGACAGCAACGGCCACGTTGCGGGTGAAGAGGTGTATCAGAGCGGTCTGTTCAACGTGACGCTGGACAACGGTTCCGAGTGGGATACCCGCAAGGTCTCTAACATCGACAAGCTGGCGGTGAATAATCACTCTCAGGTTAACGTTGAAAACTCCGGCCTGCTGGCCGACTCCATCACCCTGACTAACGCGTCTACCCTGAACGTGGGCGATAGCGGTGCGGTGGCAACCGATAGCCTGTATCTGGACAGCGATAGCCGTGCAGCGCTGACGGAAGAAACGGCAGAACTCTACGCCAACACCATCACCGTGGATAACGGCGCTGAGCTGGCGCTGGGTCTGGGCCAGGTTGATACCCATAACATGGTGCTGACCGATGGCGGTGTGCTGAACGTGGCCAGCCGTGATTACGTGCTGAATTCCGATCTGAACAACGCTCGCTATATCACTAACGATAAGAGCAAAGCGGAATACGACCACGGCGTCGTGGCGATGAACTCTGACGGCCACTTAGCCGTGAACGGAGATGTCGCAGGTAACTACAGCGTGCGTATCGACGATGCGACCGGTGCAGGTTCCGTTGCGGACTACAAAAACAAAGAAATTATTCGCGTTTACGACAATAACGCGGGGACCAGCGCAAGCTTTACGGCGGCAAACAAAGCCGATCTGGGGGCTTATACTTACCAGGCACAGCAGAAAGGCGACACCGTGGTTCTGCAGCAGAAAGAGCTGACCGACTCCGCTAACATGGCGCTGAGCATTCCTTCTGCGAACACCAATATCTGGAACCTGCAGCAGGACACCGTAGGCACGCGTCTGACCAACAGCCGTCATGGCCTGGCCGATAACGGCGGTGCCTGGGTGAGCTACTTCGGCGGGAACTTTGACGGGGATAATGGCGACATCAGCTACGATCAGGACGTCAGCGGCATTATGGTCGGTCTGGATACCCAGATTGATGGCAATAATGCCAAGTGGATTGTCGGCGGCGCGGCTGGTTTCGCGAAGGGTGACATTAGCGATCGTACCGGTCAGGTTGATCAGGATAGCCAGACTGCGATGATCTACGCATCGGCGAAATTTGCTAACGATGTGTTCCTCGACAGCTCCCTGAACTATACCCGCTTCAATAGCGACCTCTCTGCTAACATGAGCAATGGTCAGTACGTTGACGGGAATACCACGACCGATGCCGTAGGCTTTGGCCTGAAGCTGGGTTATGACTGGAAACCAAACCTGTCTGGTTACGTCACGCCGTATGCGGCCGTGTCTGGCCTGTTCCAGTCTGGCGATGATTACCAGCTGAGCAACGATATGCGTATCGATGGTCAATCCTACGATAGCCTGCGCTACGAAGCGGGTATTGATGCGGGTTACACCTTCAATTACGGTGGTGAGCAGGCGCTGACGCCTTACTTCAAACTGGCGTACGTCTACGACGATGCCAACAACAGTGCCGATGTTAATAACGACAACATCGACAATGGTGTGAAGGGCTCTGCCGTCCGCGTTGGTTTAGGCACGCAGTTCAGCTTCACCAAAAACTTCAGTACCTATACTGATGCAACCTATCTGGGCGGCGGCGACGTTGACCAGAATTGGGGCGCTAACCTGGGTGTGAAATATACCTGGTAACATCTGAAAAGCGGGGATTTCTTTCCCCGCTTTTTCTTCAGAAAAAATCACAGAACCGACATATACAGATGACTTGAGGTCTGCATGAACGTTGATGCTAAACCACTTTCTGAATTAAGCCGGCTCGAACAGTGCCTGAAAGTCGATGGAACGCCTTTTAAAACTGCGAAGCAGCAACGCATTTCACAGAATGTCTCTGGCGAAGAACCCTACACCTTCGTAATACAAAGCGGCATTATAGAAATTTACCGTCAGTCAGATGAATTACTGATTGGCATTGCAAGGGCACCGTTTATTTTTGGTTTGACCGCTGGAATGAATGATAACCTAAAAGAATATATAATGGTCACACAGACGCCGTGTTCAGGATTTTATTTACCCGCCGTCACGGCCCGCCAACGTATTCAGCAAGAATATCTTTGGCGTGAAGCATTCGGCTGGTTATCCTGGGTGAATTATATTCTTGCAAAACGCGATATGCAGCTGGTTGGTAATAATTCGTATAGCCAGATCCGCGCCATGCTCATGGAAATGGCCGAATGGGATGAAACCCTGCGTTCAAAAATAGGCGTAATGAATCATATTCAGCGAAGTACCCGAATTTCCCGTTCCGTTGTTGCGGAAATACTCGCCGCGCTACGCCGGGGAAATTATATTAATATGAGCCGGGGCAAACTGGTTAGCGTCAACCGTTTGCCCACGGAATATTAAATCAGTTAGACGCAGTAAGTACCTGCGCTTTGTTGGCGCTCAATTCAGCCACTAAATTATTGATACCATCACTCATATTGACGAACCGCGTGTTCGGAGAGCGGGTGACCACCACAAAAGCGCCAACGTTGGATTGCGGGATCATCGCCATATAGGTAATGAACCCGCCACCGCCGCCCGTTTTTTGAATAATACCGGGACGACCGTCTTTCGGCGCCATATAGACCCAACCCATTCCAAGCGCATCGGCTTTACCCGGCACGTCCATACCGATCACGCGGTGCAGCTGTGCACGCTTATACATCAGCGTCTGCATACGGTCAGCCTGGCTGCTGCGCGAGTAGAAATCAGAAGAGAGGAACTGCTGCATCCAGCGCATCATGTCCCCCGGTGTGGAATAAACCCCGCCGCTACCGATTGCCGCCAGCGTGTTATTACACGGACTGGCACCTTTCTCGGCGACCATCAGGCGACCGCACTGGTCAGGAGAGGGGGTAAAGGTGGTGTCCTTCATGCCCAACGGACGCGTTATCTGCTCTTCAAACAGCTGCGTATACGGTTTGCCCGAGGCCGTGGATAACGCATCGGCAAGAAGATCAAACGCAAGGTTAGAATAAGACGCCTGTGACCCCGGCGCGGCTTTCAGCGTCGCGGTGCTCAGGTAATTCCAGCGTTGTTCACGGGTAGGCCAGACGAATACAGGACGATGGGGGGCACCGCCCGGCTGTTCACGCGGAAGCGCACTGGTATGGGTAGCCAGGTTGACCAGCGTAATCGGCGCACCCTGATACGTCGGCACGCGCGCGCCGGGTGGCGCATATTTGCTGAGCGGATCGTCGAGCTTCACCACGCCCTGATCGAGCAGTTTCACCAGCAATTCGCTGGTCATCAGCTTGGTCAGGGATGCAATGCGGATCACGGAATCGAGTTGCGGGTGGACGTTATTGCCCGGACGCGTTTCGCCAAAGCTGCGAAACACGCGCTGGTTACCGTCGATAACCACCATCGCCATACCCGTTGCACCGCTGCCGTAGTAGATCAGATTCGCATAGCGATCGGCAATATCAGAGGCCAGAACAGGCGCCGTCAGCGGCTGGACTGCCTGAGCGTGAGCGGTGGACAGCGTTAGCGCACACAGCGCGGCAAGAGTAAGCAGACAACGTTTCAACGAAAAGCATCCATGAAGTGAATTAATACGGTAATGGGTATTTATACTACTAAACGACACGGCGCAATGACCCGAATAGCATAACCATAGCGAGAAAAACGTAACCATGGGTAAATAAGCGCAATTTTACTGCGGCGCGTCTCCCATTTTGTGACGTCAGGCTTATGATAGTGGCCGGTCAGAGGGGGCGGGGTTTGAAACGCACCGAAACAATTCTCGTCAACGCCGATGCGAACTAATATTCACCCGTTGGGTCTGACCATTTTGCCTCCGCTATGAGATGGGCGCAGGCAAGGTTTTCGTGTGGTGATTTACTGAACGTAGCAACAGCCATAACAACAAGAAGGAAGCATCATGTTTAAGTCTTTTTTCCCAAAGCCGGGGCCGTTTTTTTTGTCGGCATTTATTTGGGCAATTCTTGCCGTCATTTTTTGGCAGGCAGGCGGCGGCGCATGGCTGTCGCATCTGATCGGCGCAACGAAGGACGTGCCGATTAGCGCCGCGCGATTCTGGTCGCTGAGCTATCTGCTTTTTTATGCCTATTACGCGCTCTGCGTCGGCATTTTCGCGCTGTTCTGGTTTATCTATTCGCCGCACCGCTGGCAGTACTGGTCGATTCTCGGCACCGCGCTCATCATCTTTGTGACCTGGTTTCTGGTTGAGGTGGGCGTGGCGGTTAACGCCTGGTATGCCCCGTTCTACGATCTCATCCAGACCGCGCTCAGCTCGCCGCACAAGGTCTCGATAAACCAGTTCTATCACGAGGTGGGGATCTTCCTCGGCATTGCCCTGATTGCGGTCATTATTGGCGTCATGAACAACTTCTTCGTCAGCCACTACGTTTTCCGCTGGCGTACCGCGATGAACGAACACTATATGGCGCACTGGCAGCACCTGCGCCATATCGAAGGTGCCGCGCAGCGTGTGCAGGAAGACACCATGCGTTTTGCCTCTACGCTGGAAGATATGGGCGTGAGCTTTATCAACGCCATTATGACCCTGATTGCCTTCCTGCCGGTGCTGGTCACCCTCTCGGCGCACGTTCCGGACCTGCCGATTGTCGGCCATCTGCCGTACGGGCTGGTGATTGCGGCGATCGTCTGGTCGCTGATGGGAACGGGCCTGCTGGCGGTCGTCGGGATCAAGCTGCCGGGCCTGGAGTTTAAAAACCAGCGCGTAGAAGCGGCCTACCGTAAAGAGCTGGTGTATGGCGAAGATGATGCCAATCGCGCGTCGCCGCCTACCGTGCGCGAGCTTTTTGGTGCGGTGCGCAGAAACTACTTCCGCCTCTATTTCCACTATATGTATTTCAATATCGCCCGTATTCTTTACCTGCAGGTCGATAATGTTTTCGGTTTGTTCCTGCTGTTCCCGTCAATCGTAGCGGGTACGATAACGCTCGGTCTGATGACGCAGATCACCAACGTTTTCGGTCAGGTACGCGGTTCGTTCCAGTATTTGATCAGCTCATGGACTACGCTGGTGGAGCTGATGTCCATTTATAAACGTTTACGCAGCTTCGAACGCGAGCTGGACGATAAAGAACTGCAGGACGTTACCCCTACTTTAGGTTAATACAGGAAGTTGCTATGCCATTTGCCGTATCGCGTGCGTTACCGCTGTCCTTACTCGCTGCCTTCGTGCTGGCGGGTTGTGCTGAGAAAGGGGCCGAGCCGCTCAAGAAAGGCGAGAAGCCCGTGGATGTGGCGAGCGTGGTGCGGCAAAAAATGCCTGCCAGCGTGAAGGATCGCAATCAGTGGGCTGATGCGCTGGCAAAAACCTTTGAGAGCCAGAAGATCGCCCCCACCGAGGCGAATATCTGCTCGGTGCTGGCGGTTGCGCAGCAGGAGTCGATGTACCAGTCAGACCCGGCAGTGCCCGGGCTGAACAAAATTGCCTGGAAAGAGATCGACCGGCGCGCCGAATCGATGCATATCCCGGTGTTCCTGGTCCATACCGCCCTCAAAATCACCTCGCCGAACGGCAAAAGCTACAGCGAGCGGCTGGATACGGTCAAAACCGAGAAGCAGCTGAGCGCTATCTTTGATGATTTCATCAATATGGTGCCGATGGGCCAGACGCTGTTTGGCTCGCTTAACCCGGTGCATACCGGCGGGCCGATGCAGGTCAGCATTGCGTTTGCGGAAAAACATACCGATGGATACCCGTGGAAAATCGACGGTACGGTGCGTCAGGAAGTGTTCTCCCTGCGGGGCGGGCTGTGGTTTGGCACCTATCATCTGCTGAACTATCCCGCGAACTATGACGAACCGCTCTATCGCTTCGCGGACTTTAACGCGGGCTGGTACGCCAGCCGCAACGCGGCTTTCCAGAATGCGGTGAGCCGTGCAAGCGGCGTTAAGCTGGCGCTGGACGGCGACCTTATCGCCTACGGCAGCAGCGAAGCCGGAACCACGGAGCGGGCGGTGCGCAAGCTCTCCGCCAGGCTGGGCATGAGCGACAGCGACATTCGTCGTCAGCTGGAAAAGGGTGACAGCCTGGCGTTTGAGAAAACCGAACTCTATCAGCAGGTCTTTGCATTGGCCGAGCGGAAAAGTGGGAAAGCTTTACCAAGAGCTATGCTGCCGGGCATTCAGCTTGAAAGCCCGAAGATCACGCGTAACCTCACGACGGCCTGGTTTGCCAAACGTGTGGACGATCGACGGGCGCGCTGTATGGGGCTGTAATCAGTGACGATGACGCCAGCGGATGACGAGTGCGATTGCGCCCAACACCATGCAACCCGTGAGGAAGGGGATAAGCCCAAAAACGGTGCTTACGCCAAAGCCGATCTCTACGCGCGGGCGTCCGCTGTCCTGAACCTGCATCAGATGTTCATACACGCCTGGCGCATGGACCAGCATATTCAATAGCTGCGATCCGGCCCAGAAGCAGAACAGCACGAAGAGCGCGTAAGCGATATTACCCGGCGTTGAGGTTTTTGGTTGTTTACCGCCAAAAATCGGTTTCGACAATGTAAAATCAGCCATAACGACCTCCCACAATATCACCCAGTTCAGAAATAGGTCTTACAAGGTGAGTTTGACAGGTCATAACATTTGTCAATATCAGAATCGTGGTAATTTACGCCAGGGAATCCTCCTGGATTGATGAATTCTGCAGCGCATCACAGATTTATGACTTAGGTGAAATTTGCGCTCGTTTCAGAATTTCCGCATCCGCCACAGACCTGGCCGCAAAACTGTGAGAGGATGATATTTTTCCTGCCGGAGCTGCCATGAAACTCACTTCTAAACTACGCCGTGACTGGCACTACTATGCCTTTGCGATTGGGCTGATCTTTATTCTTAACGGTGTGGTGGGCCTGCTCGGGTTCGAGGCGAAAGGCTGGCAAACCTATGCGGTCGGGCTGGTGACGTGGGTGATCGGTTTCTGGCTGGCGGGGTTGATTATCCGCCGCCGTCCGGAAGAGACGACAGCGGAAGAGGCGGAAACGGCAAAGCGGATCGATTAACCGTTTACCGAGCTTTTAAGAGCGCTGTCGGCCGCGTGACGCTCCAGCGCCAGTTCCAGCAGACGAGTAATCAGGTCCGGATAGCTAAGCCCGCTGGCCTGCCATAACTTCGGATACATGCTGATGTTGGTAAAGCCCGGCAGCGTGTTGATTTCGTTAATCACCACGTCATTCTCTGGGGTGAGAAATACGTCGACGCGCGCCATACCGCTGCAACCCAGCGCCTGATAGGCTTCAACGGCGATCGCGCGGATCTTATCGTTGATGGCCGGATCGAGATCCGCCGGGACCACCACCTGCGCGCCTTGGTCATCAATGTATTTGGTGTCGTAAGAGTAAAAGTCACTGTTTAACACCACTTCGCCGCAGGTGCTGGCCTGCGGGAAATCATTGCCCAGCACGGCGCATTCGATTTCACGGCCTTTAATTCCCTGCTCAACCACCACCTTATGGTCAAATTCAAATGCCAGGCGAACCGCTTCGGTATACTGGGTTTCGCTGGACACTTTACTCACGCCAACGGAAGAGCCCTGATTTGCCGGCTTAACGAACAGCGGCAGGCCCAGTTGGGTCGAGAGTTGGGCAAAGGTATAGCTTTCGCGATTAGCGCGCGTCAGGGTGACAAACGGCGCAATATTCAGTCCGGCATCGCGCAGCAGCCGCTTGGTCATATCTTTATCCATGCAGGCGGCGGAACCGAGTACGTCAGAGCCGACAAACGGCAGATTAGCCATGCGCAGCATGCCCTGCAGCGAGCCATCTTCGCCCAGCGTGCCGTGCACAATCGGGAATACCACGTCAATCTGGGCCAGCGCCTGCGCGTTTCCGGCATTGATAAATTGTCCCTGAACGACGCCAGGTACGGTAGCAACGCTGATTTCAGAAGGGTTTAAGGCGATGTGCGCCGGATCGTCAGCATTTAACAGATACTGGCTGGCATCGTTAACGTGCCACTGGCCCTGTTTATCAATGCCCAGCAGCACCACGTCGAAGCGGTTTTTATCAATTGCGTCGACGATATTTTTGGCCGATTGCAATGAAACCTCGTGCTCTGCTGATTTTCCCCCAAAGACAATACCTACGCGCTGCTTTGCCATTTCACTCTCTTCCAGTCTGACGAAAAGCCCATAACATACCACGATGCCCGGCGGGTTTCGCGGCCTTCTGCCATAATGTTTTAACCCGCGTCAGGAGGATATGTGAAAGGCATAAAATGGCTGATTTGTATCATGATTGTGGCTGCTGTGACGGTGGGCTACCGCTGGTTGCCGTCATGGTACAACCCGTTTGCGCCTCTTACTCTTGACGATCCGCCGGGCAAGATAACCCAGTTTAAACTGCGCCGTTTAACGCCCGAGGCCTGCGAGAATTTGTTATCGGAGGCCAACGACAGAAAGCTCATCCGCTCGCAGCCGGTTGCCGACAGTGCGGGAGAGTGCCCTCTCAGCAACGTTGTGCGCGTGCGCAGCTTTGGCCCGGTCAGCCTGAGCGGCAGCTTTTTAGCCAGCTGTCCGCTGGCGCTCAGCTCCGCGTTATTCGTTAGTCAGCAGGCTCGCCCGCTCACGAAACAGTTTATGGGCGCAGAGCTGACACGCATCGATCATCTGGGAAGCTTCGCCTGCCGCAATATCTATCATCGTGCGGACGCGCGACGCAGCGAGCACGCCACGGCCGACGCGCTGGATATCAGCGCGTTTCGTCTGGCAGATGGCCAGCGGGTGACCATCCTCAGCGGGTGGCGTTCAGCCCGTACCCAGCCCTGGCTTAAGGCGCTGCTGGCGGCAAGCTGCGGCTACTATGGCAATGGCCTCGGCCCGGAATATAACGCCGCCCACGCCAACCATTTTCATCTTGGAATGCGCGGGTACGGACTCTGCCGTTGAAGCATAATCCTCCGCCAAAAACGGTATGATTTGTGACTTGTTTCACAAATATGATGACTGGGAAGATAAAACACCAAAGTCGATCGGGCCGCATCTCTCGCGCTACGTGACCTGGCGTAACTTGCTAATCTACAGGCGAATTCGCCTAAAAATGAAGACTGCCTCTGTTATGGAATCGTGGAAAGTTAACCTTATATCGGTCTGGTTCGGCTGCTTTTTTACCGGGCTTGCCATTAGCCAGATCCTGCCGTTCCTGCCGCTGTACGTTGCCCAACTCGGGGTTTCATCCCATGAAGCCCTGTCGATGTGGTCAGGCCTGACGTTTAGCGTCACCTTTCTGGTCTCCGCGATTGTCTCGCCCATGTGGGGCAGCCTGGCGGATCGCAAAGGGCGTAAGCTCATGCTGCTGCGCGCCTCGCTGGGGATGGCAATCGCTATTCTGCTGCAGGCCTTTGCCACCAACGTCTGGCAGCTGTTTATTCTGCGCGCGATTATGGGGCTCACCTCCGGCTATATCCCTAACGCGATGGCGCTGGTGGCCTCGCAGGTCCCGCGCGAACGCAGCGGGTGGGCGCTGAGCACGCTGTCTACCGCACAGATAAGCGGCGTGATTGGCGGGCCGCTGATGGGGGGCTTTCTGGCGGACCACGTTGGCCTGCGCGCGGTCTTCTTTATTACCGCCATTTTGCTGGTGGTCAGTTTTCTGGTTACGCTGTTTCTCATCAAAGAGGGCGGGCGTCCGGTTGTCAGTAAAGCTGAGCGCCTGAGCGGCAAGGCGGTCTTTGCGTCGCTTCCCTATCCGGGGCTGATGATTAGCCTCTTCGTCACCACCATGGTGATCCAGCTGTGTAACGGCTCCGTCGGGCCGATCCTGGCGCTGTTTATCAAATCGATGGCACCAGACAGTAACAACATCGCTTTTCTCAGTGGGATGATTGCGGCCGTACCGGGCGTCTCTGCGCTGATCTCCGCGCCGCGCCTCGGGAAACTGGGAGACAGGATCGGCACGGCGCGCATTTTGATGGCGACGCTCATCTTTGCGGTCGTGCTGTTTTTTGCCATGTCGTTCGTCACCTCGCCGTTCCAGCTCGGCGTGCTGCGATTCCTGCTCGGGTTTGCCGATGGGGCCATGCTCCCGGCGGTGCAGACGCTGCTGGTGAAATATTCCAGTGACCAGGTCACCGGGCGTATTTTTGGATACAACCAGTCGTTTATGTATTTGGGCAACGTGGCCGGCCCGCTTATCGGGGCGTCAGTTTCCGCGATGGCCGGGTTCCGGTGGGTTTTCGCCGCCACGGCTGTTGTGGTGCTGCTGAATATTATTCAGCTCGCTATTGCCATGCGTCGCCGCAGACAAATTGCCGAGGCAAAGTCAGCACGATTATCAAAAGGATGATGTATTATATATTCTTATGTGCGCTGCGTTTATTTATAACTAAATGCAGCATCTTTTTTATAGAAAAACGTTTCGCTGCGCGTTCCCTCTCTCTATTTTGGCAGCGACATCACTTTTGCATAAGATAATACTTTTCTCCTCTTTGCATTATTCAATGACAATGCTAATTTCAGGGAAAATCCCATAAGGAAATAGCACGATGAAAAATCTCATTGCTGAGTTGTTGGTGAAGCTTGCCGAAAAGGAAGAAGAGTCAAAAGAGCTGGTCGCCCAGGTCGAGGCGCTGGAAATTGTGGTCACGGCGCTGCTACGGCATATGGCGAAACAGGAGCAACAGGCCCTGATAGACAGCATTGAGGGGGCGCTTGAGAAAGCTAAGCCAGACCTGCAGGTTCCGGCCCAGGATGCCGAAATGCTCCAGCAATACGTAAAGAAGCTTTTAAGGCATCCTCGCAGCTAAACGATTTCAGGGCCTGAGCCAGTGTCATTGAATTGTCATGCAGGATGCCTATAGTCGCTCTGTTTTATTTTTATGTATTTTTACATGGAGAAAATAAATTGAAACAGAGCGCACTTTTCATCGCATTACTTCCCCTGTTAATTACCCCCGCTATTCATGCCGATACCCTCAATACTCAGGTGCTGGATAATCGTGCGGCTCAGGGCGATATCACCCAACCCGGCGGAGCACGCCGCCTCTCAGAAGATCAGACTGCCGCTATTCGCGCATCGGTCAATGACAGGCCCGCCAAAAATATTATTCTGCTGATTGGCGACGGCATGGGCGATTCTGAAATTACTGCCGCGCGTAATTATGCCGAAGGGGCAGGTGGATTTTTTAAAGGCATCGATGCCTTACCCTTGACCGGGCAATATAC
Organism: Enterobacter sp. UPMP2052; assembly: GCF_053709675.1. Lineage (NCBI taxonomy): Bacteria > Pseudomonadati > Pseudomonadota > Gammaproteobacteria > Enterobacterales > Enterobacteriaceae > Enterobacter > Enterobacter sp. UPMP2052. The sequence continues at coordinate 63,467 of NZ_JBSKJR010000002.1, forward strand.
CCACTACGCGCTGGATAAAAAAACCGGCAAACCCGATTACGTGACAGATTCTGCGGCCTCCGCAACGGCATGGTCAACCGGTGTGAAAACTTACAATGGCGCGCTGGGCGTGGATATCCACGAAAAAAATCATCAAACCATTCTTGAGATGGCCAAAGCGGCAGGTCTGGCAACGGGCAACGTTTCAACCGCAGAGCTGCAGGATGCGACCCCGGCGGCGCTGGTTTCCCATGTCACCTCGCGGAAATGCTATGGCCCGTCCGTGACCAGCGAGAAATGCCCGGGTAACGCGCTGGAAAAAGGCGGGAAAGGCTCGATTACCGAACAACTGCTGAACGCGCGTCCAGACGTGACGCTGGGCGGCGGTGCGAAAACCTTCGCAGAAACCGCGACGGCAGGCGAGTGGCAGGGTAAAACCCTGCGCGAGCAGGCGCAGGCGCGCGGCTACCAGATAGTCAGCGATGCGGCCTCACTGGACGGGATCGCCGAGGCGAATCAGGATAAACCGCTGCTGGGCCTCTTCTCTGAAGGGAATATGCCGGTGCGCTGGGAAGGGCCGAAAGCCTCTTACCACGGCAACATCGACAAACCTGCCGTGACCTGCACGCCCAACCCAAAACGCAATGACAGCGTGCCGACCCTGGCGGCAATGACGGACAAAGCCATCTCGCTGCTGAGCAAAAATGAAAAAGGCTTCTTCCTTCAGGTAGAAGGTGCGTCAATTGATAAACAGGATCACGCGGCCAACCCGTGCGGCCAGATTGGCGAAACGGTCGATCTCGACGAGGCGGTGCAGAAGGCGCTGGCGTTCGCGAAGAAAGACGGTAACACCCTGGTGGTGGTCACCGCTGACCACGCGCATGCCAGCCAGATTATCCCGTCAGACGCTAAAGCACCGGGTCTGACCCAGGCGCTGAACACCAAAGACGGCGCGGTGATGGTGATGAGCTACGGCAACGCTGAAGAAGAGTCAATGGAGCATACCGGCACCCAGCTGCGCATTGCGGCCTACGGCCCGCATGCGGCCAACGTGGTAGGGCTGACTGACCAGACGGATCTCTTCTACACCATGAAAGCGGCGCTTGGCTTGAAATAACGGTTTTTCCCGGCGGAAATGCGATCCGCCGGGTGGTTTTTTCTGCACCACGAACCAGACTTAAAGGGTGATTTCACAAAAGGATGGTGCAATGAAAACAACAATACTGATTACGCTACTCTCCGGCGTGTTCCTGATGGCTTCAGCGAACGCGGCAGAAAAAACCTTAACGCCTCAGCAGCAGCGCATGACCACCTGCAACCAGCAGGCGACAGCGCAAACCCTCAAAGGGGATGCGCGTAAAACCTACATGAGCGACTGCCTTAAAAACGGCGCTTCAAAGCCGGGCGAGAAAAGCCTGACGCCGCAGCAGCAAAAGATGCGTGAATGCAGCGCCCAGGCAACGCAGCAAATGCTTAAGGGCGAGGATCGCAGCAAATTTATGAGTGCCTGCCTGAAGAAACAGGTGTAGTGCAAACGGGTGAGGCACGGTCGTGCCTCACCCGAAATTTCATACTTCCCCCGTACACCCCCTCTCTATAATTTGGGAAATTGTTTCAGACTATTCCCAAAAATGATCAATGATGAAATTTTTTACACTAAAGAGAGCGTTCAGGAAGAGTGGCATCAGGATCTTTTTCAGGATGACTCACACCGTTCCGGCCTCCTGTTTGCCCGGCGGGTGCGGCTGGCGCGAACCGTGGGGCTGGCGGCGATGTTTTTCCCGATTGCGGGCGTGCTGGTCAGCCATTTTCTGCCCGGCGGCTGGTGGCTACTGCTGGTCGGCTGGGCGTTTATCTGGCCGCACCTGGCCTGGCAGCTCGCCTTCCGCTCCGCCGCGCCTTACCGCCGGGAAGTCTACAACCTGAAGGTGGACGCCATTATCGCCGGGGTCTGGATTGGCCTGATGGGGATCGGTGCGTTGCCGTCTGCCGCGCTGTTCATGATGATCGGCATGAATATGATGGGGGCGGGCGGCTTTCGCCTGTTCTTAACCGGCACGATCCTGGCCGTGCTCTCAGCGCTGATCACCTTACACCTGACCGGCAACATCGTAACCTTCGCGCCCGGCGGGCTGGAGTGGGGGCTGACGCTGCCGGTGCTGATCCTCTATCCCATGCTCTTCGCCTGGGTCAGCCACCAGACGGCAATTCGCCTAGCTGAACATAAGCGGCGGCTGGAACTCATGAGCAGCCGTGACGGCATGACCGGCGTTTACAATCGCCGCCACTGGGAAAATCTCCTGCGAAATGAGTACGAGCAGTGCCGCCGCAGCCATCGGGAAGCGACCATCCTGCTGATCGATATCGATCACTTTAAGAGCATTAACGACACCTGGGGGCACGACGTGGGCGATGAGGCCATTATTGCTATCACCCGCCAGCTTCAGATGTCGCTGCGCGCGGGCGATTTTATTGGCCGCTTCGGTGGGGATGAGTTTGCGGTGATTATGTCCGGCACGCCTGCGGAGAGTGCGATTGCGGCGATGTCGCGCGTTCATGAGCGTCTGAATCACATGACGTTACCCCGGGCGCCAGGCGTGCGGTTACGGATAAGCGTCGGCGTTGCGCCGTGGAGGACGCAGTTTGGGCACTATCGCGAATGGCTGAAAGCCGCTGATGTTGCCCTTTATAAGGCGAAAAACGCCGGGCGCGGCCGCACTGAAGTCGCCGCCTGACGCCCGGCACTGCGGATCAGGATTTACTGAGCGCCTCTGATTTTTCCATGCATTTTTCCATCGCCTCGATGACAGCCGAGCGGAACCCACGATCCTCGAGCACGCGTACGGCTTCAATGGTGGTGCCGCCCGGTGAACAGACCATATCTTTCAGCTCACCCGGATGTTTGCCGGTCTCCAGCACCATTTTGGCAGACCCCATCACCGCCTGTGCGGCAAATTTATAGGCCTGCGCGCGCGGCATCCCGCCCAGCACGGCAGCATCCGCCATCGCCTCGATAAACATAAACACGTAGGCGGGTGCAGAGCCACTTACGCCCACCACCGGGTGGATCATGGCCTCATTAATGACCTCCGCCTCACCGAAGCAGCGGAAAATATTGAGCACATCGGCAATGTCTTCAGAGGTGACCAGCGCGTTCGGGGTCACGGACGTCATACCAGCATTGACCAGCGAAGGGGTGTTCGGCATGGCGCGGACAATTTTGCGGTCATGTCCCAGCGCACGCGCCAGCTGGTCGAGCGTCACGCCCGCGGCAATCGAGACCACCAGCGTCTCTTTATTCAGGCTGGAGGTGACGTCGCTCAGGACCTTAATCATGATGTTGGGTTTGACTGCACCGAAGACGATGTCCGCCACCTGGGCCACTTCCTGAGCGCTTTCCGCCGCATTAACGCCATACTCATCGCGCAGCGCCGCGACTTTATCCGGTGATGGGGTATAGACCCAAATCTGCCCCGGCAGAACCTGTCCACTGGCGATAAGACCGCCCAGAATCGCTTTGCCCATATTGCCGCAGCCGATAAACCCGATTTTCTTATCCATCACGTTTCTCCGTTATTATGCGTTGTCGTCTCTGATGGATAGCTTAACAACGAAATGCAGGCGACAATAGTCACAGATCAACAAGGGGAGACAATATGGCGATTTGGGTTGATGCGGACGCGTGTCCGAATGTGATTAAAGAGATTTTATTCCGCGCGGCCGACCGCGTGCAGATGCAGCTGACGCTGGTGGCGAACCAGAATATCCGCGTACCGCCGTCGAAGTTTATCCGTTCCCTGCGTGTGCCGGCGGGGTTTGACGTGGCAGACAACGAAATTGTGCGCCTGTGCAGCGCCGAGGATTTAGTGATCACGGCGGATATTCCGCTGGCCGCAGAAGTGCTGGAGAAAGGCGCGGCGGCGCTGAATCCGCGCGGCGAACGCTACTCGCCTGCGACCATCCGCGAAAAACTTACCATGCGTGATTTTATGGATACGATGCGTGCCAGCGGTGTGCAAACCGGTGGGCCAGACAGCTTATCGCAACGTGACCGCCAGCAGTTTGCCGCAGAGCTGGATAAATGGCTGCTCGAGGTGAAGCGCCGCACGGCGAAATAAGAACCCTTCTTAAATTGTGGTACAGTGTGGCCTCCACAGGGTTGTCATTCCGTACCGCTTTGCAGTAAAGTAAACGCAACATCTTCTGCAATAATTTCTTTACAGTCTTCAGCCATCCGGCTTCAAGGGGAACACCTGGTCATGAACCCACCCATCTTTTTAGTTGGCCCCCGCGGCTGTGGGAAAACCACCGTTGGTCTTGAACTGGCGCGGATCAATCACAGTCAGTTTGTCGACACCGATCACTGGCTACAGACGCAGGTCGGGAAAACCATCGCGGAGATCGTCGACGAAGAGGGCTGGGAGAGTTTTCGCGCACGCGAAACGGCAACCCTCGAAGCGGTAACGGCACCTTCCACCGTTGTGGCTACCGGCGGCGGGATCATTCTGGCACCTTATAATCGTCAGTTTATGCACGAGAACGGGATCGTAATCTATCTGTGCGCCCCGGTATCCACGCTGGTGGCCAGACTGGAAGCCTTTCCGGAAGAGGGGCAACGCCCGACGCTCACCGGCAAGCCGATCAGCGAAGAGGTAAGCGAGGTGCTGGCGGAGCGTGATGCGCTCTATCGCGAAGCGGCACACCACGTGGTTGATGCCTCTGCTGCCCCTGAAGAGGTAGTAATTCAGATAATTACCGCCCTGCGTTTGGCTTGCGCCAGCTAGCCGCCGTCTATACTCATAGTTCAGACAGTCAAAAAGGATGAACTATGCCAACCAGACCCCCTTATCCGCGTGAAGCCCGTATTGTTACCGTCGAAAAAGGTAACGGCGATCAAACCGTTACCTGGTACCAGCTGCGTGCTGACCACCCGAAACCAGACTCGCTGATCAGCGAACATGAAACTGAACAGGAAGCGCGGGACGCCAAACGGCGTTACGAAGATCCTGAAAAGACCTGACAAATTCCTAAATTCGCTACAACTGTGTTGATATCACACTTTTAACTCGGCGTTGTTGTTAAGCAGGAGTTAATATTTAGTTATTACAGGCGCTTTCGGAAAGGCCATGGGATCTTTACACTTCGGTCTGAAGATCAGCTGCTACGCTTTTGTGCTGGTAAAGTGCAACAGAAGGCGCGCAGCGTAGTGAGCCTGTGCCTGTGTCAACGCAGTGGTAGTGAATGAAGGCGAAAAAAATGAAGGCAACATTGGCGATCCTCACTATTGGGGTGGTTCCCGTAAGCGAAGTGTTACCGCTCTTAACCGAGCATATCTCTGAACAACAGATTGTCCATCTGAGCCTGTTGGGTAAGATCAGTCGGGAAGAGGTCATGGAAGACTACGCTATTGAACCGGGGGAGGATGCCCTGCCGACATTGTTAAGTGACGGTGAAATAGCGCACGTCTCGCGACAAAAAATTGAGCGCGCCCTGCAGGGCGTCATTGAAGTCCTTGATAATCAAAATTATGACGTCATCCTGCTGATGAGCACCGCCCCCATTACTGGCCTGGTGGCACGTAATGCAATCCTCCTTGAACCGATGCGTATTATCCCGCCGCTGGTTGCCTCTATTGTTGACGGTCATCAGGTGGGCGTTATCGTCCCTATCGAAGAGCTGCTCGATAACCAGGCCAATAAATGGAAGGTACTGGCGAAAACCCCGCACTACGCGCTGGCCAATCCGTTCTGGGATAGCGAGACGAAACTGATTGCCGCGGGCCGTGAGCTGATAGAAAAGGGGGCTGACGTTCTGATGCTGGATTGTCTGGGTTTCCACCAGCGGCATCGTGATTTACTGCAGAAAGCACTGGATGTGCCGGTGCTCCTGTCCAACGTGCTGGTTGCCCGCCTGGCCTCTGAACTGCTGGTCTGATGATTTTGCGTGACAGGCGATGAGCCTGGCCCCTATAGTGAATTTTTATCAATAAATATAAGGGCCAGCCCATGCTTCAAAGTAATGAATACTTTTCCGGTAAAGTGAAATCCATTGGTTTTACCAGCAGCAGTACTGGCCGTGCCAGTGTCGGCGTGATGGCTGAAGGAGAATACACCTTTGGTACCGCAGAAGCGGAAGAGATGACGGTTGTCAGCGGCGCGCTGAACGTCTTGCTGCCGGGCGAGACAGAGTGGAAAGTGTTTGCCGCGGGCCAGGTTTTCAACGTGCCGGGCCACAGCGAGTTTCACTTGCAGGTGGCTGAACCGACCTCTTATCTGTGCCGCTACCTGAAATAAAGTTAAGCCGGGTAGCGCTCACGCGTGCCCGGCCTGTGTTTTACCTTAGCGTTGCGCTTCTCCGCCAAGGCCTTCCACCAGACTCTGAATCAGCGCCGCCAGCTCGCCTGTCATCAGGATAAAGTCTGCGTCAAAGCGCTGGGCGAAATCTTCCCTGTCGATATCTTCATTCTGATCGCGTAGCTCATCGCAGAACTTCAGACGCTTCACGGAGCCGTCGTCGCACATCACAAACTGAATGCGCTGCTGCCAGTCGAGCGCCAGTTTCGTGACCACTTTGCCTGCTTCAATGTGCACCGCAATCTCGTCGCTCACCAGGTCCTGCTTTTTGGCACGGATCACGCCGCCATCTTCCAGCAGCGCTTTCAGCTCGGCTTCATCCAGGATCTGGAAGCCCTGCGCGGCACTGCCGCTACGCACCCATTCGGTCAGGGTCAGCTCAATCGGCGTTTCCAGCGCCAGCGGCACCACCGGCAGCGAGCCGAGGCTTTTACGCAGCAGAGCCAGCGTATCTTCAGCTTTTTTGGCGCTGGCGCAGTCCACCATGATCAGCCCGTTGACGGTGTCGATCCACATCATGGTCTGGCTAAAGCGGCTGAAGGCGCGCGGCAGCAGCGAGTGCAGCACCTCATCCTTCAGGGAATCTTTTTCGGTCTTTTTCAGCTTACGGCCCTGTTCGGCTTCCAGCTTGAAAATCTTCGCTTCGAGCGCCTGCTTCACCACCGGCGTCGGCAGGATTTTTTCCTCTTTACGGGCGCAGACGATGATTTGGCCCGTGCTGCTGGCGTGGGTCAAGGCATCGCTTTGTGAACCCATTGGCGGAACCCAGCCGGTTTTCGCCATATCCTGGCTACCGCAAGGGGAAAAGGTATAAGCGGCTAACTGTTTTTCCATCTCTTCTGCACGCAGCGAAACGTCGCGGCTGAGACGGTAAACCATCAAATTTTTGAACCACAGCATGATAATTTCCACGGCCTTGTCGTTAAATCAGCGGGCATGATAGCGAATTGTCGCATCGCTTGCATTGCTAATCGGGTAGACCGCTTCTACTCTGTTGATAATCAAAATAAAGAGGAGTGTCCTGTGCGTATTGGGATCGATTTGGGCGGCACCAAAACAGAAGTTATCGCGCTGAGCGAGCAGGGGGAGCAGCTGTTTCGCCACCGTCTGCCGACGCCGCGTGATGACTATCATCAAACCATCGAGACAATCGCGAGCCTGATTGAGATGGCCGAGCAGGCCACGGGGCAGCGCGGCACCGTGGGAATGGGCATCCCGGGATCGCTTTCGCCCTATAGCGGGGTGGTGAAAAACGCCAATTCCACCTGGCTCAACGGACAGCCTTTCGATAAAGACTTAAGTCAACGCCTGAACCGCGACGTGCGTCTGGCAAACGATGCCAACTGTCTGGCGGTGTCGGAGGCGATTGATGGCGCGGCAGCGGGCGCGCAGACCGTCTTTGCGGTCATTATTGGCACCGGCTGCGGCGCAGGCGTGGCGTTTGGCGGCCGCGCGCACATTGGCGGTAACGGCACGGCGGGCGAGTGGGGCCATAATCCGCTGCCCTGGATGGATGAAGACGAGCTGAAATACCGTGCTGAGGTTCCGTGCTACTGCGGCAAGCAGGGGTGCATTGAGACGTTTATCTCCGGGACCGGTTTTGCCACGGATTACCATCGCCTGAGCGGGCAGTCGCTCAAGGGCAATGCGATCATGCGGCTGGTTGAAGAGCAGGATCCGGTAGCGGAACTGGCGCTCAGTCGCTACGAAATGCGTCTGGCAAAATCGCTGGCGCACGTGGTGAATATCCTTGATCCTGACGTTATCGTCCTCCGCGGCGGCATGAGCAACGTTGATCGGCTGTACGCCACGGTGCCAAACCTGGTGAAGCAGTGGGTCTTCGGTGGAGAGTGCGAAACCCCCATCCGCAAAGCGGTGCACGGGGATTCCAGCGGCGTGCGCGGCGCAGCGTGGCTGTGGCCACAGTGAGATATTGGGTGGTGCGGCCCGTGGTGCGGCCCGCTCCCCCTCACCCCAGCCCTCTCCCTCGAGGGAGAGGGCTGGGGTGAGGGCATCAGACCGCACCACTGTACCCTCACCCCACCGCAAACACCTTATCCAGCCTGCTATAACCCAGTCCGTTAATTTTCTTCACTTTGATCTGCACCGGAATGCGCTCTTTCATCGCCTCGACATGGCTGATCACGCCAATGGTTTTCCCGGTGGCGTTCAGCGCGTCGAGCGCGTCCAGCGCGGTATCCAGCGTTTCGCTGTCGAGGGTGCCGAAGCCCTCGTCAAGGAACAGGGAATCAATGCGGGTTTTGTGGCTCACCAGGTCAGAAAGCGCCAGGGCCAGCGCCAGGCTGACCAGGAAGCTCTCTCCCCCGGAAAGGGTTCGCGTATCACGCACGGCATCGGCCTGCCAGGTATCGACCACTTCCAGCTCCAGGGCGTCGCTGGCCTTGCGCTGAAGCAGGTAGCGCCCGTGCAGCCGGTTAAGCTGCTGGTTGGCGAGCCACACCAGATTATCCAGCGTAAGGCCTTGCGCGAACTTACGGAATTTGTCGCCCGTACTGGAACCAATCAGCGCATTCAGGTATCCCCAGTCGTCGGCCAGGCGGGCGCTCTCTTCAATTTGCTGCATCAGCGCCTGCTGGTGCAGCCGGTTGTCGCTGTCCTGCTTAAGCTGCTGGCGGATTTCACCCTGGCGCGTCGTGTTTTCACGCAGTTTTTGCGCCAGCTGCGTCAGCGTCGCCTGCAGCGCAGGTGCATCGGCTTCCAGCCCTTGCGGGCGAAGCGTCTGATGTCCGGCAAGCTGCTGATTGGCCTGCCCGGCCAGCGCTGTGGCCTGCTGAAGCTGATTTTCACGCGTCTGCTTAAGCTGTTCAAGACGAAGGAGGGTATCCTCATCCAGCAGTGCGGCAAGGAACGCGTCGCGATCGGTGAAGCAGCTTGCGTCCAGCGCGGCGCTGAACTGGGCCTGAGAGTGCTGGAGCCGTTCGCGCTCCAGTGTCTCTTGCTGCTGAAGCGTGCTGAGCTGACTTTGCAGCGACACGCATTCGTCGTGGATCGCGCGCCAGTGTTCAGGAATCACCGCTTCGGCTTGTGCATCGTCGCCGACCGGCAGCGTATCCAGAATGGGCGTTAACGCGTTTATACGTTCCTGAATCGCACCGTGCTGGGTCTGTTTTTCCTGCCATTGAGCATATTCGGTTTCGCGTGCGCTGAGCCAGACGCTTTCAGCCCCGTCATCGGGCACGTTAAGCGACAGCGACTGGAGCGAGGATGCCAGCGCCTGACGCGTCGACGTCAGCTGCTGCTGGTACTGGCGCGCCTGTGCGTCCAGTTCATTGAGCTGGTTTTGCAGGGTCAGTCGCTGGCTGAGCTGATACAGCTGGCGTTCGTACTGCTCCTGCTCGCTCATCCACGGGGCGATATCATCCTGAATGTTCAGCGCTATGTTCAGGAAGGTGCAGACCTCCAGCCACTCTTTAGTGAGTGCTTGCTCTTCCTGAGAGAGCGCCTGAGCTTCTTCTGTCTCGCGCTGGATCTGTTGGGTCAGGGCATTTACCTGCCCGAGCACCAGCAACCCTTCGTCTTTTAGCGCGGCAACTTCTTTGGCTAACGCGTCACGACGCAGCTGATTGGCGCTCAGCTCCAGCGCCCGGTATTCCGTGACGGCCGGATGAGTGGTTGAACCGCAGAGCGGGCAAGGTTTGCCTGCCTGCAAATCTGCCCGCTCCGCCTCCAGTTTCTTGATGGTCTTTTCTTGTTCGCAAAGCGTAACGACATCCTGATAGTGCTGGTTTTTTTCTTTGTACTGCTGACGACGCAGGCTCAGGGTTTCGTTAAGTTTTACCTGCTCAGCCTGCGCTTTCTGCACGCTTTGCGCATTCTGGCGCAGCCGTTTTTGCAGTGGCTGATAGCGCGCGTGTAGCGCGGTCAGGCGCTGACGGAGCGCCCGTGACTGCGCCTGCTGCTCCATTGCCGTAGTGATGGCCTCAGCCGTCAGCGTCAGCGCGCTCTCCGGCATTTCAGCCAGCTTCTGGCGCAGTTCAGCAATGCGCGCCGATTGTGCCGCAAGCTGGCTTTTATCGCGATTCAGCTGCGCGAACTGCGCCCGCCAGCCAGCAATCTCTTGTCCCCACTGGCGAAAACGATCCTGTTCGCTCAGCCATTGCGCCAGAGCCGTATGCTCTGCCTGCAGCTGCTCCCGATGGCGAAGCGCGCCGTTGCGGATACGCGAGCGCAGCGCTGCTCTGTCGAGTAAGCGAGTGTTTACTTCAGCAATGACCTGGGTCGTCTGCGCCAGGCGGGTGGTTTGCTCCTGCTGGCGCTCCCACAGCGGGCGTAGCTGGGCGGCGGGGTGAGCCAGCTGGAGCTTTGCCAGCTCAGGCGCGGCATCGGTCAGTGCCTGCTGCGCCTGCTGCTGCGAAGCGGCGGCGCGCTGCTGTTCACGAATCAGCTCGTCGCTGCGCGTCAGCCACTGGAACGCTTTCTGGTGGCTTTGCTGCTCTGCCAGCAGGGTTTTCTCTTCGTCAGTAAGCACCTGCAAACTTTGCTGCAACTGCTGCTGTTGCTCTTCGCTTAACAGCACGACGCCCGCAGCCTGCGCTTCACACTTTTCCAGCGCGCTGCGGGCGGCTTTGTGCTTCTCAAACACCATGGCCGAAATCTGCCCGTAGATCTCGGTGCCGGTCAGCTCCTCCAGCAGCTCGGCGCGATCGCTCGGCTTAGCATTAAGAAACGCGGCGAATTGCCCCTGAGAGAGCAGCATTGAGCGGGTAAAGCGGCCATAGTCCAGCCCGGTGAGCGCGGCGGTTTGTTCCAGCTTATCCGTCACTTTATCGGCGAGAATTTTGCCGTCTTCGCAGCGCGCCAGTTCCACGCGCGGAGCCTGTAAGTTCCCGTCCGGCTGATTGCGCGCGCGGTTCTGGCTCCAGAACGCGCGGTAGGCGATGCCTTTGACCTCGAATTCCACCTCTGCCAGGCACTCGGCGGTGTCGCGCGTCATCAGGTCGTTTTGCGCCTGAGACACTTTTTGCAGGCGCGGCGTTTCGTGGTACAGCGCCAGACAAATAGCGTCGAGAAGGGTAGTTTTGCCTGCACCGGTAGCACCGGTAATGGCAAACAGCCCGTTGCTGGCGAAAGGCTCAGCGGTAAAATCGATTTTCCACTCGCCCTTGAGCGAGTTGAGGTTTTTCAGACGCAGGCTGAGAATTTTCATGCGCTTTCTTCCTCGTCATGCAGGGTGTGCAGAGTCTGAACAAACAGCTCGTTGAGCCTTGTGCGTTTGTCATCGTCCAGCTCTTCATGCGCAAGCCGCCGCTCGAAGACCTCTTCCACTCGGAGTTCGCTAAGCGTTTCGCGCCGGGCACCTGAGAGAAGTTTCTCGCGCTGCTCGCGGCTGCGGCGTACCAGCAACACTTCGACGGGAAGATCTTCCGTCAGCGCCTGAATTTTACGCTGCATATCGTGCAGGTAGTCGTCGGTGGTGATTTCGATATCCAGCCAGACGGGCGGGTTAAGCGCTGCGCCGCGCCACTGCTCAAGCTGGGCGGTAATGGCGGCCAGATCGCCCTTCAGGACCGCCAGCGGCTGGGTGACAGGGACTTCCAGCGGCTCAACGGCGCTGAGTTTGCCGTGGGTGAAGCTCACCAGATGCACGCATTTCGCCTTGCCCGTTTCGTCAAAACTGAGCGGAATGGGCGAGCCACAGTAGCGGATGTGTTCGCAGCCGCCAATCACCTGCGCGCGGTGAATGTGCCCAAGGGCGATGTAGTCGGCAGGCGGGAAGTTTTGCGCCGGGAAAGCGTCCAGGGTGCCGATATAGATCTCGCGAACCGCGTCACTTTTACTGGCTCCGACGGTGGTCAAATGGCCGGTGGCAATAACGGGAAGAGGTTGTTCACCGCGCAGGGTGCAGGCCTGTGCGTGTTGCTGGTGATAATAGTCGGTGATGGCCTGCAATAAATGCTTCTGCTTTTCGCTGCCGGAAAGGCCGGCCTGGCTTTGAACGATATCCCGCGGGCGTAAAAACGGGATTGGGCACAGCACTGCCCCCGGCGTGCCGTCGCGTTTGTTCAGGATCTGCGGCGCGTGCCCGGCACTCGCCACCACGGTCGTGTTGAGGAACGCCAAAATATCGCGGGATTCATTCAACGTGGCGACGGAGTCATGGTTGCCCGCGACAATCACCAGATGACAGCCGGTTTGCTGCAGGTTGACCACAAAGCGGTTATACAACTCGCGCGCATAGCTCGGCGGCTGTCCGGTATCAAAAATATCGCCTGCCACGATAATTGCGTCGACCTCCTGCAACCGGGCCGTCTCCAGCAGCCAGTTCAGAAACGCTTCATGTTCAGCGGCGCGGCTTTTGCTGTAAAAATTTTGACCCAGATGCCAGTCCGAGGTGTGAAGTATGCGCATATCAGATCCGTGGCGAAAAAAGATGGGGGGATTATAAACTTTCAGGGAACGGAAAATAACCGCTGTAATAAAACAACAGTTTGCCATTGATGATGGTAATGTTTTTCATAAATCTGTCATAAATCTGACGCATAATGGCGCCGAATTACAACATGTAACTTAAATAAGACAAAACAGGGCAAAGTATGGCGAGACGTATTCTGGTCGTAGAAGATGAAGCTCCGATTCGTGAAATGGTGTGCTTCGTGCTCGAACAAAACGGTTTCCAGCCGATTGAAGCGGAAGATTATGACAGCGCGGTGAATCAGCTGAATGAACCCTGGCCCGACTTGATCCTGCTGGACTGGATGCTGCCCGGCGGCTCCGGCCTGCAGTTTATCAAACACATTAAACGTGAAGCGATGACCCGCGATATTCCGGTGGTTATGCTGACGGCGCGCGGTGAAGAAGAGGATCGCGTTCGCGGTCTGGAAACCGGCGCGGATGATTACATTACCAAGCCGTTCTCCCCGAAGGAGCTGGTTGCCCGCATCAAAGCCGTGATGCGCCGTATTTCGCCGATGGCGGTGGAAGAGGTGATTGAGATGCAGGGCCTGAGCCTTGACCCGACCTCGCACCGCGTCATGACCGGCGAAAATCCTCTCGACATGGGGCCGACCGAATTTAAGCTCCTGCACTTCTTTATGACCCATCCGGAGCGCGTCTACAGCCGCGAACAGTTGCTGAATAACGTCTGGGGAACTAACGTCTATGTCGAAGACCGAACGGTTGACGTCCATATTCGCCGCCTGCGTAAAGCGCTGGAACTGAGCGGCCACGATCGCATGGTGCAGACGGTCCGCGGCACGGGTTATCGTTTTTCGACCCGTTTCTGAACAATGACAGGAGTGTGACGCGTGCTGGAACGTCTGTCATGGAAAAGGCTCGTCTTTGAACTGATCTTATGCTGTATTCCGGCCTTCATTCTGGGGGCTATTTTTGGCTATCTGCCGTGGTTTTTACTGGCCGCGGTGACCGGACTGCTGATCTGGCATTTCTGGAATCTGCTGCGCCTCTCCTGGTGGCTGTGGGTGGACAGAAGTATGACCCCTCCGCCGGGAAGCGGAAGCTGGGAGCCGCTGCTGTACGGCCTGCACCAGATGCAGATGCGTAATAAAAAGCGCCGCCGCGAGCTGGGCAGCCTGATAAAACGCTTTCGCAGCGGCGCAGAATCGCTTCCGGATGCGGTTATTTTAACCACCGAAGAGGGGACCATCTTCTGGTGTAACGGCCTGGCGCAACAGCTGCTCGGCCTGCGCTGGCCGGATGACAATGGCCAGAATATCCTTAACCTTCTGCGTTATCCCGAGTTCACGCTGTACCTCAAAAAGCGTGACTTTACCCGCCCGCACGATCTGAAGCTCAACAATGGCCGTCATCTTGAGATCCGCGTGATGCCCTACAGCGATCGGCAGTGGCTGATGGTGGCGCGCGACGTGACCCAGATGCACCAGCTGGAAGGGGCGCGCCGCAACTTCTTCGCCAACGTTAGCCACGAACTGCGCACGCCGCTGACGGTGCTGCAGGGCTATCTGGAGATGATGCAGGAGCAAACGCTGGAAGGAGCACCGCGCGAGAAAGCCCTGCACACCATGCGCGAGCAGACGCACCGGATGGAAGGGCTGGTGAAGCAGCTACTGACGCTCTCGAAAATCGAAGCGGCTCCGTCGCTGGCGCTCACTGACACCATTGACGTGCCGATGATGCTGCGCGTGGTGGAGCGTGAAGCACAGACGTTAAGCCATAAGAAACACACCTTCAACTTTGAGGTGGATAACAGCCTCAAAGTGCTCGGCAGCGAGGATGAACTGCGCAGCGCCATCTCCAACCTGGTCTATAACGCGGTGAACCACACGCCGGAGGGAACGCATATCGTAGTGCGCTGGCAGCCTACCCCGGCGGGGGCTGAGTTCAGCGTCGAGGATAACGGTCCGGGCATTGCGCCGGAGCACCTTCCGCGCCTGACCGAGCGTTTTTACCGTGTGGATAAAGCGCGCTCACGCCAGACCGGGGGCAGCGGTCTTGGACTGGCGATTGTGAAACATGCGGTGAATCACCACGAAAGCCGTCTTGATATTCAGAGTACGCCGGGCAAAGGAACCCGTTTCAGTTTCGTCATGCCGGAACGATTGATTGCCAAAAAGATCGCCTGACGGCGGGCGTGTCATTTTACCTTTCCACGGGTCAGCGTATGCTGGCCCGTTTGCTTTGCAGTCAAGCGAAACGCGGGTGAATATTATACGGCTGTTGTTTTTTTGTTCGCATGATTAGCCATGGGTTTTTCCTGAATATGGCGTATCGTGCTGCCTTGAATTTCTATGCTGGTATATTGTTCTGGTTTTACGATCCCTCCTTGCCTTTAAACGTTATAAGCGTTTAAATTGCCCCCCATATACTGTCAGACCGACTGTATTTGCGTGGTAAATCGAAAAACTATTCTTCGCCACGCCAGGACGGGAGCATATCCCGCTGAAATTGAGCAAATTTTCCGCTGTATCGTCCCGCGAGGGATGGCGAAAATCTCAACGTTTTCAACACCACATCCACAGGCAGTAAGGTTCTATGACCCATCACTTAAAATCGCGTGACATCATCGCGCTGGGCTTTATGACATTTGCGCTGTTCGTTGGCGCAGGCAACATCATTTTCCCTCCTATGGTTGGTTTACAGGCGGGTGAACACGTCTGGACCGCCGCGTTTGGCTTCCTGATTACTGCCGTGGGGCTGCCGGTGCTTACCGTGGTCGCGCTGGCGAAAGTGGGTGGCGGCGTCGATAGCCTCAGCACGCCAATTGGCAAAGTGGCGGGCGTCCTGCTGGCGACCGTCTGCTATCTGGCCGTTGGCCCGCTGTTTGCGACCCCGCGTACCGCGACCGTCTCCTTCGAAGTGGGGATTGCTCCGCTGACCGGTGACGGCGCGATGCCGCTGTTTATCTACAGCCTGGTTTATTTTGCCATCGTGATTCTGGTTTCCCTCTATCCGGGCAAACTGCTGGATACCGTGGGTAACTTCCTGGCTCCGCTGAAAATCATTGCGCTGATCGTGCTGGCCGTTGCCGCCATCATCTGGCCGGCGGGGCCTATCAGCCACGCGATGGATGCCTACCAGAACGCAGCCTTCTCTAACGGCTTTGTAAACGGCTATCTGACGATGGATACGCTGGGTGCGATGGTCTTCGGTATTGTTATCGTGAATGCCGCGCGTTCTCGCGGCGTGACCGAAGCGCGCCTGTTGACCCGCTACACCATCTGGGCTGGCCTGATGGCCGGTGTGGGTCTGACGCTGCTGTATCTGGCGCTGTTCCGCCTGGGGTCCGATAGCGCAACGCTGGTTGATCAGAATGCCAACGGTGCGGCGATCCTGCATGCTTACGTTCAGCACACCTTTGGTGGTGCGGGCAGCATGCTGCTGGCGGTACTGATCTTCCTGGCGTGTCTGGTGACCGCGGTTGGCCTGACCTGCGCCTGTGCGGAGTTCTTTGCTCAGTATCTGCCGCTCTCTTACCGCACGCTGGTCTTTATCCTTGGCATCTTCTCCATGGCGGTATCCAACCTGGGGCTGAGCCACCTGATTCAAATCTCTATTCCGGTGCTGACGGCCATCTATCCGCCGTGCATCGTGCTGGTGGTGCTGAGCTTTACCCGTCCATGGTGGAACAACTCCTCGCGAATTATTGCGCCGGCCATGTTTATCAGCCTGATTTTTGGTATCCTTGACGGGATTAAAGCATCGGCATTCAGTGAAGTGCTGCCTGGCTGGACACAGCGTCTGCCGCTGTCCGAGCAAGGTCTGGCCTGGCTGCTGCCTACCGTTGTCGCGCTGGTTCTGGCTATTGTCTGGGACCGTGCAGCAGGGCGTCAGGTAACATCGAACGCCCATTAATCAACGGCAACAAAGTGTTTAACCACGGGGCTTAAGGCCCCGTGGTTTTTTGTTTTTTCGTGTTGAATGGCAAGACTTAAATGGAAAGCACTAACAAACTTAAACGTGGACTGAGCACTCGCCACATCCGCTTTATGGCGCTGGGCTCTGCTATCGGTACCGGTCTTTTTTATGGCTCGGCAGATGCCATCAAAATGGCCGGTCCCAGCGTGCTGCTGGCCTATATCATCGGCGGCGTGGCGGCCTACATCATTATGCGCGCGCTCGGGGAGATGTCGGTTCATAATCCGTCCGCCAGCTCCTTCTCGCGTTATGCTCAGGAAAACCTCGGCCCACTGGCGGGCTTCATTACCGGGTGGACCTACTGCTTTGAAATCCTGATAGTGGCAATTGCCGACGTCACGGCGTTTGGGATCTATATGGGCGTCTGGTTCCCCGCCGTCCCGCACTGGATATGGGTGCTGAGCGTCGTGCTGATCATCTGCGCCGTGAATCTGATGAGCGTGAAGGTGTTTGGCGAACTGGAGTTCTGGTTCTCCTTCTTCAAAGTCGCGACCATCATCATCATGATCCTCGCCGGTTTCGGCATTATCATCTGGGGTATTGGTAACGGCGGGCAGCCGACCGGGATCCATAACCTGTGGACCAACGGTGGCTTCTTCAGCAACGGCTGGCTTGGAATGGTGATGTCGCTGCAGATGGTGATGTTTGCCTACGGTGGGATCGAGATTATCGGTATTACCGCGGGCGAAGCGAAAGACCCGGAGAAATCCATTCCGCGCGCCATCAACTCCGTGCCGATGCGTATTCTGGTGTTCTACGTGGGGACGCTGTTCGTGATCATGTCCATTTATCCGTGGAACCAGGTGGGCACCAACGGCAGTCCGTTCGTGTTGACCTTCCAGCACATGGGCATTGCCTTTGCGGCCAGCATTCTGAACTTCGTGGTGCTCACCGCGTCGCTTTCCGCGATCAACAGTGACGTGTTTGGCGTAGGCCGTATGCTGCACGGCATGGCGGAGCAGGGCAGCGCGCCGAAGGTGTTTGCCAAAACGTCGCGCCGCGGTACGCCGTGGGTGACGGTGGTGGTCATGACCGTTGCGCTGCTGTTCTCGGTTTACCTGAACTACATCATGCCGGAAAACGTCTTCCTGGTGATTGCCTCGCTGGCCACGTTCGCTACCGTGTGGGTGTGGATCATGATTTTGCTGTCGCAGATTGCATTCCGCCGTCGGCTGCCGCCGGACGAGGTTAAGGCGCTGAAGTTTAAAGTGCCGGGCGGGGTACCAACCACCGTGGCCGGGCTGATCTTCCTGGTGTTTATCATCGGTCTGATTGGCTATCACCCGGATACCCGCATTTCGCTGTACGTCGGCCTGGCGTGGATCGTCCTGCTGCTGGTGGGCTGGGTGTTTAAACGCCGCCATGACCGTCAGCTGGCGCAAGCGCAGTAATCCTCTTTCCCCTCTCCCTGTGGGAGAGGGGCCTGATGCCTCCTCCCCCGTCCTCCTCCCCCAATAAATCCCCTCATGGTGAGCTAACCTTAACTACCCTGTGGCAAGGTGACGTCAATTTCATCAAAGGGGATTCGTGATGTTAAATGCCTGGCACCTTCCGGTTGCCCCATTTGTTAAGCAAAACAAAGACAATCTGGTGATTACGCTCTGGCTGGCGGGAGAAAATCAGCCTGAACGCGTGACGCTTCGCGCTGAAGTGGATAACGAAGAAACGACGCTGAAAATGCACAAACAGCGCATCCAGCCGCAGCCTGGGGTGACGGCGTGGCGGGCGAATATTGATTTGGGCAGCGGCCAGCCGCGTCGGCGCTATAGCTTTAAACTGCTGTGGAATAACCGCCAGCTGTGGTTCACTCCGCAGGGGTTCAGCCGTTTCCCGCCCGCGCGCCTGGAGCAGTTCGCGGTGGATTATCCCGATCACGGCCCGCAGTGGGTTAATGACCAGGTCTTTTACCAGATTTTCCCGGACCGCTTTGCCCGAAGCGAAAAGCGGACCGCGGATCAGGATAAGGTCTATTACCACCATGCGGCAGGGCACGACATTATCCTGAAAGCATGGGATGAACCGCTTACCGCGCAGGCGGGCGGCTCGACCTTTTACGGCGGCGATCTCGACGGGATCAGCGCAAAACTTCCGTACCTGAAGTCCCTCGGCGTCACCGCGTTGTACCTGAACCCGGTCTTTAAAGCCCCGAGCGTGCACAAATACGATACCCAGGACTATCGTCACGTTGACGAGCAGTTTGGCGGCGATGAAGCGCTCCTGCGCTTACGGGAAAATACGCAGCGCGAAGGTATGCGTCTGGTTCTGGACGGCGTATTCAACCACAGCGGCGATTCGCACGCCTGGTTTGACCGCCATAACCAGTCGATGGGCGGCGCGTGCCACAACCCGGATTCGCCGCAGCGCGACTGGTACAGCTTCGATGAGGAAGGGCGCGCGCTCGACTGGCTGGGCTATCCCAGCCTGCCGAAGCTGGATTTTCAGTCGCCCACGCTGGTGAATGAGATTTACGGTGGCGAAGAGAGCATTGTGCGCCACTGGCTGAAGGCGCCGTGGAGCATGGACGGCTGGCGGCTGGACGTGGTGCATATGCTGGGCGAAGCGGGTGGGGCGCGAAACAACCTGATCCACGTTGCCGCAATCACCCACTCGGCGAAAGTCGCCAACCCCGACGCGTTCGTCTTTGGTGAACATTTTGGCGACGCCCGCCAGTGGCTGCAGGCCGATGCGGAAGATGCGTCGATGAACTATCGCGGCTTTACCTTCCCGCTGTGGGGATTCCTTGCCAACACGGATATCTCTTACGATCCGCAGCATATCGACGCTGAAACCTGCATGGCGTGGATGGATAACTACCGCGCTGGCCTGTCGCATCAGCAGCAGCTCAGGATGTTCAACCAGCTGGACAGCCACGATACCGCCCGCTTTAAATCGCTACTGGGTAAGGACGTGGCGCGCCTGCCGCTGGCCGTTACCTGGCTCTTTACCTGGCCGGGCATACCCTGCATTTACTACGGCGATGAGGTGGGGCTGGATGGCAATAACGATCCGTTCTGCCGCAAAACCTTCCCATGGGAGCCAGAAAAACAGGACAAGGTTCTGTTTAGCCTCTATCAACGCCTGGCGAAAGTGCGTAAACAGAGTCTCGCCCTGCGCTACGGCGGCTGTCAGGTGGTCTACGCCCACGATAACGTGGTGGTGTTTGTCCGCGTCTATAACCAGCAGCGCGTGCTGGTGGCGATAAACCGCGGTGAAGCCTGTGAGGTGGTGCTGGACCACTCTCCGCTGCTAAACGTAAAAACGTGGCTGCTTAAAGAGGGAAAAGGCACCATTCAGGAAAATATCCTGTCGCTACCTGCCGTTTCCGCCAGTATCTGGTTCGGCAATTAATCCTTAATCGCGGCAGGTGTTTATTTCCTGCCGCAGAATATATTCGATCTTGTTCTGTTTAATTCACCAGAGGAGACAAATTTCTTTAATATCCTCTTAATCAATTCTCGCTATACTCAATTTGCTTAATCAGTCAGGGCCCTTTCTCATTTAGCACACACAAACGTTGGCTTTTAACATATTGATTAAAAGGTACTTTTATGTCTATTCGTGAACTGATTGACCCACAAAACTCCGCATTGATTTTTATCGATCACCAGCCACAAATGTCCTTTGGAGTCGCTAATATTGACCGACAATTATTAAAGAATAATACGGTTGCCCTGGCGAAAGCCGGCAAAATATTTGATGTACCGGTTATCTATACCTCAGTCGAAACAAAAAGTTTTAGTGGTTATATCTGGCCAGAATTGCTGGCAGTTCATCCTGACGTCAAACCGATTGAACGTACCTCAATGAACTCCTGGGAAGATGACGCGTTTGTTGCGGCGGTAAAAGCGACGGGCCGCAAAAAACTCATCATCTCTGCCCTGTGGACCGAAGTCTGCCTGACCTTCCCGGCGCTGATGGCGCTTGATGAGGGCTTTGAAGTCTACGTGGTAACCGACACCTCCGGCGGCACTTCAGTGGATGCCCATGAACGCGCTATCGACCGTATGGTACAGGCCGGTGCGGTGCCGGTGACCTGGCAGCAGGTTCTGCTTGAGTACCAGCGCGACTGGTCACGTAAAGGCACCTACGATGCGGTGATGGACCTGGTGCGCGAGCACAGCGGCGCGTACGGCATGGGTGTCGATTATGCCTATACCCTCGTACATGGCGCGCCTGAGCGTAAAGCTTAAGCCTTTCAGGGCGGGTCTTTCCCGCCCGATTTTGACCAGGAATTTATATGGCGCAAACATCTCATGTGACGCTGGTGATTGCTCACACGCTTCTTCCGGGACAGGCTGAGCGGTACGAACAGTGGCTTGGCAAAATTATGCCCATTGCGGCGGACTTTCCCGGACACCTTGGCGCGAACGTGATCCGCCCCCAGGAAGGACAGCAGTTGTGGACGATCATTATTCGTTTCGACACCCCCGAACACCTCTATGCGTGGACGCAGTCTGAAACCCGTAACGCGCTGGTGAAAGAGATTGAGCCGTTACTGGCGGAAGGAGACAAAACCGAAGTGCGCACCGACGCGGCATTCTGGTTTACCCCGCCCGAACCGCACATCCGCAAGCCGAAGCAGTGGAAGCAGTTTCTTATCACGCTGCTGGTGATTTTCCCCAGCACCAACGTGGTGCCGCAGGTAACCGGGGCGCTACTTCCTGGTCTGAAAGGCTCTTTATTGCTGCATTTGATTAACGATGCCTGTGTCGTCGCGCTGGTGGTCTGGCTATGGATGCCCATCGTGACCCGTCTGTTTGCCGGATGGCTGAAAAAAGCCTGAGTCGGCCCAAAGGAGGACCTTATGTCCCACACTGCCACACTGATCTTCACCCACGGTAAGATCCACACCCTCGATCGCGACAATCCGCTCGCGGAAGCGGTCGCCATCGCCAACGGCAAGATCCTTGCCACGGGGAATCACGATCGCATCATGAGCTTTGCGACCCAGGGCACCCAGATTGTTGACCTGAAGGGGAGTACGGTCATTCCCGGCCTGAACGATTCGCACCTGCACCTGATCCGCGGCGGGCTGAACTACAACCTGGAGCTGCGCTGGGAAGGCGTGCCGTCTCTGGTGGACGCGCTGCGGATGCTGAAAGATCAGGCTGACCGTACGCCTTCCCCGCAGTGGGTGCGCGTGGTAGGCGGCTGGAGCGAGTTCCAGTTTGCCGAGCGCCGGATGCCAACCATCGAGGAGCTTAATGAAGCGGCGCCGGATACCCCGGTGTTTGTCCTGCACCTCTACGATCGCGCCCTGCTTAACCGGGCGGCGCTTAAAGCCGTCGGCTATACCAAAGAGACGCCAAACCCGCCGGGCGGTGAGATCGTGCGCGATAACCACGGCAATCCGACCGGGATGCTGATCGCCAAACCGAATGCCATGATCCTGTACGCCACGCTGGCGAAAGGGCCGAAACTGCCGATTGAGCAGCAGGTGAACTCCACGCGCCAGTTTATGCGCGAGCTGAACCGCCTTGGGCTGACCAGCGCCATCGACGCGGGCGGCGGCTTCCAGAACTACCCGGAAGATTACGAGGTGATCGCCGAGCTGCACGCCAAAGAGCAGATGACGGTACGTATTGCCTACAACCTCTTTACCCAGCGTCCGAAACAGGAGCTGGAAGATTTTGAGCGCTGGACCGACATGCTCAAGCCGGGGCAGGGAACGGACTTTTACCGTGCCAACGGCGCGGGCGAGATGCTGGTCTTCTCGGCGGCGGATTTTGAAGACTTCCTCCAGCCGCGTCCGGACCTGCCGGAAGGGATGGAAGACGAGCTGGAGCGCGTGGTGCGCCATCTGGTAGAGCACCGTTGGCCGTTCCGCCTGCACGCTACCTATGACGAATCTATCAGCCGTATGCTGGACGTATTCGAGAAGGTCAACCGAGATATTCCGTTTAACGGCCTGCACTGGTTCTTTGACCACGCGGAGACCATCACCGAGCGCAACATCGAGCGCGTGAAGGCCCTGGGCGGCGGGATCGCGGTGCAGCATCGTATGGCCTTCCAGGGAGAGTACTTTGTCGATCGCTACGGCAAAGAGGCGGTGAAACACACGCCGCCGGTGGCCAAAATGCTGGAGCTGGAGGTGCCGGTTGGGTTAGGTACCGACGCAACCCGGGTGGCAAGCTACAACCCGTGGACGGCGCTCTACTGGCTGGTATCCGGGCGCACCGTGGGTGGGCTGGCAATGTATGACGATAACAACCGCCTGCCGCGCGACGTGGCGCTGGAGCTGTGGACGGCGGGCAGCGCATGGTTCTCAAGCGAGCAGGGCAAGAAGGGCCGCCTGGTCGAAGGGCAGCTTGCGGATCTGGTGGTGTTGTCGAAAGACTACTTCAGCGTGCCGGAGGAGGAGATTAAGGGCATTGAATCGGTGCTGACGGTGGTCGATGGCAAGGTGGTGTATGCCGCCGGGCAGTTCAGCCCGCTGTCGCCGCCGCCTGTTCCGGTAGTGCCGGAGTGGTCACCGGTGGTGAAAGTGCCAGGCCATTACCGCTCTGCGCCGCCTGCAGCCAATCACGTTGGCGCCGTGGTTCAGATGCATCAGTGTATCGGCAGCTGCGGGGTGCATGGGCACGCGCACGGTATCGCGCGCCAGTCATCGATTCCGGTATCGGACGAGCAGGCGTTCTGGGGCGTGCTTGGCTGTTCATGCTTCGCGTTTTAACGCGAGGGAGCGAAAGCGTTTTCCGCACGGATTGCCCCCTCTCCCTTGAGGGAGGGGGTTGGGGTGAGGGGGGAAACGCACAAACAAAAAGGCCCGCATAAGCGGGCCTTTTTCGTAAACCGTGCCGATTACAGGCTAGATACGTTCTCAGACAGGTACTTAGCCACGCCGTCCGGAGACGCGTTCATGCCTTCTTTCCCTTTTTCCCACTGAGCCGGGCACACTTCGCCGTGCTCTTCGTGGAACTGCAGCGCGTCAACCATGCGCAGCATTTCGTCGATGTTACGACCCAGCGGCAGATCGTTCACAACCTGGTGACGAACGATGCCGTACGCGTCGATCAGGAAAGAACCGCGCAGCGCAACGCCTGCGTCCGGATGCTCAATACCGTAAGCCTTCTGGATTTCGCGTTTGATGTCCGCAACCATCGCGTATTTCACCGCACCGATGCCGCCGTTGTCGACAGGGGTGTTACGCCATGCGTTGTGTACAAATTCAGAATCGAAGGAGACGCCAACGACTTCCACGCCACGCTTCTGGAATTCTTCATAACGTTTGTCGAACGCGATCAGCTCAGACGGGCAAACGAAAGTGAAGTCCATTGGCCAGAAGAACAGAACGGTCGCTTTACCGTTGGTGTGCTGTTTGAAGTTGAAGTTTTCAACGATTTCACCGTTGCCCAGAACTGCTGCAGCCGTAAAATCCGGAGCCGGACGAGTTACCAGAACCATATGATTCTCCTGTAGATACTAAGGTTATTTGGAACGCAACGCGGGCCAGTATAGAGAGTGTGCAGCCATAAGACAAAGAGGTGCTGACAATCGTTCAGCCAGCTTTTACCTATCAATGCAGATCCTGTTACAGCTGTTTGTTTTTCGCCTGCGCCATCATGCGCGGGTAGAACTGCCAGAAACGGCTCTCCAGCGCGTCGTAGTGCGTGTCCAGGTCGTGCCAGGAATCGCGTAGCGCATCGAGACGCGGGCGGCGGCTGGCCATGCCGTTCAGGACGTTCTGGATAAAATCCATCTCGCGATACCGCTCCAGCCAGCGTTCAGACCACAGATAGTTGTTGAGATTGACAAAACGCGGCGGGGAGTCCGGTAAAATTATCGCCACCTGCTGACGGGCATAGCGTACAAATTCCGGCAGCGGCAGGTTCGGCGACAGCTGTTCCCAATGGCGCGACAGGAAGTGATCCCACATGACGTCGAGCGTAATTGGCGCGACGCGGCGGGTTTCGGGGCGGAACCATGCTTTCGCTTCGGTCACTTCCGGCAGGTTATCGGTCAGGACGTCGATCCGGCGATGCATAAAGATCCCCTCGACAACCTCTGCGGAATACGCCTCGGCGGGGTTGCCGCGCACGAAATCGGCCAGCAGGTTGCCGGATAAAGAGCTTTCTGCGAGATGAGCAAGATGCAGGTGAGCGAGAAAATTCATGCGTTTTATTTGTCCGGGGGCGGCTAGTTGTTGCAGCAAAAGGGTGTGAGCACTAGACTATGCCGCCTGTTTTTAAGTCACGAGTATACGTCATGCGCGTCGCCGATTTCTCCTTTGAATTACCTGAATCCCTGATTGCTCACTATCCCATGCCTGAGCGCAGTAGCTGCCGTTTACTGTCACTGGACGGGCCGACGGGCGAGCTGACGCACGGTACTTTCACCGATTTGCTCGACAAGCTCAACCCTGGCGATCTGCTGGTGTTTAACAATACCCGCGTGATCCCGGCGCGCCTGTTTGGTCGTAAAGCCAGCGGCGGCAAGATTGAGGTGCTGGTTGAACGTATGCTCGATGATAAACGTATTCTGGCACATATTCGCGCCTCGAAAGCGCCGAAGCCGGGCGCAGAGCTGCTGCTGGGCGATGACGAGAGCATTAACGCGACCATGACCGCGCGCCACGATGCGCTGTTTGAGGTGGAGTTTAACGACGAACGCACGGTGCTGGATATCCTCAACGCCATCGGCCATATGCCGCTGCCGCCGTACATTGAGCGCCCGGATGAAGAGTCTGACCGTGAGCTGTACCAGACCGTCTACAGCCAGAAGCCTGGCGCGGTGGCTGCCCCCACGGCGGGCCTGCACTTTGATGAACCGCTGCTGGAAAAGCTGCGCGCAAAAGGCATTGAGATGGCATTCGTCACGCTGCACGTTGGCGCGGGGACGTTCCAGCCGGTACGCGTAGACAGCATTGAAGATCACATCATGCACTCCGAGTATGCCGAAGTGCCGCAGGAGGTGGTTGACGCGGTGCTGGCGGCGAAAGCGCGTGGAAGCCGTGTTGTGGCGGTCGGGACAACCTCCGTGCGTTCACTTGAGAGCGCGGCGCAGGCGGCAAAAACCGATCTTATCGAGCCGTTCTTTGGCGATACCCAAATCTTTATCTACCCAGGCTATCAGTACAAAGTGATTGATGCGCTGGTAACCAATTTCCATCTGCCTGAATCAACATTAATTATGCTGGTGTCGGCCTTCGCGGGTTATCAGCACACGATGACGGCCTACAAGTCTGCGGTAGAACAAAAATATCGCTTTTTTAGCTACGGGGACGCGATGTTTATCACGTACAATCCGCAGGCTTTGAATGAGCGTGTCGGGGAATAAGTCCGCGGCACCGTTTTACAACGTTGGACTGTTTTTCTGACGTCGGAGAAAAAATGAAATTTGAACTTGATACCACCGACGGTCGCGCACGCCGCGGTCGCCTGGTGTTTGATCGCGGCGTGGTGGAAACCCCCGCGTTTATGCCTGTGGGCACGTACGGCACCGTAAAAGGGATGACGCCGGAAGAAGTTGAAGCCACTGGCGCACAAATTATCCTCGGCAACACCTTCCACCTGTGGCTGCGCCCGGGCCAGGAAATCATGAAGCTGCACGGCGACCTGCACGACTTCATGCAGTGGAAAGGCCCTATTCTTACCGACTCCGGCGGTTTCCAGGTCTTCAGCCTGAGCGATATCCGCAAGATCACCGAAAAAGGCGTGCACTTCCGTAATCCGATCAACGGCGATCCGATCTTCCTCGATCCGGAAAAATCCATGGAGATTCAGTACGATCTCGGTTCCGATATCGTGATGATCTTCGATGAATGTACGCCATACCCGGCAGACTGGGATTACGCCAAGCGTTCAATGGAAATGTCCCTGCGCTGGGCGCAGCGCAGCCGTGACCGTTTTGACGCCCTGCAGAACAAAAATGCGCTGTTCGGCATTATTCAGGGCAGCGTTTACGAAGATTTACGTGATATCTCCGTTAAAGGTCTGGTAGAGATAGGCTTTGATGGCTACGCTGTCGGCGGTTTGGCTGTGGGTGAGCCGAAGGAAGACATGCACCGCATTCTGGAGCACGTCTGCCCGCAAATCCCGGCCGATAAACCGCGATACCTGATGGGTGTGGGTAAACCAGAAGATCTGGTGGAAGGCGTTCGTCGCGGCATTGATATGTTCGACTGCGTCATGCCAACCCGTAACGCGCGTAACGGGCATCTGTTTGTGACCGATGGCGTGGTGAAAATCCGTAACGCGAAGCATAAGAGTGACACCAGCCCGCTCGATTCCGAGTGCGATTGCTATACCTGTCGCAATTATTCTCGTGCGTACCTGCATCATCTCGATCGTTGCAACGAGATTTTAGGTGCGCGTCTCAATACCATTCATAATCTTCGTTATTATCAGCGCTTAATGGCTGGTTTACGTAAGGCTATCGAAGAGGGTAAATTAGAGAGCTTCGTGACCGATTTCTACCAACGTCAGGGTCGGGATGTTCCGCCGTTGAACGTTGATTAATTTTAATAATGAGGGAATTTGAATGAGCTTTTTTATTTCTGATGCGGTAGCAGCAACTGGCGCGCCATCACAGGGCAGCCCAATGTCTCTGATTCTGATGCTGGTTGTGTTCGGTCTGATCTTCTACTTCATGATCCTGCGTCCACAGCAGAAACGCACCAAAGAGCACAAAAACCTGATGAACTCCATCGCGAAAGGCGATGAAGTGCTGACCAACGGTGGCCTGGTCGGTCGCGTAACCAAAGTAGCTGAAAGCGGCTATATTGCTATCGCCCTGAACGACACCACTGAAGTGGTTATCAAACGTGACTTCGTAGCTGCCGTTCTGCCGAAAGGCACCATGAAGGCGCTGTAATCCCAACTTTTCCCAAAGGGAACTGCCGTGTTAAACCGTTATCCTTTGTGGAAGTACATCATGCTGGTCGTCGTGATTATCGTCGGCCTGCTGTACGCGCTTCCCAACCTGTATGGTGAGGATCCGGCCGTTCAAATCACTGGCGCGCGCGGTGTCGCCGCCAGTGAGCAAACGCTGATCCAGGTCCAGAAAACGTTACAAGAAGAAAAAATTACCGCTAAGTCTGTGGCACTGGAAGAGGGCGCAATTCTTGCTCGCTTCGACACCACCGACACGCAGCTCCGCGCCCGTGAAGCGCTGATGGGCGTGCTGGGTGATAAATATGTCGTGGCGCTTAACCTTGCTCCTGCAACCCCACGTTGGCTGGCTGCGCTGAACGCAGAGCCAATGAAACTCGGTCTTGACCTGCGTGGTGGCGTTCACTTCCTGATGGAAGTGGATATGGACACTGCCCTTGGCAAGCTGCAGGAACAGAATATCGACAGCCTGCGCAGCGATCTGCGTGAAAAAGGCATCGCCTACACGACCGTGCGTAAAGAAGATAACTACGGCTTGAGCATCACGTTCCGCGACGGCGCGGCACGCGACCAGGCTGTGACTTACCTGTCTCAACGTCATCGCGATCTGGTGATCACCTCCCAGGGCAGCAACCAGTTGCGTGCGGTCATGACCGATGCGCGTCTGAGTGAAGCCCGTGAATACGCTGTTCAGCAGAACATCAACATTCTGCGTAACCGTGTAAACCAGCTGGGCGTGGCCGAGCCGCTGGTACAGCGTCAGGGTGCTGACCGTATCGTGGTAGAACTGCCGGGTATCCAGGATACTGCGCGTGCGAAAGAGATTCTGGGTGCAACCGCAACCCTGGAATTCCGCCTGGTGAATACCAACGTCGATCAGTCGGCTGCCGCTTCTGGCCGTGTGCCAGGCGACTCCGAAGTGAAACAGACTCGCGAAGGCCAGCCCGTTGTGCTGTACAAACGCGTGATCCTGACCGGTGACCATATCACCGACTCCACTTCCAGCCAGGACGAATACAACCAGCCGCAGGTTAACATCTCGCTTGATAGCGCGGGTGGTAACATCATGTCTAACTTCACCAAGGACAACATCGGCAAACCGATGGCGACCCTGTTCGTGGAGTACAAAGACAGCGGTAAGAAAGACGCTAACGGTCGCTCTGTGCTGGTGAAAGAGGAAGAGGTGATTAACATCGCCAACATCCAGTCTCGTCTGGGTAACAGCTTCCGTATTACCGGTATCAACAACCCGAACGAAGCGCGTCAGCTCTCTCTGCTGCTGCGTGCCGGTGCGCTGATTGCGCCAATCCAGATTGTTGAAGAACGTACCATTGGTCCAACCCTGGGTATGCAGAACATCAAACAGGGTCTGGAAGCGTGTCTGGCCGGTCTGGTGGTCTCTATTCTCTTCATGATCTTCTTCTACAAGAAGTTTGGTCTGATTGCGACCTCCGCGCTGGTGGCAAACCTGGTGCTGATCATCGGTATCATGTCTCTGCTGCCGGGGGCAACGCTGACCATGCCGGGGATTGCGGGTATCGTCTTAACCCTTGCGGTGGCGGTCGATGCGAACGTACTGATAAACGAACGTATCAAAGAAGAGCTGAGCAACGGTCGCTCTGTGCAGCAGGCGATTGAAGAAGGCTATAAAGGGGCGTTTAGCTCCATCTTCGATGCGAACGTAACAACACTGATTAAGGTTCTTATCCTGTATGCAGTGGGGACTGGCGCTATCAAAGGCTTTGCAATTACGACCGGTATCGGTGTTGCAACGTCAATGTTTACCGCTATTGTCGGCACCCGTGCCATCGTGAACCTGCTGTATGGCGGCAAGCGCGTCAAAAAGCTGTCTATCTGAGGAGTGCGTTGTGGCACAGGAATATACTGTTGAACAATTGAACCACGGCCGTAAAGTCTGGGACTTTATGCGCTGGGACTACTGGGCCTTCGGGATTTCAGGTTTTCTCCTGATTCTCTCCATCGCCATTATGGGTGTGAAAGGCTTTAACTGGGGTCTCGATTTCACCGGTGGTACGGTGATTGAAATCACCCTGGAAAAACCGGTCGATATGGACCAGATGCGCGAATCGCTGCAGAAAGCGGGCTTCGAAGAGCCGCTGCTGCAGAACTTCGGCAGCAGTCGCGACATCATGGTGCGTATGCCGCCGGTGCACGATGCCAACGGCAGCCAGGAGCTGGGCAGCAAGGTCGTTCACGTCATTAACGAAACGACCAGCCAGAATGCGACGGTTAAGCGTATTGAGTTCGTCGGCCCAAGCGTGGGTGCGGACCTGGCGCAAACCGGTGCGATGGCGCTGATGGTGGCGCTGATCTCCATCCTGATTTACGTTGGTTTCCGCTTTGAGTGGCGACTGGCGGCAGGCGTGGTTATCGCCCTGGCGCACGACGTGGTGATCACCATGGGCGTACTGTCTCTGTTCCATATTGAGATTGACCTGACGATTGTGGCATCCCTGATGTCCGTTATCGGTTACTCACTGAACGACAGTATCGTGGTATCTGACCGTATCCGTGAAAACTTCCGTAAGATCCGTCGCGGTACGCCGTACGAAATCTTTAACGTGTCATTGACCCAGACGCTGCACCGTACCTTGATCACATCCGGTACCACCTTGATGGTTATCCTGATGCTGTATCTCTTCGGTGGCCCGGTACTGGAAGGCTTCTCGCTGACCATGCTGATTGGTGTCTCTATCGGTACGGCGTCGTCCATCTACGTGGCGTCCGCGCTGGCACTGAAACTCGGCATGAAGCGTGAGCACCTGCTGCAGCAGAAGGTCGAAAAAGAAGGGGCGGATCAGCCGTCAATTCTGCCGTAAGACAGCGTCTTCCGCATAAAAAAATCCCGGTCTGTTGACCGGGATTTTTTTTGTCTTTGCACTCTCTCCCGTGGGAGAGGGTAGGGGTGAGGGCATCAGCCCGCACAATTTCGGATCCCAGGCCCGGTAAGCGCAGCGCCACCGGGCGAATCCCGCAAAGATTAGAAGTTGTAACCCACCACCAGGTAACCACCCCAGCCGGTAGAACGCACGCTGAAGTCGCCGTTGCCGAAGTTCAGGCTGGCGTCATCGTTCCACTGACCACCGTTGTGCCAGTAACGCGCCACGACAGAGTAGTGCCAGTGATCGTAGTTCAGCGCCAGAATGTGGCTGGAGGCGATGGAGTCGTTGGTGCGCGCTTTACGGCCATTCAGGTCGCGGAAATCGTTATCGCCCAGGTCTGAACCCCAGTCAAAGTTGGTGAAGCCGATGTAGCTCAGGTTGCCGCCCCACAGCTGGGTCAGTGGCACAAAGTATTTCACTTTGAAACGGTAGCCGTCCCACTCGTTCTCGTTCGCGGCACCGTAGTTCTGCCACTGGTATTTCGCGTAGACGTTCATGGACAGGCTCATTGGCAGGCCGGTTTCAATGTCCGTACCCAGACCCATGTACCAGGTGCTCTGACGACCGGAGGCGTTGCGGCCCATGTCGTAGATGTAGTTGTTTGCGAAGTACCACTCTTTAAACGGACCAAACGCCAGGCTGGTGCCAGTCAGCTTATCAATGGAGAAACGTGGTTCGATTTCCATGAACAGCGGAGAACCGTGGTTCCAGATACCTTTCGCGTCGGTGTTACCGCCGAAGAAGACCGGCGCATCCATATAGCCGTAGAAATCAAACCAGTCTTTTTTAGCGAACGCTTCGTATTCCAGGTAGGTATCGTTGCGGATCTGCGGTCCAAAACGGGTGTGGTAGCTGCCCACCACGTTAACGCTCTGATGCCACCAGTCGGAAACATATTCTGGTTTGTTATTTTCCGCTGCGTTAACAGTGAAAGAGGAGGACAATGCCAGCGCTGCACCGGCTGCGAGTAATGTTTTTTTCATAATCATGCCACTGATTGAAATTCCCTTCCGGGAGTGAAAAATGCGCGAATTGCGTTTCTAAATATTTCGTGTTTCTGCGGAGCCTATTATAGGAATCCCTGCTCACAAAAATACGTGTTGTTTCACAGTTCTCTCACATACGTAATCGATTGCGTTCACGTTTGCGTACTTTAAACGGCGGGGATTGTATCGACAACCATTTATGTTGCCAATGTTTTCAGCGTGTAAATGTTAGCGGAGTAACAGCGTACTCCGCTAAAGAGGAGGATTATTGCGCGGCGGGCTGGATGTCGTGGATGCGAACAAAGCCTAACTGGTCCGGCGTGAGGCCGTTCAGTTGAACCGGGATATCAACATCGCTCGGCGCGAGCGTGCTGGCAGGGGCCGTGATCAGCTGATTCTTCACGTTCACCTCCTGGAAACTTTCCGTGGTGCCCTGGATCTGCCCCCACTCTACGGTGCCGCTAAACGCCGGCAACGGATCGTTGGATTCGCCCTGAATACGCAGCGTGGCGCGCGTGCCTTCGGCGTTCGGCGCGAGGTTAACCAGCGACATTTTCAGCATGCCGATCTGGCTGTTCAGGCGCGCAGGCGTATTGGCACCGGGCAGAAGATACACACCGCTGGCGGATTTTGCATTCAGCGCGTTTTGCTGCGTGATTTTCACGGTTTCTTTATTCAGTTTGTCCATCGCCGTGTTAAGCGTATTCACGCTTTGTTTCATCTCGCGGACTTCAGTTTGCTGTGCGCATGCGCTAAGGGTGAAGAGGCTTCCCACCAGGAGAATTCTTAGGTAACGTCTTGTCATTGCGTTTATTTCCCTTGAAATAACGGATGCGTGTAATGGTAGCCAGCATCCTGTCGTCAGGCATAGATCCTTTGTCTCAAAAAGCTCTTCCTTTGTTGTCGGGCCAGATCAGGGTAAAATGAAACTCAGTTAACCAGATAACAGGGATACCGTATGCATTGCCCATTCTGCTCCGCTGTGGATACCAAAGTCATCGACTCTCGCCTGGTGGGCGAAGGGTCCTCCGTACGCCGCCGTCGGCAGTGTCTGGTGTGCAACGAGCGTTTCACCACCTTTGAGGTGGCCGAACTGGTGATGCCGCGCGTGGTCAAAAGCAACGATGTCCGCGAGCCGTTCAATGAAGAGAAGCTGCGCAGCGGGATGCTAAAAGCGCTGGAAAAACGGCCCGTCAGTGCAGATGACGTCGAAATGGCGTTAAACCACATTAAATCGCATCTTCGTGGGTTAGGGGAGCGCGAGGTGCCAAGCAAAATGATTGGCAACCTGGTGATGGAGCAGCTTAAAAAGCTCGATAAAGTTGCCTATATCCGCTTTGCCTCGGTCTACCGCAGTTTCGAAGATATCAAAGAGTTTGGCGAAGAGATCGCCCGCTTACAGGATTAAACGCATGCAGGATGAGATTTACATGGCGCGAGCCATGAAGCTGGCGCAGCGCGGGCGTTTTACCACCCATCCTAATCCGAACGTAGGGTGCGTTATCGTGAAAGACGGCGAGATCGTCGGCGAAGGGTTCCACTACCGCGCGGGTGAGCCGCATGCCGAGGTCCACGCGTTGCGGATGGCCGGCGAAAAGGCGCGGGGGGCAACCGCCTACGTGACGCTGGAGCCGTGCAGCCACCACGGGCGCACGCCGCCGTGCTGTGAAGCGCTGATTGCGGCAGGTGTCTCGCGCGTTGTCGCGTCTATGCAGGATCCGAATCCGCAGGTGGCCGGGCGCGGGCTGTACCGCTTGCAGCAGGAAGGGATCGACGTTAGCCACGGCCTGATGATGCAGGATGCGGAAGCCCTCAACAAAGGCTTCCTGAAGCGTATGCGAACCGGGTTCCCCTATATTCAGCTTAAGCTGGGCGCATCTCTGGACGGCCGCACGGCGATGGCCAACGGTGAAAGTCAGTGGATCACCTCGCCGCAGGCAAGGCGCGATGTGCAACGTCTGCGCGCGCAAAGCCATGCTATCCTCACCAGCAGTGAAACGGTGCTGGCCGACGATCCGGCGATGTCCGTGCGCTGGGACGAACTGAACGCCGATACCCAGGCGCTCTACCCGCAGGAAAACCTGCGCCAGCCGCTGCGCATTGTGATTGATAGCCAGAACCGCGTTACGCCTGAACACCGTATCGTGCACCAGCCCGGTGAAACGCTGTTTGCCCGCACCAAAGACGATTCGCGTCAATGGCCGGAAGGCGTTCGCAGCATTATGGTGCCGGAACACAACGGCCATCTTGATTTAGTGGTGCTGATGATGCTGCTGGGCAAGCAGCAGGTGAACAGCATCTGGGTTGAAGCAGGGCCGACGCTGGCCGGTGCGCTGTTGCAGGCGGGGCTGGTGGACGAGCTGATTGTCTACGTTGCCCCTGTGCTGTTGGGCAACGACGCGCGCGGCCTGTTTGTGCTGCCTGGCCTTGAAAAACTGGCCGATGCACCGCAACTCAAATTCAGCGAGATCCGTCCGGTAGGCCCGGATGTTTGCCTGCACTTAACGACAGCATAATTGCTCCCGAAATAGGGAAGCAGTATGCAAAGTATTATGATAAAATCCGCCCCCCTGCGGGGCCAAATGAACCCGTAAAGGAAGAGTATGAACATTATTGAAGCTGCTGTAGCTACCCCGGACGCTCGCGTCGCCATCACCATTGCGCGTTTCAACAACTTCATCAACGACAGCCTGCTGGAAGGTGCAATTGACGCCCTGAAACGTATCGGCCAGGTAAAAGATGACAACATTACCGTTGTTTGGGTTCCAGGTGCTTACGAACTGCCACTGGCAGCGGGCGCGTTGGCGAAAACCGGTAAATACGACGCGGTGATTGCCCTGGGTACGGTTATTCGTGGCGGCACTGCGCACTTCGAATACGTAGCGGGCGGTGCAAGCAATGGTCTGGCACACGTCGCCCAGGACGCTGAAATTCCTGTCGCGTTTGGCGTGCTGACCACCGAAAGTATTGAACAAGCCATCGAACGCGCTGGCACCAAGGCCGGTAACAAAGGTGCAGAAGCTGCACTGACCGCGCTTGAAATGATCAACGTATTGAAAGCCATTAAGGCCTGATTTTTTTGTAAGGGGAATTCCGTGAAACCTGCTGCTCGTCGCCGCGCCCGTGAATGTGCCGTTCAGGCACTTTACTCCTGGCAGTTGTCCCACAACGACATCGCCGATGTTGAGTACCAGTTCCTGTCAGAACAGGACGTGAAAGACGTCGATGTTCTGTACTTCCGTGAACTGCTGTCGGGAGTGGCGACTAATAGCGCGTATCTCGATGGCCTGATGAAGCCATACCTGTCCCGTCTTCTTGAAGAGCTGGGTCAGGTTGAAAAAGCAGTGTTGCGTATCGCGCTGTTCGAGCTGTCCAAACGTGATGATGTGCCGTACAAAGTGGCCATCAACGAAGCGATCGAACTGGCGAAAACCTTCGGCGCTGAAGACAGCCACAAGTTTGTTAACGGCGTGCTGGATAAAGCCGCACCTGCGATCCGTCCCCACAAAAAGTGATCCGCAAACCGGAGTCTTGCACTGCCTCACCGGCAGTGCGGCTCCGGTTTTTTCTTTTATTTGCTGAGGCATAACGTATGGCATGCGGCGAATTCTCCCTGATTGCCCGTTATTTCGACCGTGTCAGAACCTCTCGTCTTGATGTTGAAACTGGCATTGGCGATGACTGTGCACTTCTCAATATTCCTGAAAAACAGACGCTGGCTATCAGCACCGACACCTTAGTGTGCGGACGTCATTTCCTTCCCGATATCGATCCTGCTGACCTGGCGTATAAAGCGCTGGCGGTTAACGTCAGCGATCTGGCGGCGATGGGGGCCGATCCCGCGTGGCTGACGCTGGCCTTAACCCTGCCGAATGTCGATGAAGTCTGGCTTGAAGTCTTTAGCGATGCGTTGTTTGATCAGCTCAACTATTACGATATGCAGTTGATCGGGGGAGACACCACGGCCGGGCCGCTGTCCATGACCCTGGCGATCCACGGCTATGTTCCCGCTGGACGGGCCCTGAAGCGTTCCGGGGCCAAACCGGGCGACTGGATTTACGTTACCGGTACGCCGGGGGATAGCGCCGCAGGGCTGGCGATCCTTCAGGACCGTTTAACCGTTGAAGATAAAGACGATGCGGCGTATCTGGTCAAACGCCATCTGCGCCCAACGCCGCGTATTCTGCACGGCCAGGCGCTGCGCGATCGCGCCAGTTCGGCTATCGATCTGTCTGATGGCCTGATCTCCGATCTCGGTCATGTCCTCAAGGCCAGCGGCGTAGGTGCGCGTGTCGATCTCGACCTTTTCCCGCTGTCAGAACAGCTCCTGCGTCACACAGCGCCTGAGCAGGCGTTGCGCTGGGCGCTGTCCGGTGGTGAAGATTACGAGCTGTGCTTTACCGTTCCGGAACTGAACCGCGGGACGCTGGACGTTGCGTTAGGGCACCTGGGCGCGCGGTTTACCTGCATCGGGCAGATTATGCCGGAAAGCGAAGGGCTGCAGTTTGTCCGGGATGGCGCGCCGGTCACGCTCGACTGGAAAGGGTACGATCACTTCGGGTGATTTTGTACGCTCCGTGTTGCCGGGTGGCGGCTTCGCCTTACCCGGCCTACGCGAGCATATGATTTTGTAGGCCGGGTAAGGCGAAGCCGCCACCCGGCTTTTGTTTATTTAAACCCTACCACCGGATGCTGCTCGTACGGCGTCTCAAGCTCGGCAATCTGTTCTGGCGTCAGCGTGATGTCTACCGCGTTCAGCAGTTCGTCCAGCTGCTCCTCGCGCGAGGTGCCGATAATCGGTGCCGCAACGCCACGTTTGCTCAGCAGCCATGCCAGCGCCACCTGCGCGCGCGTTGCGCCGGTGTCATCTGCAATGCCCGCCAGGCGCTCCGCAATCACGGCGTCGCTGCTTTCCGTATTTTCATACAGCGTTTTACCGAACGCATCCGATACCGAGCGGGCTGTCGTTTCCCCCCACGGGCGGGTTAAGCGTCCCCGCGCCAGCGGGCTCCACGGGATCACCGCTACCCCTTCCTGATAGCACAGGGGCAGCATCTCGCGCTCTTCTTCGCGATAGATCAGGTTGTAATGGTCCTGCATTGAGACAAATCGCGCCCAGCCGTGCTGCGCCTGCAGATCCAGCGCCTGGGCAAACTGCGACGCATGCATCGACGACGCGCCGATATAACGCGCTTTGCCCGCGTTGACCACGTCATTCAGGGCCTCCAGCGTCTCTTCGATGGGCGTCTTGTAATCCCAGCGGTGGATCTGCAGCAGATCGACGTGATCCATGTTCAGGCGGCGCAGGCTGTCATCGATGGAGCGCAGGATCTGCGCCCGGGACAACCCTTCGGCGAGATCGCCGACCTGATGGTAAACCTTCGTCGCAACGACGACCTCATCACGACGGGCAAAATCGCGCAGGGCGCGGCCCACGATCTCCTCGCTGCTGCCGTCGGAGTAGCTGTTGGCGGTGTCAAAGAAGTTAATGCCGCCCTCAAGGGCGCGTTTGATGATGGGGCGGCTGCTCTCTTCCGGCAGCGTCCAGGCGTGATTCCCGCGGTCAGGCTCGCCAAACGTCATGCAGCCCAGGCAAAGTCGGGAAACCTTGAGGTCTGTTTTTCCTAATGTTGTGTATTGCATGGTTCCACTCCTGCTGTTTTTAAACCTGATGTTTAAGCATAGCAGGAGCGGAAAAGGGGAGGGATTATGCCAGCCAGGCGCGGATTTTGGCTTCGATACCGGCGGCGTCAAGGCCAATCGCCGCGCGGGCTTCGTCCTGGGTGCCCTGCGGAATAAAGTGATCCGGCAGGCCGAGGTTCAGTACCGGCACCCATTTACGGTTCGCCATCAATACTTCGTTCACGCCGCTGCCCGCGCCGCCCATAATGGCGTTTTCTTCCAGCGTGACCAGCAGCTCGTGGCTGGCGGCCATCTCAAGAATAAGCGCCTCGTCGAGCGGTTTCACAAAGCGCATATCGACGAGCGTCGCGTTCAGCGTGTCGGCGACCTGAGCGGCTTCCGGCATCAGCGTACCGAAGTTGAGGATGGCGACTTTCTCACCGCGACGCTTGACCAGGCCTTTGCCGATCGCCAGTTTTTCCAGCGGCTTAAGTTCGACCCCCACGGCGTTGCCGCGCGGATAGCGAACCGCACTTGGGCCATCCTGATAGTGGTAGCCGGTAAAAAGCATCTGACGACATTCGTTTTCATCTGACGGGGTCATGATCACCATGTCAGGAATGCAGCGCAGGAATGACAGGTCGAACGCCCCCTGGTGCGTCTGGCCGTCGGCACCGACGATGCCCGCACGGTCGATAGCAAACAGCACCGGCAGCTTCTGGATAGCCACGTCGTGGATCACCTGGTCGTAGGCGCGCTGCAGGAAGGTGGAATAGATCGCCACAATCGGCTTGTAACCGCCAATCGCTAGCCCGGCGGCGAAGGTCACCGCGTGCTGCTCGGCAATCGCCACGTCGAAATACTGGTCAGGGTATTTTTTGGAGAACTCCACCATACCCGAGCCTTCACGCATCGCAGGTGTTACGGCCATCAGCTTGTTGTCTTTCGCGGCGGTTTCGCACAGCCAGTCGCCAAAGATTTTGGAGTAGCTCGGCATGCCGCCGCTGCTTTTTGGCAGACAGCCGCTGGTCGGGTCAAATTTCGGTACCGCGTGGAAGGTGATCGGATCTTTTTCCGCCGGTTCGTATCCGCGTCCCTTTTTGGTCATGATATGCAGGAACTGCGGCCCTTTGAGGTCACGCATGTTCTTGAGCGTGGTCACCAGTCCCAGCACGTCGTGGCCGTCGACCGGGCCGATATAATTAAAGCCCAGCTCTTCAAACAGCGTGCCCGGCACAACCATGCCTTTGATATGTTCTTCCGTACGCTTGAGCAGCTCTTTGATTGGCGGCACGCCGGAGAAGACCTTTTTGCCGCCTTCCCGCAGGGTGGAGTAGAGCTTGCCGGAAAGCAGCTGCGCCAGATGGTTATTCAGCGCGCCGACGTTCTCGGAGATCGACATTTCGTTATCATTGAGGATAACCAGCATGTCTGGCTTGATATCACCCGCGTGGTTCATCGCCTCAAAGGCCATGCCCGCGGTGATCGCGCCGTCGCCAATAACGCAGACGGTGCGGCGCTGTTTATTCTCTTTTTCGGCGGCAACGGCAATCCCGATCCCGGCAGAAATCGACGTGGACGAGTGGCCGACGCTCAGCACGTCATACTCGCTCTCACCGCGCCATGGGAACGGGTGCAGGCCGCCTTTCTGACGAATGGTGCCAATTTTATCGCGACGTCCGGTCAGAATTTTGTGCGGATATGCCTGGTGTCCCACGTCCCAGATCAGCTGATCGAACGGCGTGTTGTAGACGTAGTGCAGCGCCACGGTCAGTTCAACCGTGCCAAGCCCGGAGGCGAAATGGCCGCTGGAGCGGCTGACGCTGTCGAGCAGGTAGCGACGCAGTTCGTCGCACAGCTTCGGCAGGTTCTCTTTCGGCAGCAGACGCAGCTCCTGGGTGGAGTCCACTAACGCCAGTGTCGGGTATTTGGCAATATCAAAACTCATCAAAGGCTCATCGAGATAGGTAGTTTATTTATTACGCTGGATTATGTAGTCCGCTAGCGCTTCCAGTGCCGAGGTATCCAGGGATTGCGCGGCCAGCTGACTCAGCGACTGACGGGCATCCTCTATCAGATCTCGGGCTTTACGCTGGGCTTGCTCAAGTCCCAGCAGGGCGGGGTAGGTACTTTTGCCAAGCTGCTGGTCCGCACCCTGACGTTTACCCAATGTTGCAGTATCGCCCACCACATCCAGAATGTCATCCTGAACCTGGAACGCCAGACCGATGCTTTCTGCGTATCTGTCCAGAATCGGCAGGGCTTTCCGCCCTTGCTCCCCGGCGCTCAATGCCCCCAGTCGAACGGCGGCACGTATTAATGCCCCCGTTTTATGGCGATGAATACGCTCCAGCTGTTCAAGATTCACCTGACGGCCTTCGGCTTCCAGATCCAGCGCCTGTCCGCCACACATGCCGGCCACGCCGCTGGCCATCGCCAGTTCGGACACCATGGCCAGACGATCGCGATCGCTCACTTCGACCATCGGCGCATCGCTCAGAATCGAGAATGCCAGCGTTTGCAGGGCGTCTCCGGCCAGAATGGCATTCGCCTCGCCAAACTTAATGTGGCACGTCGGCTGGCCGCGACGCAGATCGTCATCGTCCATGGCCGGTAAATCATCGTGGATCAGCGAATAGGCGTGGATACACTCAACGGCAGCGGCCGGGGCGTCCAGCGTGGCGTCGCTGATACCGAACATGTTGCCCGTGGCATACACCAGGAACGGCCGCAGGCGCTTTCCACCCAAGAGTGCGCCATAGTGCATGGCTTCAACCAGTGGAGTGTTCTGAAAAGGCTGTGGCGCGATAAAACGGCGCAGGGCGTCGTTGGCGCGCACAACGCGCGCCTGAAGCTCGGTGGCAAAATCCATTTACTCGGCGTCCGGTGTGAAGGGCGCAGGTTTGGCATCTTCGGCATCAGAGAGCAGGATCTGTACGCGCTGCTCGGCCTGCTGCAGTTTGACCTGCCCCTGGCGCGCCAGCTGCACGCCGCGTTCGAATTCGTTCAGCGCCTCTTCCAGCGGTAAATCGCCGCTTTCAAGACGGGTTACGATGTGCTCCAGTTCATTCAGCGCAGTTTCGAAACTGGCCGGTGCGTCGTTCTTCTTCGGCATAGTGAATTGACTCTTATATTCTCAGCCCCGACATGGTAACGGACTCGGGGCAATTATCAAATAACGCGCAATGTGCACAGGAGCCGCGCGATGGTGGTATACTTGCGCGCCTGGAAGCAGCCTTCGGTTATAGGGGCTGCTGTACTTTTCCATTACAAGCCTTATCGCTTGCCTAAGAAACATTGCCGCCATGAAGTTTATCATTAAATTGTTCCCTGAAATCACCATCAAAAGCCAATCTGTGCGTTTGCGCTTTATTAAAATTCTCACCGGGAACATCCGTAACGTATTAAAGCACTACGATGACACCCTTGCCGTGGTGCGTCACTGGGACCACGTAGAAGTTCGCGCGAAAGACGAAAACAAGCGTCTGGATATTCGCGACGCGCTGACCCGCATTCCGGGTATCCACCATATTCTGGAAGTGGAAGATGTACCCTTCACTTCCCTGCATGACATCTTTGAGAAGGCGCTGGCGCAGTATCGCGATCAGATCGAAGGCAAAACCTTCTGCGTGCGCGTGAAGCGTCGCGGCAAGCATGAGTTCAGCTCAATTGAAGTGGAACGCTACGTTGGCGGCGGTCTGAACCAGCACGTTGAAACGGCGCGCGTGCGTCTGACTCACCCTGACGTGACCGTGAATCTCGAAATCGAGAACGATCGCCTGCTGCTGGTGAAAGGCCGCTACGAAGGTATCGGCGGCTTCCCGATCGGCACGCAGGAAGATGTGCTGTCGCTGATCTCTGGCGGTTTTGACTCCGGCGTTTCCAGCTATATGCTGATGCGTCGTGGCTGTCGCGTTCACTACTGCTTCTTCAACCTGGGAGGCGCGGCGCATGAAATTGGCGTACGTCAGGTGGCGCATTATCTGTGGAACCGCTTCGGTAGCTCCCACCGTGTACGCTTTGTGGCGATCAACTTTGAACCGGTTGTCGGTGAAATCCTGGAGAAGGTCGACGACGGTCAGATGGGCGTGGTGCTCAAGCGCATGATGGTGCGCGCAGCGTCGAAAGTGGCTGAGCGCTACGGCGTGCAGGCGCTGGTCACCGGCGAAGCGCTGGGCCAGGTGTCGAGCCAGACCCTGACCAACCTGCGCCTGATCGATAACGTCTCCGACACGCTGATCCTGCGCCCGCTGATCTCCCATGACAAAGAGCACATCATCGATCTGGCGCGTGAAATCGGCACTGAAGATTTCGCCCGTACCATGCCGGAATATTGCGGCGTGATCTCGAAAAGCCCAACCGTGAAGGCGGTGAAGGCGAAAATCGAAGCGGAAGAAGAAAACTTTGATTTCGCAATCCTGGATAAGGTGGTGGCGGAAGCGTCGAACATCGATATCCGCGAGATCGCTCAGCAGACTCAGCAGGACGTCGTAGAAGTTGAAACCGTCAGCGGTTTCGGCGCTAACGACGCGATCCTTGATATTCGCTCCGTTGACGAGCAGGACGACAAACCATTGCAGGTTGAAGGCGTTGAGGTCGTGTCTCTGCCGTTCTACAAGCTGAGCACCAAATTCGGCGATCTTGATCAGAGCAAAACCTACCTGCTGTGGTGTGAGCGTGGCGTGATGAGCCGTCTGCAGGCGCTCTATCTGCGTGAGCAGGGCTTTGCCAATGTGAAGGTGTATCGCCCGTAGCGTTCTTGCCCGGTAGCGCGAGCGCTTACCGGGCCTGCGTTGTGGTCTTGTAGGCCGGGTAAGACGTAGCCGTCACCCGGCTTTTTTATGCATCAGGCTTCGTAGAAATTATAAATTCCCGCCGCCATCACCAGCGACGAAGCCACTTCGTAGGCCTTCTCGCGCCCGACCAGCAGGTCGATAATCTTCAGCCCGAAATCAATCGCCGTACCTGGCCCCTGGCTGGTGAGCAGGTTGACGCGCGGGTCCCAGACAACGCGCTTGTCCACCCACTGATC
Organism: Enterobacter sp. UPMP2052; assembly: GCF_053709675.1. Taxonomy (NCBI): domain Bacteria; kingdom Pseudomonadati; phylum Pseudomonadota; class Gammaproteobacteria; order Enterobacterales; family Enterobacteriaceae; genus Enterobacter; species Enterobacter sp. UPMP2052. The sequence goes on from NZ_JBSKJR010000002.1 coordinate 105,524, forward strand.
TTCCGGGATGGTCTCTTTGAGCGCAGGGAAGCCGGTCATGTTGCCAATCGGGAAGAGATCGTGCGGCACCAGAACCGTGCCGGCTGCGGCGCAGATAGTGGCGACGATGCGCCCTGAAAGGTGAAACTGACGAACGGTCTCAACCAGCAGCGGGCTGTCGCGAAAACACTCCGCGCCTTTCAGACCGCCAGGCAGCACGATGATGTCGTAATCGCCATCCGCCACCTGCACCAGCGGCGCATCGGCGAGGATCTTCACGCCGCGTGAGCAGGTGACAGCCAGATTGCCGTCGCTGGCCACGCTGGCCGTTGTGACGGCGATACCGCCGCGTACCATCACATCGATGGTGGTCACGGCTTCCATTTCTTCGCTACCAGGGGCGAGGCAGACCAGTGCCGACACGCTCATATTCACTCTCCTTACGTTTAACCAGGTCATACAGGCGGGCGTTTTCCGGCACTGCAACACCGTGCGCGCGAGCGCGTTTTAACAGATAGCCGGTGATATAGTCGATTTCGGTATGGCGTAGCGCCCGAACGTCCTGCAGCATCGACGAGATATTTTCTGCCGTACTATCAATTACCTGGTCGACATAATAGCGTAAATCCTCCGCCGACGTGTGCAGGCCTTCACGCTCAATCACTGCCGCCACCTCGGCACACAGCACGGCAACCTCCTGCGGATGATTTTGCAGCTCGCCGTTGGGGCAATCCCACAGCGCGGTCAGCGGATTTATCACGCAGTTCACCGCTAGCTTACGCCACAGCTGCGGGCGAATAGTGTTGTGCCAGGCCACGTCCGGCAGCACGCTTTGCAGAACGTCAGCCAGATAGCTGTAGTCGCCATCCTGTTCGCGGGCAGGGCCGATGTGCGTTACGCCGCTGGCAACGTGGACGATGATGTTGCCATCCCGACGCGCGGCGTGCGTGGTAATGCCCATCAGCAGCGGCTGCGCGATACTTTTCAGCTCATCAAGGGTTCCCATGCCGTTGTGCAGCAGCAGAATAGGCGATGTCGGGGGGAGTTGGGCCGCCAGGGCTTTTACCGCATCTGAAACCTGCCACGCTTTCAGCGTGACCAGCAGCAGATCGCTTTGCGCCAGAAAATCCGGATCGTTGGCGATGAGTGATTCGTTAAAGATGCTTCCGTCTTCATCAATCAGGTTTACACTGCAATAGGGCTGTGGCACACGCAGCCAGCCCTGTACCTCGTGTCCGTGCTTGCACAGCGCCGTCAGCCACAGCTGACCAAGCGCCCCGCATCCGAGCACTGTTATTTTCATTGTTCCTCCTCACCTGCAACTGCGCCAGGTGTTACGGCCTAAGTATAGCGCCGTCAGCTAAGCTTCTCGTTATGCCTCGTTACGGGTATTATGCAACGCAACAAAAATGAAGGGAGAAGAAAAGATGCCATCTTTCGATATTGTTTCCGAAGTTGATATCCAGGAAGTCCGCAACGGCGTGGATAACGCAAGCCGTGAAGTTGAGTCACGTTTCGATTTTCGTGGCGTTGAGGCGACGTTTGAGCTGAACGACGCAAATAAGACCATTAAAGTGCTGAGCGAGTCTGATTTCCAGGTCAATCAGCTGCTCGATATTCTGCGCGCCAAGCTGTTAAAACGCGGCATTGAAGGCACCTCGCTGGACGTGCCGGAAGAGTTTGTCCACAGCGGGAAAACCTGGTTTGTTGAAGCCAAACTCAAGCAGGGTATTGAGAGCGCGGTGCAGAAGAAAATCGTTAAGCTCATCAAGGACAGCAAGCTGAAGGTCCAGGCGCAGATCCAGGGCGAAGAGATCCGCGTTACCGGTAAATCCCGTGATGATTTGCAGGGCGTAATGGCGCTGATCCGCGGCGGCGATCTGGGACAGCCGTTCCAGTTTAAAAACTTCCGCGATTAAGACGAAAATGCCCGGTCAGACCGGGCATTTTTTCAGGCGTTTAGCGCCTGCTCCACTTCAAACCGGTTGGTGACTTTGCTGTCAATTTTGACATAGGCGCTGCGCTCTTCCGGGACGATAAGCACTTCATTCACCCCTTCCGTGGCTTCAAGCCGCTGTTTCAGCGTTTCGCTAATCTCTATGCCCTCAGGGATTTCAACGCGCAGGCTGCTCACGTAGCGTGGCTCTTTCATGGTGCTGGAGACAAACAGCCAGACCATCGCCAGCAGCGCCCCCATCAGGAATACGGTTTGCGAGTCAAACAGGCCGTCCACCCAGCCGCCGAGCGAGCCGCCGATAGCCACGCCGAGGAACTGGCTGGTGGAGTAAATGCCCATCGCCGTGCCTTTATAGCCCGCAGGAGACTCTTTGCTGATCAGCGACGGCAGCAGGGCTTCCATCAGGTTAAACGCCAGGAAGAACAGCTGCACGCCGGCAACCAGCTCCCAGAAGTGCGGGCCGGAGCCCCACAGCACGATCTCCGCAATCAGCAGCAGCGCCACGCAGCCCACGAAAACGCGCTTCATCTTGCGCTTCACTTCGGCATAGATAATAAACGGCACCACCGAGAGGAAGGAGATGAGCATCGTCACCAGATAAATTTTCCAGTGTTCTTCCGCCGGGAAGCCCGCAGCCGCCAGCTGGCCCGGCAGGGCGACAAAGGTCGACATCAGCAGAATATGCAGACACATGATGCCGAAGTTCAGCTTCAGCAGGCGCGGTTCAACCAACACTTTGCTGAAGCAGCCTTTCACCATGCCGGACTCACGGTTGAGGACGTGGTTTTTGCTGTCCGGCACCACCCACAGGGTTAAGGCGATACCCACGCTCGCCAGCACGGCGATCATCCAGAACAGGGCGTGCAGGCCGAGGTGATGGGTAATGATCGGGCCGAGAACCATCGCGATGGCAAAGGTGACGCCAAAGCTGACGCCGATAAACGCCATCGCCTTGGTGCGGTTTTGCTCGCGGGTTAAATCCGACAGGAGCGCCATGACGGCAGCGGCAATCGCGCCGGAGCCTTGCAGGGCGCGGCCAAGAATAATCCCCCAGATGGAGTCGGAGAGGGCGGCAATCACGCTGCCGAGCACAAAGACGAGCAGCCCGCCGACGATAAGCGGTTTACGGCCCACGCGGTCTGACAGCAGGCCAAAGGGGATCTGGAAAATGGCCTGGGCTAAACCATAGATACCAATGGCCAGGCCAATCAACGCTTCGCTGGCGCCCTGAAGCGCCATGCCGTACGTGGTCAGAACAGGCAGGACCATAAACATGCCAAGCATACGTAGCGAGAAAACAGTCCCTAAACCCCAGGTCGCGCGCAACTCGCCCGGCGTCATTTTATAATCGTTCATTACCACCTCTACCAAAAAGCAGGCCATAGTTTAGGCGGGGTGATAAGTGTGGTAAATAGGTGTTTGTTTAAGAGATATTACGAGGGTGTAATAAAAGCACCCCCGGGTAAAAAAATTACGCTTCCACGCGCAGGCCGTAGCTTTTGAATTTCTCCAGCACGACGGCAATTTCGTCGTCATCCAGCACCGGAACCGGGTCTACAATCGCCACCGTTGTCAGATACAGTTTTGCCAGCACTTCCACCTCCTGTGCCAGCCACAGCGCTTTTTCGAGACTCTCTTCGCAGGTGATTAACCCATGATGCTGCAGCAGCGTGGCGTTGCGATCGCGCAGGGCAACGGCAACGTGTTCGGATAACGCCCGCGTGCCGAAGGTGGCGTAGGGCGCGCAGGGGATTGAGTTGCCGCCCGCGGCCGCGATCATGTAGTGAATGGCCGGGATCGGACGATTGAGTATCGAAACCGCCGTGCAGTGGACGGCATGGTTATGCACCACCGCGTTGGCTTCCGGGCGGGTTTGATACACCACCTGATGAAAACGCCATTCGCTGGACGGCAGCTTCCCCTCCTCGTGGCGACCCCCGGCATCAACGTAGACGATGCTCTCTTCGGTCAGGCGCTCGTAGGGAATGCCGGTCGGCGTGATCAGCATGCCGTCGCGGTAGCGCACGCTGATATTGCCTGCGGTGCCCTGATTCAATCCCAGATGGGTCATCTCAAGGCAGGTGTCGATGATGTCTCTGGCTAATCTGGCTCGTTCCATTTTTATTCTCCGGGTACAGTTTTATTTTTACTGACGGGAACGTTTGACCAGCTTCATATCCACCTTCGCCGTCTCGTTGACCGCTTCGCCGTCGATGGCTCGTTGCATCAGCTCAAACGCTTTTTCCGCCCAGGTATCTTCATCCTGCTGCATCGACCAGACGCTGTTCGGCAGGAATCCCAGCATGGGGTGTTCATCGAACGTACCGATATTGATGTGCTGCGGCACGGTGCCGGCGCGCGCGCGCAGCGCCTCGATTGCCCCTTCCAGCACCGGGAGCGACGAGGCGATAAAGGCCTGGGGCACGCCATGGCTGTCGATCAGTTTGTCCATCAGGGCATATCCTCCCTGCGGCGTATTGTCCGGGCCTTCAATCACCCAGTCGCGGTGATCAATGCCCGCCGTGTTCAGGGCATGCAAATAGCCGTTAAGTCGGTCAGTGATGCTCGGCAGGGCGGTATCGCCTACCAGGAACCAGAGCGGGGTATCGCTGACGCCCAACATGCTGCGCGCCAGTTCATCGCCACCGGCTTCGTTATGACTCTCCACCAGCGCGTTGTCGGTGAAGCCAAAATCCCGGTCGAGAAGCACCAGCGGCTTTTGGATCTGCCGCAGATGATGCTGCTGGTTTTCCAGCGTCGAGGGGACGATAAACAGGCCATCGACGTTTCGCGCCATCAGGGCTCTGACCAGCTTGTTCTCATAGTCCACGTCGTTGTAGGTACAGCTGATCATCAGCTGATAGCCCGAACGGCGGCAGCGCAGCTCCAGCTTTTCTGCAAGCGTGGCGAAGAACACGTTCGAGATATTGGGGACGATCAGCCCCAGCGTCTCGGTTTTGTTCAGCTTCAGGCTGCGTGCTGAATGATTCAGGGTGTAGCCGTAGCGCTCAACGTGTTCATTGATTCTGGCCTGCGTTTTCATGCTGATCCGGTACTGCCCGGCTTTGCCGCCCAGCACCAGGCGCACGGTGGTAACGGATAAATTCAGATCCTTCGCTATCTGTTCAACTGTTTTGGCCATCGCTACGCCTCAATCCTTTTCGTGTGTGAAAAACCGCAGATAAAGCATACGCATCCTGCCATTACATTTCCTGTTGCATCAGTTGATTAAGCGCCTGCTGCTGGGTCCATAGCGCCAGGTAGGCGGCATATTTTTGCTGGTGGAAGGTGGCGGTTTCCGGGCGAGGGGCGATGGCGTCGCCGGTGTTGACCATCGCCCGGGTCGCGTCGGACAGCGTTGCCCACGCGCCGCTGGCAACCGCGCCACAGAGTGCAGCCCCCAGCGTAACGGCATCTTCTTCAGCCAGAAGGTGAATGTGACAGCCGGTGGCATCGGCATACTCCCGCAGCCACAGCCGGTTATGGGTCGCCCCGCCGCAGATAACAATGCGCGACAGCCTGTGACCGTGATTGTGCAGGGTGTCGATGATATGCCGCGTGCCGTAGGCGATAGCCTGCAACGTCGCAAGGTAGAGCCTCGCCAGCGCGCGCTCGCCGGTTTCTAGCGTCAGCCCCACTACGCTCCCCCGGGCGTCCGGGCGCGAGCGCGGGGAACGGTTGCCGTGGTGATCCGCCAGAACATGCAGGTTACGGGTCGGGTATTTCTCTTCCTGCTCCAGCGCGGCCACCCAGTCGTTAATTACCGCGACCGGATGGCGTTGCGCCGCCTCGGCTTTGGCAAACAGCGCCGCGCTGGCGTGATGCTCGCGCAGCGTCCAGTCAACCAGCGCGCCCGCGGCGCTTTGCCCGCCCTCCGTCAGCCAGTAGCCGGGAAGCATCGCCCCCCAGTACGGGCCCCAGACGCCGGGAGTAAAGATCGCCGTCTGGCTGGCAAGCATATGGCAGTTTGAGGTGCCGCTAATCAGCGCCAGCGTACCTTCAGGCTGTGCGCCGGTCAGCGCCACGCCGCCCGCGTGGGCGTCAATCATCCCGCTGGCGACAATAACGTGTTCGGGTAATCCCAGCTCTTGTGCGGCCAGCGGGCTTAGCGTGCCGGCGCGGTCGGCCACGTCGAGGATCGTCTCTGGGATTTTGGTCAGCAGGCTCTCCAGCCCCACGGCCTGAAGCAGCGTATCGCTGAAGCGCGCCTCGTGCGCCAGATAGTTCCACTTGCAGGTGAGGGTGCACAGGCTGGCGACGTCCTGACCGGTCGCTTTCCACACCAGAAAATCAGCCAGATCGAAAAAGCGCCAGGCGTTGTTCCAGGTTTCAGGATGGCGTTCTTTAAGCCACAGCAGCTTTGGCAGCTCCATCTCAATGCTCACCTCGCCGCCCACGTAGCCAAGTGCCGGGTCGCGGGTGGCATTGATGCGGGCAGTCTCCTCCTGCGCCCGGTGATCCATCCACATAATAATGTCCTGCGCCGCCGGGCTGTCCGGCGACGCGCTCAGGCCATGGCCCTGGGCGTCCAGCGCCACCAGCGAGCAGGTGGCGTCGAACCCTATGGAGCGGATCGCGTCGCGGGCGACCCCGGATGCATTGACGGCTTCCCGTACCGCGGCGCAAACCTGCTGCCAGATTTCCGCAGAGGATTGTTCTACGCGCGCGTTGTCGGCGCGAAACTGCGAAATCGGGCGGGTCGCGAAGCGCAAACGCTCGCCCTGTGCGGAGTACAGCCCGGCGCGCACGCTGGCCGATCCGACGTCAACCCCGAGGAAATAGCCGTCACTCATCCTGAACTCCCTTATTTTTTACCAAACGGATGCAGCAGTTTATCAATTTCAGGGGTGTTGATATTCTGCGCGTTGACATATTTGACTGGAATATCAATTTCTTTCGCCACGGTCTGCCCGGCGATCGCCGCATTAAGCGCCTTAATCCCCTGATAGCCAATCTGGTATGCGTCCTGCACCACAAACCCCTGGATCACACCGTTCTTGAGGAAGTTGATGATCGCTTCGGTACTGTCGAAGCCGATGACTTTGACTTTGCCTTTCAGGTTTTGGCTGTCGATGGCGTTCGCCACGCCCAGCGTTGAACCTTCGTTGGTGGCATAAATGCCCGCGATATCCGGGTTGGCCTGAACCATATCGATGGTTTTATCCATCGCTTTTTGCGGATCGCCGTCGCTGTACTGCACCGGCAGCACCTGAATGTCCGGGTACTTCGCCTTCATCTCTTCGCTGAAACCTTCGGAGCGTTCGATAGCCGATGTTGTTCCGGCAACGTGCGCAATAATGCCCACCTTGCCTTTTTTGCCGACCTGTTCGGCCAGCGCATCGGCCGCCTGCGCGCCCGCCTTGCGGTTGTTGGTGGCGACAAAGCTGGCCGGAATATCGGAGTTAACGCCGGAGTCAAAGGTCACGACCTTGATCCCGCGGCTGTTGGCGGTTTCCACCAGCGGGGCAAGGGCGTTGGCGTCCAGCGCAGCCAGCAGCAGGCCGTCCGGTTTTTGCGCCATGGTGTTTTCCACCAGCTGGATCTGCTCGGCGATTTGCGTTTCATCCGCCGGGCCTACGTAGCTGGTCTTATCCCCCAGCTCTTTTGCAGCGGCTTCGGTCCCCATTTTGACCGTTTGCCAGAATTCGTGCTGGTAGCCTTTACTGACCACCGGCAGGTTTAACTCTTTCGCCAGCGCGCTGCTGGTCATGATTGCGGCGAGCGACAGGGCGCTCAGGATATGGCTGGTTTTCATTATTTTGCTCCGTAGTAGGGTTTGCAGGGCTTTTTTATGTCGGGAACCTAACGCATTCTTTTACGCAACGTATCCAGATAGACGGCAGCAACGACCACGACTCCCATCGCCACCATCTGCCAGAACTGGGAGACCCCCATCAAATTGAGGCCGTTTTTCAGCACGCTCATAATGAACGCGCCGATGATGGTGCCGCCGATGGTACCCACGCCGCCCATCAGGCTGGTGCCGCCGATAACCACGGCAGCGATAGCTTCCAGCTCGTAACCCACCCCCACGGTGGGCTGGCCGGAGTTGAGGCGAGAGGCGAGGATCACCCCGGCCACGCCGGTTAACAGGCCGCAGAAGGCATAGACGAAAATCTTCACCCGCTGCACGTTGATCCCGGAAAGGTGCGCTGCGGTTTCATTGCTGCCGACGGCGTAGATATAGCGCCCCATCACCGTTTTTTTCAGGATCCACATGGCAATCAGCGCCACAATCACCAGGTAAAACACCGGATAGGGCAGGACATCGAACAGACGGCCCTGCGCCAGCATTCGGAACTGCGGGTAGTCAGAGAAGTAAATCGCGCGCCCGTCGGTCATCACCATGTTGATGCCGCGAACCGACATCATCAGCCCGAGGGTGGCGATAAACGGCGGGATGGTCATCTTCGTCACCAAAAATGCGTTCACATAGCCGCACACGCCGCCCGCCAGCACGCCCGCCAGAATACACACCGGCAGCGGCAGTCCAAACCCGGCGGCGATCCCCACTGCAACGCCTGAAAAGGCCACCACCGAGCCAAGCGACAGGTCGATCCCGGCGGTGATAATCACAAAGGTGACGCCAATAGCCATGATGCCAATCACCGCCGTTTGCAGGGCGATGGTCATGATATTTTCGGTATTAAAGAAGAACGGTGAGCTGAAGCTGAAAAACAGCACCAGCAGCACCAGGCTAAACAGGGGGGCGAGGCGCATCAGTAGCGCTTTATTTATCTTCACAGAAGCATTCCCGCGTTGCGGCGAAGGGACGGTAACGGACATGATTAATCCTCCAGCGTGGCGTATTGCATGATTTTTTCCTGAGTGGCGTGCTCAGCCTCTATTTCGCCGGCAATACGACCGCTGCGCATCACCAGGATGCGGTCGCACATGCCCAACACTTCCGGCAGTTCGGATGAAATCATGATGATCGATTTACCTTTAGCGACAAGGCGGTTCATTAATTCATAAATTTCCAGCTTGGCGCCGACGTCTATTCCCCGGGTTGGCTCATCAAAAATTAAAATGTCGGTGTCTTTACAGACCCAGCGGGCGATGATGATCTTTTGCTGATTGCCGCCGCTGAGGTTGAGGGCCGCCTGTTCCAGATGCGGCGTTTTAATTCGCAACGCATCCACCAGTTTTTGGCTGGACGCCCGGCAGCGTTTTTCATCAACGTTGCCCGCCACGCCGGAATAGTCCGGGTAATTGCCGAGCATGATGTTCATTTCAACGGAGAGGCCGAGGGCAAGCCCCTCTTTTTTGCGGTCTTCGGTTAAATAGCTGATGCCTTTGCCAATGGCGTCCGCCACGTCTTTGATGCGGGTTGGCGTGCCGTTCAGCGTCAGGGTGCCGGCGTCGATTGGATCGGCCCCAAACAGCGCTCTGCCAAGCTCCGTCCGGCCCGCGCCCATCAGACCGGCCAGGCCGAGGATCTCCCCGCGCCAGAGGGTAAAATCGATATCCTTCAGCACGCCGTTGCGCGTCAGGCCAGTTACCTCAAGCACTTTCTCGGTGCGCTGATGCGGTGGGCGTTTGGGATAGATATTGTCGAGATGGCGGCCCACCATCATGGCGATCAGCTCGCTAATCTGCACCCTGTCGTAATCGACGGTGGCGATGTACTGCCCGTCGCGCATTACCGTGGCGCGGTCGGCAATCAGCGCCAGCTCCTCCAGGCGGTGCGAGATGTAGACGATACCTGTTCCCTGGGCCTTGAGCATATGCGTCACCTCGAACAGGCTCTCTATTTCGCTCTCGGTCAGCGCGGCGGTGGGCTCATCCATAATCAGCACTTTTGCGTTAACGGAAATGGCTTTGGCAATTTCCACCATCTGCTGCTGAGCCACGGTTAAATCACTGACCCGGGCATCCGGGGCAATCTTTAAATTCAGGGTTTGCAGTATTTTCTCAACCGCCTGGCGCTGCGCTCGTTTATCGAGCTGCCAGCGGCTGTTTTTGCAAAACTCACGGCCAATAAAGATATTCTCTTCGACGGTTAAATCGGGAAAGAGATTGAATTCCTGATGGATGATGGTAATACCCGCCAGCTGGGCGCTGAGCGGATCGCTGAATGAAACCGGCTGGCCTTCAAACAGGATCTCTCCCGCATCAGGTTGATACACGCCGGACAGAATTTTCATCAGCGTCGATTTACCGGCGCCGTTTTCGCCCAGCAGGGCATGCACCTCGCCGCGACGTAAATCAAAATCAACCTGGCTCAGCGCAAGGACGCCGGGAAAGCGTTTCGTTATCCGCTTCATCTGTATAAGAGTTTCTGACATTGCAAGATTCCTGTGTTGGAAAGGCAATGAATCACTGGCATAACGGTTTTATAAGTAAGCTAACTCGACTTAGCTTGCGTCTTTAAAAGCTATTTTAGGGTCAGAATTTAGCCAAATCATTTGTATTCAAATTGTGACGCTGTGCAAAGGTAATTTATTAACTTATTGATAAATATCCGATAAGGCTATTTTCGCTGAATCGTAATACCTGACGCCGATCGAATTTTGACCGCTCATCGTGAAACTGCTCACAGATCCTGCACAATTCTCTTGTCTCGTTTTCAGTGCAAAACCTAAGCTAATTCGAGTTAGCAAATTTCACATCTCTCGGTCAACGGCGCTGTCGATGCGCGTTTTGTACGGCTACGCTCCATGAAACGGAGAGGTTAACCAACGTGAGGAAGGGCTATGAAAACAAAAACAGCGTTACCCCGTATTGGCATTCGACCCGTTATCGATGGCCGTCGGCTGGGTGTACGCGAATCTCTGGAAGCGCAGACCATGAACATGGCGAAGGCAACGGCGGCGCTGTTGAGCGAAAAACTCCGCCATCCCTGCGGAAAGCCTGTGGAATGCGTGATTGCCGATACCTGCATCGCCGGTATGGCCGAGTCGGCGGCCTGTGAGGAGAAGTTCAGCACTTCGCACGTTGGCCTGACGATAACCGTGACGCCCTGCTGGTGTTATGGCAGCGAAACCATTGATATGGATCCCCTGCGTCCGAAAGCCATCTGGGGCTTTAACGGCACCGAGCGCCCCGGCGCGGTGTATCTGGCGGCGGCGCTGGCGGCGCACAACCAGAAGGGCATCCCGGCGTTTTCGATCTATGGTCACAACGTGCAGGACGCAGGGGACGAGAGTATTCCCGCTGACGTAGAAGAAAAACTGCTGCGCTTCGCCCGGGCGGGCCTGGCGGTTGCCAGCATGAAGGGTAAAAGCTATCTCTCCATCGGCGGCGTCTCGATGGGGATAGCCGGCTCGATTGTCGATCATAACTTCTTTGAATCCTGGCTTGGCATGAAGGTTCAGGCCGTGGACATGACTGAACTGCGTCGCCGCATCGATCATAAGATCTATGATGAGCAGGAGCTTGAGCTGGCGCTGGGCTGGGCGAACGCGCATTTCCGCTTTGGCGAGGACAAAAATGCGCAGCAGTATCGGCGCGACGAGCAGCAAAACGCGGCGATACTGCGCGAAAGCCTGCTAATGGCGATGTGCATCCGCGACATGATGCAGGGCAACGCGAAGCTGGCCGATGCTGGACGCGTGGAGGAGTCGCTGGGCTATAACGCCATCGTCTCCGGCTTCCAGGGGCAGCGCCACTGGACGGATCACTACCCGAACGGCGATACCGCAGAAGCGCTGCTCAACAGCTCCTTCGACTGGAACGGCATTCGCCAGCCCTGCCTGGTGGCAACCGAAAACGACAGCCTGAACGGCGTGGCGATGCTGTTTGGCCATTTGATGACGGGGACGGCACAAATTTTTGCCGACGTGCGCACCTTCTGGTCCCCGGAGTCGGTGGCGCGTGTGACCGGCCAGAAGCTTACCGGGCTTGCTGAGCACGGTATTATCCACCTGATTAACTCCGGTTCGGCTGCGCTCGACGGTACGGCCGAGCAGAAAGATGCTAACGGGAAACCCACCCTCAAGCCGCACTGGGAGATGACCCAGCAGGAGGCCGATGCCTGCCTCGCGGCGACCCGCTGGTGTCCGGCGGTGCATGAATATTTCCGCGGCGGTGGCTTCTCGTCTCATTTCCTCACCCGCGGTGGCGTGCCATTTACCATGACCCGGGTGAATATCATTAAGGGCATTGGCCCGGTACTGCAAATCGCAGAAGGCTGGAGCGTCGATCTGCCCGACGCGGTGCACGACGTACTGAACAAGCGTACGGACTCCACCTGGCCGACGACCTGGTTTGCGCCACGTCTTACCGGGAAAGGCCCGTTCAGCGATGTCTATTCGGTGATGGCAAACTGGGGGGCGAACCACGGGGTGTTGACCGTGGGACACGTCGGGGCCGACTTCATCACCCTGGCATCCATGCTGCGTATTCCGGTGTGCATGCATAACGTGCCGGACGCGCAGATTTACCGCCCGACGGCCTGGGGTGCGCACGGAATGGACGTCGAAGGGCAGGACTACCGCGCCTGCGAAAACTACGGACCGCTGTACAAACGTTAACCCTGACTGCCCGCCTGTCCGGGCGGGCAACCTGTGGGGGCCATAATGAAAAAATGCTTTCTGGTTCTCGACTGCGGTGCGACAAACGTGCGCGCCATTGCGCTCGATCCTGACGGGAAGATTGTGGCGCGTGCGGCTGTCGCAAACGCCAGCGAAAGCGCGGCTGAAAATCCGGCATGGCACCAGTGGTCGCTGGACGCCATCATGCAGCGATTTGCCCAATGCTGTCAGGCGATCGGCGCGGTCCTGAGTACGTACCGGCTGTGCGGCATAAGCGTCACCACCTTCGGGGTGGATGGCGCGCTGGTGGATGAGACGGGAGAGTTGCTTTACCCGGTGATCAGCTGGAAATGTCCGCGCACGGTCGCGGTAATGGAAAATGCGTCCCGACGCTTCTCCCCGGCAGAGCTGCAGCGAATAACCGGGGTAGGGCAGTTTAGTTTTAACACGTTATACAAAGTGCTGTGGCTGCGGGACAACCGTCCCGACCTGCTGCAGCGCGCCCATGCCTGGCTCTTTATCTCCTCGCTGATCAACCATCGCCTGACGGGCAAAATGACCACCGATTTCACCATGGCGGGCACCAGCCAGATGTTCGATCTCGCTCAGCAGCGGTTCAGCGAAGCGATTCTCGCGAAGGCGGGGATATCGCCTTCGCTTTTCCCGGCGCTGGTGTACCCCGGTGACGTTATTGGCGAGCTGCAGCCCGTCGCGGCGGCTCGGCTCGGGTTGCCTCCCGGCGTGCCGGTGATCTCCGCCGGGCATGACACGCAGTTTGCGCTGTTTGGCGCGGGGGCGGGGATTGATGAAGCGGTTCTTTCTTCGGGGACCTGGGAGATCCTGATGGCGCGCACGTCGCGTGTAAACACCGCGTCGCTCATTCACTATCCCGGGGCGACCTGTGAGCTGGACAGCCAGCCGGGGCTGTTTAATCCGGGCACGCAATACATGGCATCCGGCGTGCTGGAGTGGATCCGCAGCCTGTTCTGGTCTCCTGATACGAGCTGGGACACCATCCTTTCTCAGGTGGCGCAGCTGCCGAGGGGGGCGGACGGGGTGACGATGAATACGCAACTGCTCGATTCCCCGCTCGCCGGCTGGCAGGGCGTGACGCTCAACACCACGCCTGCCCACTTTTACCGCGCGGCGCTGGAGGGGCTGACGGCGCGACTGAAAGATAACCTTGGCGCGCTGGAGAACATCGCGCAGTTTACGGCGCGCGAGCTTCTGCTGGCGGGCGGCGGCAGCCGCAATGCGCTGTGGAATCAGCTTAAAGCCGATGCCCTCGGGATCCCGGTTAAAGTGCTTGATGAGGGTGAAACGACGGTGCTTGGTGCGGCCTTGTACGGCTGGTGGGGCACTGGAGAGGCCGCCAGTGCCGTTGCGGCTCGCGCCTGCGTGGAGTATCGCTACCGCTATTTTTATCCAGAGGGAAAAAACCATGCTTAAAATGATATCACCGCTGATCTCACCCGCGCTGCTTAAAACCCTGGCGGAAATGGGGCACGGAGATGAGATTATTTTTGCTGACGCCCATTTTCCCGCGCACAGCCTCGGGCCAGAGGTTATTCGCGCCGACGGCCTGCAGGTGAGCGAGTTACTGGCTGCCGTCATCCCGCTTTTTGAACTCGACAGCTATGCGCCACCGCTGGTGATGATGGCACCCGTGGAAGGGGATACGCTTGATGGTGCGGTAGAGGCGCGGTACCGTCAGGCATTATTCGGCAACGAAGAAGGGGAGGGGATCGTGCGCATCGACCGTTACGCGTTTTACCAACGGGCGCAGCAGGCATTTGCCATCGTCGTGACGGGCGAGACGGCGAAGTACGGCAATATTTTACTGAAGAAAGGCGTGACGCCGCAGGCATAAAAAAAGCCGGGTTCAACCCGGCTTTTTCAATTCAGCACACTTACCAGACGTATGTCAGCAGGCTGTGTGAATCCGGTACCATGAAGTCCACGGACATCATCACGCTGAGTGCGGTAATGGCGATGATGGAGAAGCCGAACAGCTTGCGCGCCCAGACTTTATCATCTTCCACTTTGTAACCACGCAGCGCCATGCCGAGCCACCAGACGCTCACCGCAGCGGCCACCACCAGATATTTGTATCCAGCGTAACCGCCCAGAGAGAGCATCAGCGTTGCCACGGCAAAAGCGATGATGTAGAGCGTGATATGGTTCTTGGCCACTGAAATGCCTTTCACAACCGGCAGAACCGGGATGTTCGCTGCCTGATAATCCTTAAAGCGGAAAATCGCGATGGCATAGGAGTGCGGCATCTGCCACAGGCTAAAGATAGCCAGCAGGATGAGCGCACCGCTGTCGAACTCGTTTGTGACGGCGCAGTAGCCAATCACCGGCGGCGCAGCGCCGGAGAGTGAACCAATCAGCGTGCCGTAGACGGAGTGACGTTTCATATACAGGCTATAAACGCCCACATATACCACGAACCCCATCACCCCCAGCCAGCAGGCCAGCGGGTTAGCACCAAACCACAGCAGCATAAAGCCAGCAATACCCAGCAAGGTGGCGTACACCAGCGAGACGGAAGGGGCGATCAGGCCTTTCACCAGCACCCGATTTTTTGTCCTCTCCATCTTCTTGTCGATATCCATGTCGATGTAATTGTTAAATACACAACCGGACGCAACAACCAGTGACACACCCACCAGCGTGGAAGCAAAGAGGGTGTAATCGATGCTGCCTTTGGAGGCCAGCAGGAACCCTCCGATCACGGAGATCAGGTTGCCAAAGATGATGCCTGGTTTCGTTACTTGCAGGTATTGCTTAAACATACTCGCCGCTCTTAGTGAACCATCATGTTGTAGTTGAGGTTCCACATAATCCAGATGGAACCGACTACCAGGATAGCGATGATAATCACGGTAAAGATAAAGGCGGTCATATTCCAGCCTTCATCGGACTTGGTGTTCATGTGCAGGAAGCAAACCAGATGCACCAGAATCTGAATCACCGCGGTCACCAGGATTGCACCCAGAATAACCGGCTTAGACGCAGAACCGCTCATCACCATCCAGAACGGGATCACCGTGAGGATGATCGACAGGATGAAACCTGTCATGTAGGTTTTTACGCTACCGTGGGAAGCGCCATGATCGTTTGAATGACTCATTACATCGCCCCCATCAGATACACTACAGAGAACACACAGATCCACACCACGTCCAGGAAGTGCCAGAACAGACTCAGGCACATGATACGCGTGCGGTTTGTGCTGGTCAGGCCGCGACGGGATACCTGGAACATCAGTACAGCCATCCAGATAAGACCCGAGGTGACGTGCAGACCGTGGGTACCCACCAGCGCGAAGAACGCTGACAGGAAGCCGCTACGATCCGGACCGAAACCTTCCATGATCAGGTGATGGAATTCATAGATTTCCATCCCGATGAACCCAGCACCAAACAACCAGGTCAACGCCAGCCAGGAGACAACCTGGCTCTTGTTGTTTTTGTACATGGCGATCGCCGCCATGCCGTAGGTGATGGAGCTGAATAACAGCAGTGCGGTTTCTACCAGCACGAACGGCAGTTCAAAAATATCCTTGCCGGTCGGGCCACCCGCTGTGCCGTTCACCAGAACGGCATAGGTCGCGAACAGACAGCAGAACAGAATGCAGTCGCTCATCAGGTAGATCCAGAAACCGAAGACTTTCATCGG
Organism: Enterobacter sp. UPMP2052; assembly: GCF_053709675.1. Lineage (NCBI taxonomy): Bacteria > Pseudomonadati > Pseudomonadota > Gammaproteobacteria > Enterobacterales > Enterobacteriaceae > Enterobacter > Enterobacter sp. UPMP2052. The sequence continues at coordinate 121,619 of NZ_JBSKJR010000002.1, forward strand.
TCCTGTATCGTGGTGCGCATGTTCATGCGCGTGGGCAGTTGAGTGCGCCAGAGTATCAGTTGCCATGTTTCAGCCCCGCTTTAGAAATCTCGTCGAAATGCTGTTTTTCCAGCGTTTCAACTTCACGGACTGGTACGTAGTAGTCCACGTCCTCGTCAAAGCTCTTCACAATCCAGCTGATGACGATGCCAGCAAAGCCAACAATCGCAAGCCACCAGATGTGCCAGATCATTGCGAAACCAAATACCGTTGCGAAGGCGGCAATCACAATGCCCGCACCGCTGTTTTTCGGCATGTGGATCTCTTCGTAATGAGCAGGTTGCTTGTACGCTTCACCTTTTTCTTTCATTTCCCAGAATGCGTCGCGCTCGTGGATCTGCGGCACAATGGCGAAGTTATAGAAAGGAGGTGGGGAAGAGGTTGCCCACTCCAGCGTACGGCCACCCCATGGGTCACCGGTCAGGTCACGGTTCTGCTCGCGGTCGCGAATAGAGACGTAGAACTGAATCAGTTGAGACGCAATACCACAGGCAATCAGCACCGCACCGCCTGCTGCAATCATCAGCATTGGGTGGAACTGCGGATCGATCTGCTGGCTCAGGCGACGGGTCATACCCATGAAGCCCAGCACGTACAGCGGCATAAAGGCAACGAAGAAGCCGATGATCCAGAACCAGAACGCGCGTTTACCCCATTTTTCGTTCAGGGTGAAACCGAACGCTTTTGGCCACCAGTAGGTTACGCCAGCGAAGCAGCCGAAGACCACGCCACCGATGATAACGTTATGGAAGTGCGCAATCAGGAACAGGCTGTTGTGCAGTACAAAGTCCGCACCTGGTACCGCCAGCAGTACACCGGTCATACCCCCTACAGAGAAGGTGACGATGAAGCCGATGGTCCACAGCATCGCTGAGTGGAATACGATACGACCCTGGTACATGGTGAACAGCCAGTTGAAGATCTTAACCCCGGTAGGGATTGCGATAATCATCGTGGTGATACCGAAGAAGGCGTTTACGTTCGCGCCCGCACCCATGGTGAAGAAGTGGTGCAGCCAAACGATGAACGACAGTACGGTAATACACACGGTTGCCCACACCAGCGAGGTGTAGCCAAACAGGCGTTTACGCGAGAAGGTTGCTGCGATTTCGGAGAAGACACCGAACACTGGCAGAACCAGAATGTACACTTCCGGGTGACCCCATGCCCAAATCAGGTTGATGTACATCATCATGTTGCCACCCATGTCATTCGTGAAGAAATGGGTGCCCAGATAGCGATCCAGGGTCAGCAGCGCGATGGTGACGGTCAGAATTGGGAACGACGCAATAATCAGGATGTTGGCGCACAGAGATGCCCAGGTAAATACCGGCATCTTGAACATGGTCATGCCAGGGGCACGCATCTTGATAATGGTCACGAAGAAGTTGATACCGGTCAGGGTTGTACCAACACCGGAGAGCTGAAGCGCCCAAATCCAGTAGTCGACACCTACGCCAGGACTGTACTCAATTCCCGAAAGCGGCGGGTAGGCCAGCCAGCCGGTCTGTGCGAATTCGCCCACACCCAGTGACAGGTTTACCAGAATAACGCCGACAACCGTGAACCAGAAGCTCAGGTTGTTCAGGAACGGGAACGCTACGTCGCGCGCGCCGATTTGCAGCGGAACGACCACGTTCATCAGACCGATAACCAGCGGCATCGCTACGAAGAAGATCATGATAACGCCGTGGGCGGTAAAGATCTGGTCGTAGTGGTGCGGCGGCAGGAAGCCAGCTTCACCCGCAGAAGCAAGTGCCTGCTGGCTACGCATCATGATCGCATCCGCAAAGCCACGAATTAACATGACGATACCGACGATGCAGTACATGATACCGAGTTTTTTGTGGTCAACCGAAGTCAGCCACTCTTTCCACAGGTAGCTCCACTTACCGAAGTAAGTGATCAGGCCAACTAAGGCCGCACCACCGATGATAATGGCAGCCACCGTAACCATGATAATGGGTTCATGGTAGGGCACTGCATCCAGTGTCAATTTTCCGAACATTTTCTTCCTCGGCCCCTTAGTGAGCGGTTTCCGCGTGGCTCATGTCCATGCCTTCCATCCCCTGGTGTGCGTTATGCTCACCTTCAGGTTGGGTCACGTCCATGCTCTTACCGTGGTCCATAAATTTGCCAATAACGTCTTTGAACAAATCAGGCTTCACGTTAGAGAAGTACTCCACCTTGTTGTATTCGCTTGGAATAGCCACTTTTTCGAACGCCGCCATGTCAGACATGGTGTTTGGTGACTGCTTCGCTTTTTCAACCCACTGGTCGAACGCGGCGCGGTCTGGCGTAGCGATAGCTTTAAACTTCATACCCGAGAAGCCCGGGCCACTATAGCTGGCGGAGATACCGTCGTAGGTGCCTGCTTCATTAGCGATCAGGTGCAGGTTGGTCTGCATACCGGCCATCGCGTAGATCTGGCTACCCAGACGCGGGATGAAGAAGGAGTTCATTACGGAGTTGGAGGTCACTTTGAACTGAACCGGAGTGTTCGCCGGGAAGGCGATTTCATTCACGGTAGCAATGCCTTGTTCCGGATAGATGAAGAACCATTTCCAGTCCATGGAGACCACTTCAATGGTAATAGGTTTCTCATCGTGAACAAGCGGTTTGCTTGGCTCAAGCGCGTGAGTGGTTTTCCAGGTCAGTACGGCAAGGAACAGGATGATCAGAATAGGCACCGTCCAGACCACAGCTTCCACTTTATTGGAGTGTGACCAGTTAGGGCTATACTTCGCATCTTTATTGCTCGCACGGTACTTCCAGGCGAAACCAACAGCCATCAAGATGGCCGGGATAACCACAATCATCATCAGGCCAAATGCCGTCAGAATCAGTGAACGTTGTTCCAGTCCAATCTGTCCTTTGGGGTCTAGTAGTGCAGAATCGCAGCCGCTGAGTAATACAGTGCCTGCAAATAATGACAACCATCCCAAACTTTTATTGTATTTCCTGAGTCTCATTTAACGACCTCAATTCCACGGGAGTCTGGTGGCGTTTAAAGTGTGGGGGCATTTTACGGGAAGGTTACATTACTGTAAACATCATTAGGGCTGTGTCAGGAAGGTGTTACCGGGTTCTGCCGTGCATGTCACAAGTGTTGCAGATTGTGTAGATTTTAAAGACAGAAGCCGCGTGCCACGGGCTTTATTACGAAAGGATCCCCAAGCATAGCTCAAAAGGGGCAATTGGTATAACCATTGTCAAAAATACACAAAAAATTAACAATTAATTATCAATATAAAGACAATTAAAAAACGAAAAATCAATCTTTCAAATGCTGAATCGGTTAACGGAAAATAGCGTTTCGGATTCGGCTCCAATAATTTCCGAAAACTATCCCGCACAAAACAACAAATATTTTTTTTAGCCGCCGTCGGTTATTTCGCCGTTATAATTTCGCCTCGTGATTACAACGGGAAATAACCTTTCGCTTTTTTCTTCAGGTCATCTGCGTTTTACGCAATGCCAGGAAATCAAGCATGCCGCCGAGAAGGATCCCGGCAACGGCCAGCAGCGCACCCACGTCCAACAGAAGGGTATCAAAGGGAAGTGACAACGCGGTTGTGGCGTTGATAATCAGTACTGCAAGCCACAGCACCAGCGCAAGGCAGCCCACCATTAACAGACGCAATGCAAAACGGTAGACGCGATGGTATTCGGTGCGCGGCATAAAGTGGTCTGTCCGCTGGGTATATTCCAGCGTCCGGCGACACACCAGCAGCAGTAGTATTCCGGGTACGGCAGCAATCACGGAGAAGAGATAAAACGTCGGCCAGCCGTGCGCTTCAACAAACCAGCCCGCAATGGGCCCGACATAAACGCGGCCCACGGCGGAGAGCGCCGAGAGCAGGGCGAACTGCGTGGCGGAAAACGACTTGTTGCACAGGGTCATGAGCAGAGCGACAAAGGCCGCGGTTCCCATTCCGCCGCAGAGGTTTTCAAAGAACACCGCGGTCGCCATGCTGATCATATGTTTGTCAGTGATGGAAAGCAGCCAGTAACCCGCGTTCGATGCCCCTTGCAGGATGCCGAAGATCAGCAGGGCGCGGAACAGGCTCAGGCGCTGCATCAGGACGCCGCCATACAGCGCGCCGAGGATGGTCGCAAACAGCCCCAGCGTTTTATTCACCACGCCAACTTCACCGGCATCAAAGCCAACGCCGCGGATCAGGAAGGTGGTCGTCAGGCTCATAGCGAACGCATCGCCCAGCTTATAAAGGACAATCAGCAGAAGGATGAGCCAGGCATTGTTACGGCCAAAGAAATCACGCAGCGGTTCGGCAACGGCCTGTTCCAGCGAGCGTGGAACCGGGATCACATCGCTCGGTTCGGGCGCAAGCAGGGTCGCGATAATGCAGGGGATCAGCAGGGCGGCCATCAGCCAGTACATGCCCTGCCAGCCAAGGTAGCGGTCGGCCAGCCAGAGCGCCAGCCCACCGGACACGAGCATCCCCAGCCGATAACCCAACACGCTGATGGCGGCTCCCGCCCCACGTTCTTCGGCAGGTAAGACGTCCGTTTTCCAGGCATCAAAAACGATATCCTGCGACGCGGAGCAGAAGGCGATAACCACCGCCAGCGCGGCCATCCAGCGCAGCTGCGTTGTCGGCTCCAGGAAGCCCATACCGGCGATGGCCAGTAGCAGCAGAATCTGAGTGATGACCAACCAGCCGCGACGACGCCCCAGGAACGGCGGTGTATAGCGGTCCATGACCGGCGACCACAGGAATTTAAACACGTAGGCCTGGCCCACGAGCGAGAAGAAACCAATGGTTTTAAGATCGATGTTCTCAACGGTCATCCAGGCTTGCAGCGTGCCTGACGTGAGCGCGAGCGGTAAACCGGAGGCGAAACCGAGGATCAGCAAGATAGCTGATTTAGGCTGCTGGAAAATGCGTAAGTAGTGACTCGACATGTTCTTCTAAGTCTGACCCGGCTAACCGCCGGGTCAGTGGGCAGGATTAACGTGCGTTCTGCTTGATAAACTCGTGGATGCTGGTGTCCTGAGCCATATCGGCAATGGTGTCAGTCAGCACGCTGTTAACCGCGTCAGCAATGTTTTTGTTGGAGGCCTGGAAAGCGCCTTCAACGGAGTAGCTGGCACGGTAGTTTTTGTTCAGCTTGTTGCCATTCTTCGCCGTTGCGATGATCGCGATGTCAGCTTTGGTGGCAATGTTGTAGCGCACGTTCCCCTGGGAAACGTCAGCGTACAGGTTGTTCACGATGATCTGCAGATCCACCGCGCCGCTTGGGCCAACCATGTAACCGCGTGCGGTCATCTGCTTCTCAAGCACTTCCTGCAGCAGGAAGCGCAGGTCGCGGGAGGCGGTCAGCGTAACCTGCTGGTTATCACGGGTCACTTTCGCCAGGGCTTGATCCTGACGCTGGTCGGCACCGTTAATGCTGATCGTCACGCCCATCAGGCTCGGGTCTTGCTGAGGAAGGGTAATTTTTGGCGTCACATCAATGGTCGTTGGCGGGGTTGCGCAGCCTGCCAGCATGAAAAGTGCTACCAACGGAAAGAAGATTTTTTTTAACATTTTGAGGTTCTCAACGAATCGTAAGCATTTAGAGAGAAAATTTGTCGCCATCATAACATTGCCAACGGCGAGGGGAAGTGGTCAACGCATGTAAATTCATCGCCTTGTCCGAAAACTAACCGGCCCACCGCTTTTCTCCGCCCGTTATGGGCAAATCGCATGAGTCTCATCGTTAACTTCATTCGTTTGACTGAGAAAATCGGATGAAAGCTAAATATTTGTTGTCAAGGTGTAATGGAAACGGTAAAAGCGGCTAATATTTAAAGGGATGGGTGACATCTTAGCGTTGTCGGAGGAGTAATTTCATGATGATACGTGAACAGATAGAAGAAAAACTAAGGGCAGCGTTTAACCCTGTGTTCCTCGAAGTCGTCGACGAAAGCTATCGTCATAACGTACCGGCAGGTTCTGAAAGCCACTTCAAAGTGGTGTTGGTGAGCGATCGTTTCACGGGAGAGCGCTTCCTGAATCGTCATCGCTTAATCTACAGTACCCTGACGGATGAACTCTCCACAACCGTACATGCGCTGGCATTGCACACCTATACCATTAAGGAATGGGAAGGCCTGCAGGATACGGTCTTTGCCTCACCTCCCTGTCGCGGTGCGGGCAGCATAGCCTAATAAATCGGATTTGCAACCGCTGGAGTTTTTCCAGTATGTTGCTTAAAGATTTCGTCAAAACGGCCTTCGGGCCGTTTTGTTTTGTCTGAGTTTTGAGCGCATGGCGCATTTTTAAGGCTAAAAATAGCCTTAAAGTGTGAAAAAAGCCGCAGCAACATGCCCCAACCGTTCTCGACTCACCTAAGTGATGCCGCTATAATGCCGCGTCTTATTGAATGTCTTCGGGATGATTCTGGCGACAGGGAATGTAAATCTGCACATTGAGAGAGCATCCCGGTAAAACAGACAGATTCAGAGTTGACCGAGCACTGTGATTTTTTTGAGGTAACAAGATGCAAGTTTCAGTTGAAACCACTCAAGGCCTTGGCCGCCGTGTAACGATTACTATCGCTGCTGACAGCATCGAAACTGCTGTGAAAAGCGAGCTGGTCAACGTAGCAAAAAAAGTACGTATTGACGGCTTCCGTAAGGGCAAAGTACCAATGAATGTTGTTGCTCAGCGTTATGGCGCTTCCGTGCGTCAGGATGTGCTGGGTGAACTGATGAGCCGCAACTTTATTGATGCCATCATCAAAGAAAAAATTAATCCAGCCGGTGCGCCAAACTACGTGCCAGGCGAATACAAAATGGGCGAAGACTTCACCTACTCCGTAGAGTTCGAAGTGTACCCGGAAGTTGAGCTGAAAGGTCTGGAATCCATCGAAGTTGAAAAACCGATCGTTTCCGTGACTGACGAAGACGTTGACGGCATGCTGGATACCCTGCGCAAGCAGCAGGCGAACTGGAAAGACAAAGAAGGCGCAGTTGACGCTGAAGACCGCGTAACCATCGACTTCACCGGTTCCGTAGATGGCGAAGAGTTTGAAGGCGGCAAAGCCTCTGACTTCGTACTGGCAATGGGCCAGGGTCGTATGATCCCAGGCTTCGAAGACGGTATCAAAGGCCACAAAGCGGGCGAAGAGTTCACCATCGACGTGACCTTCCCGGAAGAATACCACGCTGAAAACCTGAAAGGGAAAGCAGCGAAGTTCGTGATCAACCTGAAGAAAGTTGAAGAGCGCGAGCTGCCAGAACTGACCGAAGAATTCATCAAACGTTTCGGCGTGGAAGATGGTTCTATCGCGGGTCTGCGTGCCGAAGTGCGTAAAAACATGGAACGCGAGCTGAACGGTGCTGTACGTAACCGTGTGAAATCTCAGGCTATCGAAGGCCTGGTGAAAGCGAACGAAATCGACGTTCCTGCTGCCCTGATCGACGGCGAAATCGACGTTCTGCGCCGTCAGGCTGCACAGCGCTTCGGTGGCAACCAGCAGCAAGCGATGGAACTGCCTCGCGAACTGTTCGAAGAGCAAGCGAAACGCCGCGTTGTTGTTGGCCTGCTGCTGGGCGAAGTGATTCGTACCCACGAGCTGAAAGCTGACGAAGAGCGTGTGAAAGGCCTGATCGAAGAGATGGCTTCCGCGTACGAAGATCCATCAGAAGTTGTTGAGTTCTACGGTAAGAACAAAGAGCTGATGGACAACATGCGCAACGTCGCACTGGAAGAGCAGGCTGTTGAAGCGGTACTGGCGAAAGCGAAAGTAACCGAAAAAGAGACCTCTTTCACCGAACTGATGAACCAGCAGGCGTAATTTCGCCTCAACGTTTAAAGTTTGAACAAAAAACCCGTTGCCTCACGGCGGCGGGTTTTTTTTATCGCAGCGATAGGCCAGGAAGAGTGCGAAAACGCCCTTTCAGTGATAGCGTATCAACAAAAGGTTGTTATGCTTGAAATAGAGCACTGCGAACCCCATAAGTATGTAATCACGATCAATGAGACTGGCTGATAATCCGTCCATGAGGTTACAATCAGTACAGCAGGTGTTTTCAATTTAGATCCAGGAGACGGACATGTCATACAGTGGCGAACGAGATAACTTTGCACCCCATATGGCTCTGGTGCCAATGGTTATTGAACAGACCTCACGTGGTGAGCGTTCTTTTGATATCTATTCCCGTCTGCTCAAGGAACGCGTTATCTTTCTGACCGGCCAGGTCGAAGACCATATGGCTAACCTGATCGTGGCGCAGATGCTGTTTCTGGAAGCGGAAAACCCGGAAAAAGACATCTACCTGTACATTAACTCGCCTGGCGGGGTTATTACGGCGGGGATGTCCATTTATGACACCATGCAATTTATCAAGCCGGATGTAAGCACCATTTGTATGGGTCAGGCAGCATCCATGGGGGCATTCCTGCTCACCGCGGGTGCCAAAGGTAAGCGTTTCTGCCTGCCAAATTCCCGCGTGATGATCCACCAGCCGCTGGGCGGCTACCAGGGTCAGGCAACGGATATTGAAATCCACGCCCGCGAAATTCTGAAAGTAAAAGCGCGCATGAATGAACTTATGGCGCAGCATACGGGTCAATCTCTTGAGCAGATCGAGCGCGATACCGAGCGCGATCGCTTCCTCTCTGCACCAGAGGCAGTTGAGTACGGCTTAGTCGACTCCGTTTTGACCCATCGTAATTGATGCCTGCGACGCGAGTGTGCCGCTATACTAAGGTAGGGCGGCACGCTGCTGTAAACAGCTTGCGTCTGAGAATGGCATTTGCGTCGTCATGTGCGGCACAAAGAACTTAAAAAGAGGTTTGGACTCATGACAGATAAACGCAAAGATGGTTCGGGCAAACTGCTGTACTGCTCTTTTTGCGGCAAAAGCCAGCATGAAGTGCGTAAACTGATTGCCGGGCCGTCCGTGTATATCTGCGACGAATGTGTCGACTTATGTAACGACATCATTCGCGAAGAGATTAAAGAAGTAGCACCTCACCGTGAACGCAGCGCACTGCCAACACCGCATGAGATTCGTCATCATCTTGACGACTATGTCATCGGTCAGGAGCAGGCTAAGAAAGTGCTGGCCGTTGCGGTGTACAACCACTATAAACGTCTGCGTAACGGCGACACCAGTAATGGTGTTGAACTGGGTAAAAGTAACATTTTGCTGATCGGGCCGACGGGTTCCGGTAAAACGCTGCTGGCTGAAACGCTGGCACGCCTGCTGGATGTTCCTTTCACCATGGCCGATGCTACCACGCTGACCGAAGCCGGTTACGTGGGTGAAGACGTTGAAAATATCATTCAGAAACTGCTGCAGAAGTGCGATTACGACGTGCAGAAAGCACAGCGCGGGATTGTCTACATCGATGAGATCGACAAGATCTCCCGTAAGTCAGATAACCCGTCTATCACCCGTGACGTATCGGGTGAAGGCGTACAGCAGGCTCTGCTGAAGCTGATCGAAGGCACCGTTGCCGCGGTTCCACCGCAGGGTGGACGTAAACATCCGCAGCAGGAGTTCCTGCAGGTTGATACCTCCAAGATCCTGTTCATCTGTGGTGGTGCGTTCGCCGGTCTGGATAAAGTGATCTCTCACCGTGTTGAAACCGGCTCCGGCATTGGTTTTGGCGCGACGGTGAAATCCACGTCCGAAAAACCGAACGAAGGCGAGCTGCTCTCACAGGTTGAACCAGAAGATTTGATCAAATTTGGTCTGATCCCTGAGTTTATTGGTCGTCTGCCGGTTGTCGCCACGCTGAACGAGCTGAGCGAAGACGCGCTGATCCAGATCCTGAAAGAGCCGAAAAACGCCCTGACCAAGCAGTATCAGGCGCTGTTTAATCTGGAAGGCGTTGAGCTGGAGTTCCGTGACGAAGCGCTGGACGCGATTGCGAAGAAAGCCATGATCCGTAAAACCGGTGCCCGTGGTCTTCGCTCTATCGTCGAAGCGGCGCTGCTCGATACCATGTACGATTTACCGTCCATGGAAGATGTCGAGAAAGTGGTGATTGATGAGTCAGTTATCGGCGGTCAAAGCAAACCGTTACTGATTTACGGTAAGCCGGAAGCGCAGCAGGCATCTGGCGAATAATTCGCCAATTCATACAAGCAGTTAATCAAAAAGGGGGGATTTTATCTCCCCTTTATTTTTTCCTTATTCATGGCGTTGAATGTATGGAATACATCCCCATATACTGGATTACATGTTAATGGTTGTGTGAAGCACAGTTACATGACCAGTTTACCTGGCGGACACTAAACTAAGAGAGAGCTCTATGAATCCTGAGCGTTCTGAACGCATTGAAATCCCCGTATTGCCGTTGCGCGATGTGGTGGTTTATCCGCACATGGTCATACCCTTATTTGTAGGGCGGGAAAAATCTATCCGTTGCCTCGAAGCCGCCATGGATCATGATAAAAAAATCATGTTGGTTGCCCAGAAAGAAGCATCAACGGATGAGCCGGGTGTAAACGATCTTTTCACCGTCGGGACCGTGGCCTCTATTTTGCAGATGCTGAAGCTGCCTGACGGCACCGTTAAGGTGCTGGTAGAAGGGCTGCAGCGTGCGCGTATTACCACTCTGTCTGACAATGGCGAGCATTTCTCTGCGAAGGCAGAGTACCTTGATTCGCCACAGCTTGATGAGCGCGAGCAGGAAGTGCTGGTGCGCACCGCGATTAGCCAGTTTGAAGGCTATATCAAGCTGAACAAGAAAATCCCACCAGAAGTGCTGACGTCGCTGAACAGCATTGACGATCCTGCACGTCTGGCTGACACCATCGCAGCGCATATGCCGCTGAAGCTGACGGACAAACAGTCCGTGCTGGAGATGTCCGACGTTAATGAACGTCTGGAATATCTGATGGCGATGATGGAGTCTGAAATCGATCTGCTGCAGGTTGAGAAGCGCATTCGCAACCGCGTGAAAAAGCAGATGGAGAAATCTCAGCGTGAGTACTATCTGAATGAGCAAATGAAAGCCATTCAGAAAGAACTGGGCGAGATGGACGACGCGCCGGACGAAAACGAAGCGCTGAAGCGTAAAATCGACGCGGCGAAGATGCCGAAAGAGGCGAAAGAGAAAGCCGAAGCAGAACTGCAGAAGCTGAAAATGATGTCTCCAATGTCGGCTGAAGCGACCGTTGTGCGTGGCTACATTGAGTGGATGGTACAGGTTCCGTGGAACGCCCGCAGCAAGGTCAAAAAAGACCTGCGTCAGGCGCAGGAAATCCTTGATACCGACCACTACGGCCTGGAACGCGTGAAAGACCGCATTCTTGAGTACCTCGCGGTACAGAGCCGTGTTAACAAAATCAAAGGGCCAATCCTGTGTCTGGTTGGGCCGCCAGGGGTAGGTAAAACCTCTCTGGGCCAGTCCATCGCGAAAGCGACCGGACGTAAGTACATCCGCATGGCGTTGGGCGGCGTACGTGATGAAGCGGAAATCCGCGGTCACCGTCGGACCTATATCGGCTCCATGCCGGGTAAACTGATCCAGAAGATGGCGAAAGTGGGGGTTAAAAACCCGCTGTTCCTGCTCGATGAGATCGACAAAATGTCCTCGGACATGCGTGGCGATCCGGCGTCTGCACTGCTTGAAGTGCTTGATCCAGAACAGAACGTGGCGTTCAGCGATCACTATCTGGAAGTGGACTACGACCTGAGCGATGTGATGTTCGTGGCGACCTCCAACTCCATGAATATTCCGGCTCCGCTGCTGGATCGTATGGAAGTGATCCGTCTGTCCGGTTATACCGAAGACGAAAAGCTGAACATCGCTAAGCAGCACCTGCTGCCGAAGCAGATTGAGCGTAACGCCCTGAAAGCCAACGAGCTGACCGTTGATGACAGCGCGATTATTGGCATCATTCGTTACTACACCCGTGAAGCGGGCGTGCGTAGCCTTGAGCGTGAAATCTCTAAGCTGTGCCGTAAAGCGGTGAAACAGCTGCTGCTGGATAAGAGCCTGAAACACATTGAGATTAACGGCGACAACCTGCATGCGTACCTTGGCGTTCAGCGCTTCGACTACGGTCGTGCCGACAACGAGAACCGCGTGGGCCAGGTCACTGGTCTGGCATGGACGGAAGTGGGCGGCGATCTGCTGACCATCGAAACCGCCTGTGTACCGGGCAAAGGCAAGCTGACCTACACCGGCTCGCTGGGTGAAGTGATGCAGGAATCCATTCAGGCAGCGCTGACCGTGGTGCGTGCGCGTGCGGAGAAACTGGGTATCAACCCTGATTTCTACGAAAAACGCGACATCCACGTTCACGTTCCGGAAGGGGCAACGCCGAAAGACGGCCCAAGCGCCGGTATCGCGATGTGTACCGCGCTGGTCTCTTGCCTGACGGGTAACCCGGTGCGTGCCGATGTGGCGATGACCGGTGAAATCACCCTGCGCGGCCAGGTTCTGCCAATCGGTGGATTGAAAGAAAAACTGCTGGCGGCGCACCGTGGTGGGATCAAAACCGTATTAATTCCGGACGAAAATAAACGTGACCTGGAAGAGATTCCGGACAACGTTATTGCCGATCTGCAGATCCATCCGGTGAAACGCATTGAGGAAGTTCTGACTCTCGCACTGCAGAATGAACCCTCCGGAATGCAGGTTGTAACCGCAAAATAGTGACCTCGCGCAAAGAGCGTCAATAAAAACAAGGCTGGTAAGTCATTTCGTACTTGCCAGCCTTTTTTTGTATAGCTAATTTAGATTGCTGATCGGGCCAGCCATCAACAACGGGTGTTGTAAGGTCATGGCAGGCCTGATATAACTGCTGCGCGGTCGCGTTGTGAAGGATTCAGGCGCGATATAAATTATAAAGAGAGGAAGAGAACAGTGAATAAATCTCAACTGATTGACAAAATTGCTGCTGGTGCTGATATTTCTAAAGCTGCAGCTGGACGTGCGTTAGATGCTTTAATTGCTTCTGTTACTGAATCTCTGCAGGCTGGGGACGACGTTGCACTGGTTGGTTTCGGTACTTTTGCTGTTAAAGAGCGTGCTGCCCGTACTGGCCGCAACCCTCAAACCGGTAAAGAGATCACTATTGCTGCCGCTAAAGTGCCGGGCTTCCGTGCAGGTAAAGCGCTGAAAGACGCAGTAAACTGATTGCTTTCCCGCTTAAGGGAAGCCGAAAAGTATAAGGGCGCATCATTCGATGTGCCTTTTTTGTTTGTCCAGGCCTGATTTGTGCGAGTTTATGCGAGTTGTGGGCTGACAATCGCACTGGTTTCTTGTCACAATACGCCTTTACGCGCAGCGGTCAGGATTTTCCGTTAGCGTCAGGTAACCAGTCACATACAGCGGAGTGTTGTTACACCATGATGGACAGCTTACGCACGGCTGCTAACAGTCTCGTGCTCAAGATTATATTCGGTATCATTATCGTGTCGTTCATATTGACCGGCGTGAGTAGCTACCTCATCGGCGGTGGCGCCAACTATGCCGCAAAAGTGAATGGCCAGGAAATTAGCCGTGGGCAGTTTGAGAATGCTTTCGCCGGTGAACGTAACCGTATGCAGCAACAGCTGGGCGATCAATTCTCTGAACTGGCTGCAAACGAAGGCTACATGAATAACCTGCGCCAGCAGACGCTGAACCGTCTTATCGATGAAGCACTGCTTGACCAGTATGCCAAAAATCTGGGACTGGGGATCAGCGACGAGCAGGTTAAAAAAGCGATCTTCGCGACGCAGGCATTCCAGTCTAACGGTAAATTTGATAACGCCCGTTATAACAGCATCGTTAATCAGATGGGGATGACGGCAGACCAGTACGCGCAGGCGCTGCGTAACCAACTGACCACCCAGCAGCTCATCAATGCCGTTGTGGGCACGGATTTCATGCTCAAAGGTGAAACGGACGAACTGGCTGCGCTGGTGGCGCAACAACGCGTTGTGCGTGAAGCGACTATCGACGTCAACGCCCTGGCTGCGAAGCAGCAGGTGAGCGACGCCGAAGTGAACGCCTGGTACGAGCAGAACAAGAATTCCTTCGTTGCGCCTGAGCAGTTCCGCGTAAGCTACATCAAGCTGGATGCTGCCGCTCTGCAGGGGAATGCCTCAGATGCGGACATTCAGTCTTACTACGACCAGCACCAGGATCAGTTCACCCAGCCGCAGCGTAACCGCTACAGCGTGATCCAGACCAAAACCGAAGCCGATGCCAAAGCCGTTCTCGACGAACTGAACAAAGGTGCCGATTTCGCGACGCTGGCGAAAGCTAAATCCACCGACATCATCTCTGCCAAAAATGGTGGCGATATGGGCTGGCTGGAAGCGGCAACGACCCCGGACGAACTGAAAAACGCCGGTCTGAAAGACAAAGGCCAGCTGTCTGGCGTGATTAAATCCTCCGTTGGTTTCCTCGTGGCGCGTCTGGACGATGTTCAGGCCGCTAAAACCAAGCCGCTGGCTGAGGTACGCGATGAGATCGCGGCGAAAGTGAAGCAGGAAAAAGCGCTGGATGCCTTCTACGCCCTGCAGCAGAAAGTGAGCGATGCCGCGAGCAACGACAACGAATCTCTGGCGGGTGCAGAGCAGGCCGCAGGTGTGAAAGCCGTTGAGACGGGCTGGTTCGGCCACGACAACCTGCCGGAAGAGCTGAACTTCAAGCCGGTTTCTGATGCCATCTTCAACGGTGGTCTGGTGGGCGAAAACGGTGCGCCGGGTAGCAACTCAGACATCATTACCGTCGACGGTGACCGTGCCTTCGTGCTGCGCGTGACCGATCATAAAGCTGAAGCGGTGAAACCGCTGGCTGAGGTGAAAGACCAGGTGATTGCCCAGGTTAAACACAGCAAAGCCGAGCAGCAGGCGAAGCTGGACGCTGAAAAACTGCTGGCCGCTCTGAAAGCGGGCAAAGGTGATGAGGCGCTGAAAGCGGCGGGTCTGAGCTTCGGTGAAGCGAAAACGCTGAGCCGTACCGGTCAGGACCCTGTCAGCCAGGCGGCGTTCAGCCTGAGCCAGCCAGCGAAAGGCAAGCCAGGCTACGGCACTGCAACCGATATGCAGGGTAACGTGGTTCTGCTGGCGCTGGATGAAGTGAAAGCGGGAACGCTGCCGGACGCACAGAAAAAAGCGATGGTTCAGGGTATCACCCAGAACAACGCTCAGATCACGTTTGAAGCGATGATGAGCAACCTGCGTAAAGAAGCCAAAATTAAGCTCGGCGACGTCATCACGCAGCAGCAATAATTACGTCGCTGCTCGCAGATTTTCGTAACGCTCTGCAAAACCTAAAGGCCGCTTTCGCGGCCTTTTCCATTTCTGTTATCTGCTGTTTGTGCCTGTTTTCCCTTGTCGCTATCGTGATGTGGCTGTCAACAAACAAGGAGAAAACAGCATGAAACGTGGAATCAAAGCACTGCTTATTACCCTGGCTATTGCCACCACTGGGATGAGCGCAGGCGCGCTGGCGTCAACGCCCGCAGCTAAAACGCAGGCCGCCCAGAGCAAATCTGATTCAACCGCACAGGCGCAGGGGCAAATGAAAGCCACTGACGCGGGTAAAAGCGCGGAGGATGACGGCACGCGAGTGAGCATCAATTCGGCATCGGCAGAGGATCTTGCCCGCGCGATGAACGGCGTCGGCCTGAAAAAAGCCCAGGCGATCGTCAGCTACCGGGAAGAGTACGGTCCATTTAAAACGCTCGACGATCTGAAACAGGTCCCGGGCATGGGGAGCTCGCTGGTTGAGCGCAACCTCTCACACCTGACGTTGTAATCACACAATAACTTGCACGGCGGCAAAAATTTGCCAGGATAAAGAGGTCATACCAGTTATGACCTCTGAACCTATAACTACAGTAAAGGCTTTTGCGCTATGCAGACAAAAATCAAAGTACGCGGTTTCCATCTTGATGTGTACCAGCACGTCAATAACGCTCGCTATCTCGAATTTCTGGAAGAGGCTCGCTGGGATGGCCTGGAAAACAGCGACAGTTTTCAGTGGCTGACCGCACACAACATCGCGTTTGTGGTCGTCAATATTAATATCAACTACCGACGTCCGGCCGTGCTGGGCGATGTCCTGACCGTGACCAGTCAGGTCCAGCAGCTTAACGGAAAAAGTGGTGTACTAAGCCAGGTGGTGACGCTGGATCCAGAAGGGCAGGTGGTAGCGGATGCCCTGATCACCTTTGTGTGCATCGATCTCAAAACGCAAAAAGCGCTGCCGCTGGAAGGGGAGTTACGTGACAAGCTGGAATTGATGATCGTGTAAGGTGAGATAGATATCACCGTGCTGTCGGCGCTAACGTGGCGGCAGCACGGTGAAATGCCCGGTTATTTCAGGCCGGTCTTTTGCTTCATGGCGGCCATCACGCCGGGTTTATCGGCCAGGTAGTGGTTCAGGCCATTAGCACGCAGGTTACAGGCCGCACACTGGCCGCATCCGTCGCCTTTGATGCCGTTGTAGCAGGTCAGGGTTTCGCTGCGCACCAGGTCCAGTTTGCCCCAGTAGTCTGCCAGCGCCCAGGTTTCGGCTTTGTCGAGCCACATCAGCGGCGTTTCGAAGCGCGTCTCTTTCGCCATGCCAAGGTTTACCGCGTGGTTCAATGCTTTGACGAACTCATCGCGGCAATCCGGATAGCCCGAAAAGTCGGTTTCACACACGCCGGTGATCACCGCTTCGGCTTTAACCTGGTATGCATAGATCGCGGTTAAGGTCAGAAAGAGGATATTACGGCCCGGCACAAAGGTGTTCGGGATGCCGCTGGCGTCGGGTTCGTAATCAGGTACCGGAATACTGTCACGGGTGAGGCTGCTCACGGCCAGTTCGTTTAACAGGTTAACGTCCAGCACCTTGTGCGCACGTGCGCCCAGTTTCAAGGCCAGTTCGCGCGCAACGTCGATTTCTGCGCGATGGCGTTGACCATAATCGAAAGTGACACAGTGAACTTCATCGTACTGATGAAGGGCCTGAATCAGGCAGGTAGTGGAATCTTGTCCTCCGCTGAACACGACGACGGCACGTTTCATAAATCATCTCGACAGTTACGGTAAAAACGTTATGTTACCGCCTGGCTCTGGCGGCGACCAGCCCCTTCACGATTTGAGAGCCGGAAGCCAGGCTTCGGTGAAGTCAAACCAGCCCCGGGTATTCAAACGTATCCCGTTGACGCCCGGCGGGGCGCTGATCCGGTACTGATAGTTAAACAGCGGCGTCAGCACCGCATTTTCCATCAGCTGGCTGAATATCGCTTTAAGCCCGGCGTGCCGTGCCTGCTCATCCACCTGCGTTTGCACCGCGTCCAGCGTCGCCTGCAGGTGCGAATACTGCGGCGCGCTTAACAGATGCGGCCACAGCGGGTCGCAGCGTAACCACTGTTCGAGCGTATATTCCGGCGCTTCGCCAATCAAACGATCGCCCATCATGATGTCGGCCTGCGCCAGGGCCGGGCATCCATCCCAGTTTTTGGCGTCATGAAAAATCAGGGTCAGCTCACAGCCTTGCCGGGAAAGATACGCTTTCAACTGGTTCGCCATGGTGTGTAGCTCAACGGGAAGATGGTAAACCAGCGTCAGCGTTTGCGGCAGCGGCACGTCGGTGAGGTCCGGCCACTCGGGAATGTGCCACCCGGGAAGCAACTCCTCTGTAGGGGTGATTAACCCCTCGTCCAGCGGAAGGGTGTGCAGGAGCGTGGAAAGGTGGATGATGTTGACCAGCCGTTTCGCCTGGCGTTCGCTGAGACGGCCGCCCTGTTTAAGCGTGAGATAGCAAAAGCCGAGGCTGGTGCTGTTACTCACCAGCCGCAGGCTGGCCAGCTCGTCCGGCTCGCCAATGGCGATTTGAACCGGGTGACGGCAGCTTGTTCCCAGCCCGGAATCGAAAAGCTGCGGGGTGATCCAGAACTCGATCGCTTTCAGCAGCGGGTGGCTCAAGTGGTACTGCTCATGGCTTTCAAGACGGACCAGCTCCGCATCATACAAGGTAAGCCTGAACGGACCGCAGCCCGTCATCGGCTGGTCAGGGTGCGCAAGCCGGCTGCAGTAGGTTGCCAGCCGGTGCGCCAGCCAGTAATCCGGGCGATGCAGCATAAACGTCAGGCACTGAGGATGCGTCACTTCAACGCGCAAAACGCTCTGAAACAGCTTTTGCAGGGCGGGCATGGCCAGCAGCCCCAGCAGGCTTTGCTGCAACTGGGCGGTGTCGACTTTATCGCCGTTGTGCCAGTGTAGCGTGGAGCGGATATAAAAATGCCAGCGCAGCCCGTCGGGAGAGACCTCCCAGTGGTGCGCCAGATCGCCCGCCGGTTCATTGCTGCTGTCGTGAAAGCGGGTTAATCCACAAAAGACCTGGCTTGCCAGATGCTGCTCCGCCCGGCCGGGCAAAAAGCCGGGCGTTAGCGGGTCCAGTGAGCGGTAGTAGGGGATGCGCAACACGGGCGTATCGTTCTGCCAAAGGCCACCCATAAACGGATGCAGCAGGGCGCGCAAATCCTCAGGCGCAAGCTGCGCCAGTTCGAGCGCATTATGCTGCTGCCCGCTTTTCAGCGCCTCTTCCATCATCGTATTACGCAGGGACTCCGGGGTGACGTGGAACGTCAGTTCACCGCGCTTGCCGCGGCCGGACTGCGCACGCCACCTTAGCCAGCCCGCCTCCTGCGCCTGGCGCAGCAGCGTACGCACGTGCCGCTCGCTGCAAAAACAGCGGCCAGCAAGCTCGTTGACGGTGACCTGCTGTGGCGCACCACCGGAGGGCTGCCACAGGCGTTGATACTGATTGAGACGGTTAAGCAGGCGCATACGAAACCCGGAACAATAATTATCATCTATTCACTATTACTTCCGTATATCTCACGCAATACTGATGCACAAGTTAATTGCATCTTTTTTCAGGAGTACTCATGGCTCGGCTCGCAGCATTCGATATGGACGGCACCTTGTTAATGCCGGATCACCGTTTAGGGGAAATCACCCTGAACACGCTGAAGCGTCTGCACGAGCGTGATATCACTCTGACATTTGCCACCGGTCGTCATGTGCTGGAGATGCGCCATCTGATGGGCGCGTTTTCCCTGGACGCGTTTTTGATAACCGGTAACGGGACGCGGATCCACTCCGTCGAAGGCGATGTGCTGCACCGTCAGGATCTCAACCCGGAAGTGGCGGACATTGTGCTGCACAGTACCTGGGATACCCAGGCCAGCGTACATGTCTTCAATGATAACGGCTGGTTTACCGGACAGGCGATCCCCGATCTGCTGCACGCTCACGTTTATAGCGGGTTCAGCTATCAGATCGTCGATCTGCGCCGCCTCCCCGCGCATGCGGTGACCAAGATCTGTTTCTGCGGCGATCACGACGATCTCCGCCGCCTGCGCGTGCAGCTTAACGAAGCGTTAGGGAACCGCGCGCATTTGACCTTCTCGGCGGTGGACTGTCTGGAAGTGCTGCCGGTGGGCTGTAACAAAGGTTCGGCCCTGGCGGTGCTGAGCGACCACCTGGGCTTAACGATGCAGGATTGTATGGCGTTCGGCGACGCCATGAACGACCGCGAGATGCTGGGCAGCGTCGGTCGCGGTGTGATTATGGGGAACGCGATGCCGCAGCTGATTGCTGAGCTACCTCATCTGCCGGTTATCGGACACTGCCGTAACGAAGCCGTGTCCCATTTTTTGACTCATTGGCTGGACAACAACAACCTCCCGTATTCCCCCGAATAGTGAGACCCTTCCAGCAAGCCAGACTACGGTCTGGCTTTTTTTTATTTCAGCATCCCGGCAATTTGCGCTTTCCATGGCGCAATGTCACCGATATTGGCCTGCACCCACCCGGTGTTGTAATAGGTATCCAGATAGCGCTCACCGCTGTCGCACAGCAGCGTCACGATAGAGCCTGTTTTCCCGGCCTCGCGCATGCGCACCGCCAGCTGTAGCGCGCCCCACATGTTGGTCCCGGTGGAGGCACCGACCTTACGGCCAAGCTGTGTCTCCAGCCAGTGGGCCGTCGCCACGCTGGCCGCATCCGGTACGCGGAGCATCTCGTCCACCACGTCAGGAATAAACGACGGCTCTACGCGCGGGCGACCAATCCCCTCAATTTTGCTCCCCACCGGGCTGCGCAGCCCGGCATCACGGCTCTGCCAGTAGTCGAGGAACACCGAGTTTTGCGGGTCAACCACCATCAGCTGCGTATCGTAGCCCTGACAGCGGATATAGCGTCCGATTGTCGCCGAGGTGCCGCCGGTGCCTGCGCTCATCACAACCCAGGAGGGTACCGGATGAGGCTCGTGGGCCATCTGGCGGAAAATACTGTCGGCAATATTGTTATTGCCCCGCCAGTCGGTCGCACGCTCGGCAAAGGTGAACTGATCCATGTAATGGCCGTTCAGCTCGCGGGCCAGCATCTCCGATGCGGCGTAGATTTCGCAGGCGCTTTCCACAAAGTGGCAGCGACCGCCGTAAAATTCGATCTGCTCGATTTTGCGTTTGGCGGTGCATGAGGGCATCACGGCGATAAACGGCAGGCCAAGCAGGCGGGCAAAATAGGCCTCTGAAACCGCCGTTGAACCGGATGAGGATTCAATGATGGTGGTGCCTTCTTTAATCCAGCCGTTACATAACCCGTATAAAAATAGCGAACGCGCCAGGCGGTGCTTCAGGCTACCGGTAGGATGGGTGCTTTCATCTTTCAGATAGAGCTGAATGCCCGCAAAGCCGGGCAGCGAAAGGCGGATCAGATGGGTATCAGCCGAACGCTGGTAGTCGGCATTGATTTCGCTGATGGCATGTTTAACCCAGTTGCTATTCATCGTATTTATCCGTTTGTCATTTTGTGCCCAGCATAGCGAAAAGCACAGAAAAAATTGTTGCTATCTGGCCTTTAAAATAGAATGTAAGGAGAAAAATTTTCTCTGTGAGGTGGGTATGCTAGATAAAATTGACCGCAAGCTGCTTTGCCTGCTGCAAAACGACTGCACCCTCTCTTTGCAGGCGCTGGCAGATGCCGTTAATCTGACCACCACACCCTGCTGGAAGCGCCTGAAAAAGCTGGAAGATGACGGCGTCCTGCTGGGACGCGTGGCGCTACTGGATCCCGAAAAACTGGGGCTGGGGCTGACCGCCTTTGTCCTGATAAAAACGCAGCATCACAGTAGTGAATGGTATTGCCGTTTCGTTAACCAGGTTTCAGATATGCCTGAGGTGCTCGGTTTCTGGCGCATGGCCGGTGAGTACGATTACCTTATGCGCGTTCAGGTGGCCGACATGAAACGTTATGACGACTTCTACAAGCGGCTGGTCAACAGCGTGCCGGGCTTGTCGGACGTCACCTCCAGCTTCGCGATGGAACAGATTAAATACACCACAGCGTTACCTATTGAATAACTTCATACAATACCTTCAGGAACAAACCGCGTGCGATTATTTGCCCAATTGAGCTGGTACTTTCGTCGGGAGTGGCAACGCTACCTCGGTGCAGTCTGCCTGCTTATTATTATTGCCATTCTGCAATTGCTCCCGCCGAAAGTGGTGGGATACGTCGTGGACGGCGTGACCGAGCAGCATTACACCGCCGCACGGGTGATGATGTGGGTGGGGACGCTGGTGCTGACCGCGGTTATTGTCTACCTGCTGCGCTACGTGTGGCGCGTGCTGCTGTTCGGGGCGTCCTATCAGCTGGCCGTTGAGCTGCGCGAAGATTTTTACCGCCAACTGAGCCGCCAGCATCCTGAATTTTACCTGCGCCATCGCACCGGCGATCTGATTGCCCGCGCGACCAACGACGTCGACCGCGTGGTCTTCGCCGCCGGGGAAGGGGTGTTGACCCTGGTCGATTCCCTGGTGATGGGCTGCGCGGTTCTGATCGTCATGTCGACCCAGATAAGCTGGCAGCTCACCCTGCTTGCGCTACTGCCGATGCCGCTGATGGCGCTCGCCATCAACCGCTACGGCGAAAAGCTGCATGAGCGCTTCAAGCTGGCGCAGGCGGCGTTTTCCTCCCTGAACGACCGCACGCAGGAGAGCATGACCAGCATCAGGATGATCAAAGCCTTTGGTCTGGAAGACCGTCAGTCAGCCCTGTTTGCCGCCGATGCCGCCGATACCGGGGCGAAAAACATGCGCGTGGCGCGGATTGACGCCCGGTTTGATCCCACAATTTATATCGCGATCGGCATGGCGAACCTGCTGGCCATTGGCGGCGGCAGCTGGATGGTGGTGCAGGGAACGATGACCCTCGGGCAACTCACCAGCTTTGCCATGTATCTGGGGCTGATGATCTGGCCGATGCTGGCTCTGGCATGGATGTTTAACATCGTGGAGCGTGGCAGCGCGGCCTATAGCCGTATCCGCGCCATGCTGGCTGAAGCGCCGGTCGTCAATGACGGCAGCGAAGCGGTTCCGCAGGGGCGTGGCATCGTGCAGGCGGACATCCGCGAGTTTCGCTATCCGCAGACGGAACATCCGGTGCTTGAGAACGTCACCTTTACGCTTGAGCCGGGTCAGATGCTGGGGATTTGCGGCCCGACCGGGTCCGGCAAAAGCACGCTTCTGTCGCTGCTCCAGCGCCATTTCGATGTGACAAAGGGGGACATTCGTTTCCACTCTCTTCCGCTGAGTAACCTGCTGCTGGACGAGTGGCGCAGTCGCCTGGCGGTGGTCAGCCAGACGCCGTTTTTATTCTCTGACACCATCGCCAATAACATCGCCCTCGGCTGCCCTTCGGCGACGCAGGAAGACATTGAGCATGTGGCGCGCTTAGCCAGCGTTCACGAGGATATTCTGCGCCTGCCGCAGGGTTACGAAACGGAAGTGGGCGAGCGTGGCGTTATGCTGTCTGGCGGGCAAAAACAACGTATCTCCATTGCCCGCGCGCTGCTCCTGAACGCGGAGATCCTGATCCTTGATGATGCTCTCTCCGCCGTTGATGGCCGAACCGAACATCAGATCCTGCACAACCTGCGCGAGTGGGGGGAAGGACGCACGGTGATCATCAGCGCGCACCGTTTGTCGGCGCTGACGGAGGCCAGTGAAATTCTGGTGCTGCAGCACGGGCACATTGCTCAGCGCGGGCAGCACGAGCAGCTGGTTGAATCGCCCGGCTGGTATCGCGATATGTACCGCTATCAGCAGCTTGAGGCGGCGCTGGACGATGCGCCGGAACCGGAAAAGGAGGCGTCTGATGCGTAAATTTACCGCCCAGTGGCCGACGCTAAAACGCCTGCTGGCCTACGGTTCGCCGTGGCGAAAACCGCTGTCCATTGCCGTGGGGCTGTTGTGGATTGCGGCCATTGCCGAAGTGAGCGGTCCGCTACTCATCAGCTACTTCATCGATAATATGGTGGCGAAACGCGACCTGCCGCTGGGGCTGGTGGCGGGACTGGGCGTGGCCTATATCGGGCTTCAGTTAACGGCGGCCGGGCTGCACTATGCCCAGTCGCTGCTGTTTAACCGCGCGGCCGTTGGCGTCGTGCAGCAGCTGCGTACGGATGTTATGGACGCGGCGCTGCGCCAGCCGCTAAGCGAATTTGATACCCAGCCGGTCGGGCAGGTGATCTCGCGCGTGACTAACGATACCGAGGTGATCCGCGATCTTTACGTCACCGTGGTCGCAACCGTCTTGCGAAGCGCGGCGCTGATTGGCGCGATGCTGGTGGCGATGTTTAGCCTCGACTGGCGGATGGCGCTGGTGGCGATAACCATCTTCCCGGCCGTCCTGACGGTGATGGTTATCTACCAGCGTTACAGCACGCCTATTGTTCGCCGGGTGCGCGCCTATCTGGCGGACATCAACGATGGCTTTAACGAAGTGATCAACGGCATGAGCGTTATTCAGCAGTTCCGCCAGCAGGCGCGCTTTGGCGAGCGGATGGGGGAAGCCAGCCGTTCGCACTATATGGCGAGAATGCAGACGCTGCGCCTCGACGGTTTTCTGTTACGCCCGCTGCTGAGCCTATTCTCGGCGCTGGTGCTGTGTGGTCTGCTGATGCTGTTTGGCCTGACAACCCAGGGGACCATTGAGGTTGGGGTGCTGTACGCCTTTATCAGCTACCTTGGCCGCCTCAACGAACCGCTGATTGAGCTGACCACGCAGCAGTCGATGCTCCAGCAGGCGGTCGTCGCCGGGGAACGCGTTTTTGAACTGATGGACAGACCGCGTCAGACCTACGGTGATGATGACCGCCCGCTGCAAAGCGGCAGCATTGCCTTTGATAACGTCTCCTTTGCCTATCGCGATGACCGGCTGGTGCTGCAGGACATCACCCTGGATATCCCGTCGCGCGGCTTTGTGGCCTTAGTGGGGCATACCGGCAGCGGCAAAAGCACGCTTGCCAGCCTGCTGATGGGCTACTACCCCTTAACGCAGGGAGAAATTCGTCTCGACGGGCGTCCTCTCGCATCATTAAGTCACAACACGCTGCGTAAGGGCGTCGCAATGGTGCAGCAGGATCCGGTCGTGCTGGCCGATACCTTCTTCGCCAACGTGACGCTCGGCCGGCCCTTTACTCAGGAACAGGTCTGGGACGTGCTGGAAAAGGTGCAGCTGGCAGACCTGGCGCGGGGGTTTAGCGACGGGATCAACACCAAACTGGGCGAGCAGGGCAACAATCTGTCCGTTGGGCAAAAGCAGCTTCTGGCGCTGGCGCGGGTGTTAATCGACACGCCGCAGGTGCTGATTCTGGATGAAGCCACGGCGAGCATTGATTCCGGCACCGAACAGGCGATCCAGCAGGCGCTGGCGGCCGTACGCGATCGTACGACGCTGGTGGCGATCGCCCACCGTCTTTCAACGATTGTGGATGCTGACATTATTCTGGTGCTGCACCGTGGACAGGTTGTGGAGCGCGGCACGCACAGAGAGCTGCTCGAAGCGAAAGGGCGCTACTGGCAGATGTATCAGCTGCAGCTGGCCGGTGAAGAGCTGGCCGCCAGCACCCGTGAGGAAGCGTCCCTGAACGCCTGATGCACCATAATCAGGCATTGCGCCGACGGGCATATCCGTTGGTGCAAAAATGAAACGCACCGTGCACTGCCATGGTGCGTTTTTTTTCACCTGTTAAATGACAATCCCCGTCCTGCGTTCACCGCGCCGCTTTTTTCTCGCTTTTTCAATTCTGGCATACCGCTTGCAATAGCCTCTTCGTGCAGCTACGGCCAATACCGAATTCTGACTGGAGGGGATTTATGAAGCTCGTTACGGTGATTATTAAACCATTCAAACTTGAGGACGTGCGTGAAGCCCTGTCTTCCATGGGTATTCAGGGGCTGACGGTCACCGAAGTGAAAGGCTTTGGGCGTCAGAAAGGGCATGCCGAGCTTTATCGCGGCGCGGAGTACAGCGTTAACTTCCTGCCAAAAGTGAAGATTGATGTCGCAATCGCAGACGATCAGCTTGATGAAGTGATTGATATTATTAGCAAAGCTGCCTATACCGGCAAAATTGGCGACGGCAAAATTTTTGTTGCTGAACTGGAGCGCGTCATTCGCATCCGTACCGGCGAAAACGACGAAGCGGCTCTTTAATTAACGCCTGCATACAGTGATAGGGATCGAGAAAATGAAGATAGCAACGATTAAAACGGGTCTGGGGTCGCTGGCGCTGCTGCCGGGCCTCGCCATGGCTGCCCCTGCTGTGGCAGACAAAGCGGATAATGCCTTTATGATGATCTGCACCGCGCTGGTGCTGTTCATGACTATCCCGGGCATTGCGCTGTTTTACGGCGGCCTGATCCGCGGCAAAAACGTCCTCTCTATGCTGACGCAGGTGGCCGTGACGTTCGCGCTGGTCTGCGTGCTGTGGGTAGTGTACGGCTACTCGCTGGCCTTCGGGGAAGGCAACGCCTTCTTTGGTAACTTCAACTGGGCGATGCTGAAAAATATCGAGCTGACCGCCTTAATGGGCAGCTTCTACCAGTATATTCACGTCGCTTTCCAGGGATCGTTCGCCTGTATCACCGTCGGGCTGATTGTCGGCGCGCTGGCCGAGCGCATTCGTTTCTCGGCGGTGCTGATTTTTGTGGTGGTCTGGCTGACGCTCTCCTACGTGCCAATTGCGCACATGGTCTGGGGCGGCGGTCTGCTGGCCTCCCACGGCGCGCTGGACTTTGCGGGCGGTACCGTTGTGCACATTAACGCTGCGGTGGCGGGCCTGGTCGGCGCATACCTGATCGGCAAACGTGTGGGCTTTGGCAAAGAAGCATTCAAGCCGCATAACCTGCCGATGGTGTTTACCGGTACGGCAATTCTCTATTTTGGCTGGTTCGGCTTCAACGCCGGTTCAGCAAGTGCGGCTAACGAAATCGCGGCGCTGGCCTTTGTGAACACCGTGGTGGCTACCGCGGGCGCAATCCTCTCCTGGGTGTTTGGTGAGTGGGCGGTGCGCGGTAAACCTTCCCTGCTGGGTGCCTGTTCAGGTGCGATTGCCGGTCTGGTTGGTATTACCCCGGCCTGTGGGTACGTGGGCGTTGGCGGCGCGCTGCTGATCGGCATCGTGGCGGGTCTGGCCGGTCTTTGGGGCGTCACGGCCCTGAAGCGCGTACTGCGCGTGGACGATCCTTGCGACGTGTTTGGTGTGCACGGCGTCTGCGGCATTATCGGCTGTATCATGACGGGTATCTTCGCCTCAACGTCGCTCGGTGGCGTGGGCTACGCGGAAGGCGTGACCATGATGCATCAGGTGCTGGTCCAGCTGGAAAGTATTGCCATCACCGTGGTGTGGTCTGGCGTAGTGGCCTTTATCGGCTACAAGCTGGCGGACATGACCGTGGGCCTGCGCGTACCGGAAGAGCAGGAGCGCGAAGGGCTGGACGTCAACAGCCACGGCGAGAACGCCTATAACGCGTAACCAGAGTCCATTGCCTGGTGGCGCTGCGCTTACCGGGCCTGTGATTGTGCTTTTGTAGGCCGGGTCAGGCGAAGCCGCCACCCGGCTTTTTTACGTCAACCGCGATTACGCATTACCCCTTCCTGCACCGTTGAGGCCACCAGCACGCCATCCTGGGTATAGAACTCGCCCCGCACAAACCCGCGGGCGCTGGATGCCGACGTACTCTCCACGCTGTAAAGCAGCCAGTCGTTCATGTCGAACGGACGATGGAACCACATGGAGTGGTCAATGGTTGCTACCTGCATCCCTTTTTCCAGGAAGCCAACACCGTGCGGCTGCAACGCGACTGGCAGGAAATTAAAATCAGAGGCATAGCCCAGCAAATACTGATGCACGCGGAAATCTTCCGGCACACTGCCGTTGGCGCGGATCCATACCTGGCGTTTTGGCTCGGCGACGTGGCCCTTCATCGGGTTATGGAATTCGACGGGGCGGATCTCGAGCGGCTTATCGCAGAGAAACTTCTCTTTCGCCTGAGGCGGCAGCAGGTGCGCCAGCGAGCGGGCGATGTCCGTCTCAGATTTCAAATCATCCGGTGCAGGCGCTGGCGGCATGGTCTTCTGATGCTCGTAGCCCGGTTCGGGTGCCTGGAATGAGGCGGTCATGTAGAAGATCGGCTTGCCGTGCTGGATCGCCGCCACGCGGCGGGCGCTAAAACTGTTGCCATCACGCAGGACTTCAACATCATAAACAATGGGTTTTGCGCTATCGCCCGGGCGCAGGAAGTAGCTGTGAAAGGAGTGCACCAGACGGTCCGTCGGGACGGTTTCCTTTGCGGCGTACAGCGCCTGGCCAACCACTTGCCCCCCGAAGACCTGGCGTAAACCTAAATCTTCGCTCTGACCGCAATAGAGCCCTTCCTCAATTTTTTCCAGGTTCAGTAACGTCAGCAAATTGTTCAGTGCTTGACTCATAATTGTCCTCAATATAACGCCGTGGCGAAAGATACGCTGAGTATAACGCAGAAATCTAAGTGGTCCGATGGGTAGATTAGTCTGAATATCTGGTCAAAATTAGGCATTAATCAGTGATTTGTGCCACACTTAAAAACGTTATGTGAATGTAAACGACATCGGATGGGATCGATCCCGCTGGTGCATTGATGATAAGGAGACTTCAATGAAACTCGTGCCTATGCTAAGTGGTATTGCGATGGCGGTTGCGCTGTCAGCCTGTGCCGATAAGAGCGCCGATGTAGCCGTTCCAACCGCTACCCCGGGTGGAGTAAGTACACTTTCGCAGCAAACCATTAAGCAGCCGAATGTTTCTGGTACGGTATGGATCCGTCAGAAAGTGGCTTTACCGCCTGATGCCGTCCTGACGGTTACGCTTTCCGACGCGTCTATGGCCGATGCCCCGTCTAAGGTGCTGGCGCAGCGTGCGGTACGTACCGAGGGTAAACAGGCGCCGTTCAGCTTCGTGCTGCCGTTTAACCCGTCAGAGGTTCAGCCTAACGCGCGTATCCTTCTGAGTGCTGCGGTGACGATCAACGATAAGCTGGTCTTTATCACCGATACGGTTCAGGAAGTGATCAACAAAGGCGGCACCAAAGCCGACCTGACGCTGGTGCCTGTCCAGCAGACCGCCGTGCCGGTCGCGCCGCAGGCAAATCAGCCCGCGATGCCAACAAACCCTCCGACTCAGCTTTAATCGGCCGTTCGCCCTCTCTTTCGGGAGAGGGCGCTAATAGCGCCAGCGATATTTCTGTATATCAATCTGCCCTTTTCCTGACACCTGTACCCCTTCTGCGAGCAGCGCCTGACGCTGACGCTGTAAATCCGGCCCCGTTAGCGAGATGGCGCCGTGGCGGTTCACTACCCGGTGCCACGGAAGCGTGCTGCCTTCCGGCAGGCGTTTAAGCACGCCGCCTACCTGTCGCGCCGCACGCGGTGATCCCGCCAGCCTGGCGACATCGCCATAGGTGGTGACAAACCCCTCCGGGATGGAGGCCACAATCTGCCACACGCGCTGCGGGAAAGAGTCGTGTTCGTCCATTACTGCTCCTGTCGGAATTGCGATTCTGGCGTTCAGAGGCCTGAAAAGGAGATAATACCTGATATTAAAGGGAAGTTTGCGCAATAAACCACCATCCAGTTGCGGGCGGCTTGCAATTAGGGTGCTGCATGGGGATAATGCGCCAGCGCGTTGGTTATCAACGCTCTCAATGGGGGCTCTGTTGGTTCTCCCGCAACGCTACTCTGTTCACCAGGTCAGGTCCGGAAGGAAGCAGCCAGGGCAGACGACGTGTGTGCCGGGATGTAGCTGGCAGGGCCCCCACCCATTTCTGCTCTCCAGACATTCTCACTCTTTCCTCCCTGTCGCGTTGACCCTGGAAACGAAATTAATCCCCACAATTATTAAGTCTATATTTCTCCGTGTAATATATCTTTCATTCTCCTGAAATAATATTGTCATAAACCTGTAATAATAGACTGGCATTTTATTATCGGGTGTCTTTTTTCTGTCATAAGCAAAAAATATATATCTGGATAAGACTTACAACTTCGTGTATTAAATAAATAACTTATTGCGAAGGGATGTAACCATTATGGCTACTGCGGTATTAAACGTTAAAATTGATGAAGCGCTAAAAGAAAGACTTCGCCACTATGCCGAAGTGAATAATGAGAACCTGAGCGTGACCACAGAGAAACTGCTACTGCTGGCATTCGAAGCGGTAGAAGAGGCGGGAGTATCGGAAGAGGATATTGATAATCAGCATACGGAAGAAGAGAGCGTTTCTCCTTTTACTCCTAAAGAAATCAAAGCTCTACGTAAACTTCTGAAGAAGAGAAAATGAAACAACAACCGTCGACTGCCAGTGACTACAAAGAGGCCTGCGATCTGTTGCGTTCAGGCTATGTAAAACATGTTCGTCTTGGCTGGAATGTGGAAAGTGATGAGTTCTTTCGTATTGCGTCTGACTGGTGCGACACCGGCGCAAAAATAAAGAAAGAAGGTGAAAGTTTCGTTATTTCACTGAAAGGTTTCCCTATTCCTCCTCAGCACTAAATCCTGACCTGTGAAAACTGCTGACTGTTGCATGACAGTCAGCAGTTTTTATTATCCGCTTCGCTTAATCAATTATACCGGGCTTTGCTTCACGGGCGGCGTGGTGCCGTTTAGCGCCAGCCACAGCGGCTTAATTCTCAGCAGCGCCTGCTCAAGCTCCGCCGAATCGAGTGAAAAGGGCATACGAAGATAGCGGTCGAAGGCCCCTGAAAGCCCGAATCGCGTACCTGTTCCCAGATTAATGCCCAGCGCCTCCGCCCGGGCGGCAAGCTGTGTTGCCAGCATACCGGGCAACTCAACCCAGTAGGAAAGCCCGCCCTCCGCTTCGTTGAAGGTCCACTGCGGAAAATGATCACGCAACAGCTCGCCGCAGCGGTCGCGGCGTTTCGCCAGCATGGCCCGGCGTGCGGGCAGAAAAGTCTCGCTGTTTTCGATAAGCCACACCGTGGCCAGCTGTTCCAGCAGGGGAGAGCCCAAATCCAGCGTGTCGCGGGTCTGAACGAGGGTGGCAATTGTTCGCGACGACGCGCGGATCCACCCGAGCCGCAATCCTCCCCAGAAACTTTTTCCTGCCGAACCGAGCGTAATGACCGTGGCCTCGGGGTTGAACGCGGCCAGCGGCGGTGGCGGCGGGGCATCGAACCACAGATCGACCATCGTTTCGTCCACCACCAGCGGAGTGCGGGTTTTGGCGGCAATATCGGCTATCGCCTGGCGCGTTACGTTATCCATGCAGCGTCCGGTCGGGTTATGGAAGTCCGGCATCAGGTACGCCAGACGCGGCGCGGTTTGCGCAAGCGTGGCGGCAAAACCGTCGGTGTCCCAGCCGGTTTCAGGCAGCGAGACGCCGACCGGCCTGCACAGCGCGCCCTGAATGGCGGCTATTGCCAGCGGGTACGTCGGATGGTCCACCACCACGCGGTCGCCGGGGCCGGTCATCATGCGCAATACCAGGGCAAAGCCGCTAACCGCACCGTTGACCACCATCACCTCATCCGCGCGGGTGGGTAGCCCCCGCGCGGTGTAACGTGCCGCGATAGCTTCGCGCAGGGCAGGTAACCCCAGCTGATCGTATCCGGTTAAGGTCAGGTGCTGGGCGATGGCCGTCAGCGCATGGGTGTAGGCCTGGTGAAGTTCAGGCCCGGCGCTGAGGGCGGCCGTTGACAGATCGAGCGCGACGCTTGCGGTGGAAAGCGTCGGAACGGCGCGGGTGTCCGGCAGGATCGCGCGCGAGCCGCTGCCGTGGCGGCTTTCCAGGTAGCCTTCTTCCCGCAGATGCGCCAGCGCGCTGCTGATGGTTGTCCGGCTGACGTTAAGCGAGGTCGCCAGTTCGCGCTCCCCCGGCAGACGCGTATTGAGCGCCAGCCTGCCGTCAAGAATGAGCAGACGTAACGCATCAGCCAGCTGTCGCCAGAGCGGGGTGCGTGAGGAGGGTTGCTGCCAGTGGCCTAACAGGCGCACTAAAGACTGGCTGCCGAAGCGGCGTGATGACATATGCAGTCCACTATTTGAAAACTGGACATTAATCATAGTGCCATTTTCCGCCATGATGAACGCCTGATTCATTGTAGAGAGTAAATAATGGTACGTCGTCTGGTTCAACTTTATATCGGGCTGGGGCTGTATGGCCTGTCGACCGCGATGTTTATCCGTTCGGATCTGGGTGTCGATCCGTGGGATGTGTTTCACCTCGGGGTCGCGCTTCAGCTGGGAATGACCATCGGTACGGTGATTATCCTGACCGGGGCGGCGGTCTTGCTGCTGTGGATCCCGCTTCGCCAGCTTCCCGGGCTTGGGACGATCAGCAACGTGATCTGTATTGGCCTGGCGGCGGATGCTTCAATGGCGCTGATCCCGGAACTGACCTCGCTGCCGATCCGTATCGCCCTGCTGGTGTCTGGCATCGTGGTGAATGCCCTTGCAACCGGGATGTATATCGGCGCGGGCTTTGGCGCAGGCCCGCGTGACGGGCTGATGACCGGTATGCATGCGCGGTTTGGCTGGTCAATCCGGGTGGTGCGCACGGTGATTGAAGTCTCGGTGCTGGTGATTGGCATCGCGCTGGGCGGAACCTTTGGCATCGGCACGGTGCTATATGCATTGTCCATTGGCCCGCTCATTCAGCTCTGTATGCCGTGGTTTCGCCAGAAGCCGCGAGTGGGTAAGCCTGCGCGGGTGGTGTAATAATGCGAAGCGCTCATAGGTATTCATAAGGCCGATGTGCCAGAATAGCGGCATCTAT
Source organism: Enterobacter sp. UPMP2052 (assembly GCF_053709675.1). NCBI lineage: Bacteria > Pseudomonadati > Pseudomonadota > Gammaproteobacteria > Enterobacterales > Enterobacteriaceae > Enterobacter > Enterobacter sp. UPMP2052. The sequence goes on from NZ_JBSKJR010000002.1 coordinate 153,745, forward strand.
TTTAACGGTGTCAGAGTGCATGAAAGCGATCACCCTTTATGACGTAGCCCGCCTTGCGGGGGTTTCTTATCAGACGGTGTCCCGCGTCATTAACGAGGCAGAGCATGTCTCTGCCCGGACGCGGGAAAAGGTCCTGCGGGCCATGGCGGAGCTGCATTACGTCCCGAACCGTGGGGCGCAGCAACTGGCCGGAAAGCGCACCCGCACGCTGGGGCTGATAACCACCGACCTTGCCCTCCACGCCCCGTCACAAATTGCCTCGGCGGTAAAAACCCGCGCGGGCGAGCAGGGGGCGAGCGTACTGATTTCGATGGTTGAACGCCCTGAGCAGTGTCAGGGCGCCCTGCAGGAGTTGCTGGCGCAGCGCGTGGATGCGCTGCTGGTCAACGTTCCGCTCGACGATCCGTACGCGGAACGGTTGCAGTCGATAGCCTCGCCTGTGCCGATTCTGTTCCTTGATGTTGCCCCTTCTGCAGAGGTTAACAGTCTGGTCTTTGATGCCGGGCAGGGGGCGCGACTCGGGGCTGAGCATCTTCTCGCCCTCGGACACCGGCGGATTGCGCTGCTCAGCGGGCCCAACGATGCCGTCTCGGCGAAGGCGCGTCTCGCGGGCTGGCGCGACGTGCTGGCGCAGGCGGATCTTCAGCCTGCTGGCGAAGCCTGCGGCGACTGGAGTGCTGCTTCGGGATACGAAAAAGGCCATCAGCTGTTATCGGGCGCGGAATTGCCCGAGGCCATCCTTGTGGCAAACGATCAGATGGCGCTGGGCGTGATACGCGCCTGCACAGAAAAGGGGGTTGCCGTCCCCGGGCAGGTCGCGATCGTGGGGTTTGATGACACGGCCGACAGCGCCTGGTTCACGCCCCCGCTCACCACCATACGTCAGGCCTTCCGCGAGGCGGGCGAGCAAAGCGTGGAGTGGCTGCTGGCCCCGACGCAGGGCGAAACGCGCTGGCAGAAGCAGCTTCCCGTCACCCTGATTATCCGACAGTCCAGCGCCCCGCGCGCGCCTTTGCAGGCTGAACGTGAAGATCTGGCCCGGCAGCTAAGAAGCCTGGCCGTGCTGGCCGAGAAAATCGCGCGCGGGTAGATCTTTTGTGATCTGGCCCGCTTCCTTGCCGTCAGGTGCTTTACCCCCGCATGTTGCCAGGGCATGTTGACTAAAATTGTGAGCGCTTCGCAACGAGGTTATTATGTCCAATATACAGCCGCTGACCCTCAGCGCACTTCTGGCGCGTCGGGACTGGGAAAATCCCGGCGTTACGCAGTGGAATCGTCTGGCGGCCCATGCGCCGCTTCATAGCTGGCGCGATGAGCGGTGCGCCAGAGAGGACGAACATTCGCCGGGCAGGCGGTCACTGAACGGCGAATGGCGGTTTGCACTGTTTCCGGCCCCTGAGCAGGTTCCCGAGGCGTGGGTGACGGACGAACTGCCTGATGCCGTCGCGATGCCCGTGCCGTCTAACTGGCAGATGCAGGGGTTCGATACGCCCATCTACACCAACGTCACTTACCCTATCGCCGTCAATCCGCCCTTTGTTCCGGCTGAAAACCCTACGGGTTGTTACTCGCTCACATTTACTCCGGATGACGCCTGGCTGGAAAGCGGTCAAACCCGCATCATCTTCGATGGCGTGAATTCGGCTTTTCATCTGTGGTGCAACGGGGAGTGGATCGGCTACTCACAGGACAGCCGCCTGCCGGCCGAGTTTGATCTCTCCACCGCGCTGCGTCCCGGGGAAAACCGCCTGGCGGTGATGGTGTTACGCTGGTGCGACGGGAGCTATCTCGAAGACCAGGATATGTGGCGCATGAGCGGTATCTTCCGCGACGTGACGCTGCTGCATAAGCCCGGGACGCAGATTGCCGATTATACCGTGGCGACCGATCTGAACGCCGAGTGTGACCGCGCGGTGCTGAAGGTTGACGTCGCATTGGCCGGTGCCCGCTATGCGGATTGCAGCGTGGCGTTAACGCTGTGGCGCCACGGCGAACCGTGCGCCAGCGCCTGCAAGCGTCCTGGCTCCGCTATTGTGGATGAACGTGGCCGCTGGGATGAGCGGCTGACGGTGTCGATGCCTGTCGATGCTCCCGCCCTCTGGAGCGCGGAAACCCCCGAGCTGTATCGTCTGACGCTTGCGCTCCAGGATAGTGAGGGCAAGGTGCTGGAGGTGGAGGCCTGCGATGTCGGCTTTCGTCGGGTTGAAATCAGCAACGGTCTGCTGAAGCTAAACGGCAAACCGCTGTTGATCCGCGGCGTGAACCGCCATGAACACCACCCTGAACGAGGGCAGGTGATGGATGAAGCCACAATGCGCCGCGACATTGAATTGATGAAGCAGCACAATTTTAATGCCGTACGCTGCTCGCACTACCCGAACCATCCGCTGTGGTACTCCCTGTGCGATCGCTATGGGCTGTACGTGGTCGACGAGGCCAATATCGAAACGCACGGCATGGTGCCGATGAGCCGCCTCGCTGACGATCCGCGCTGGCTTCCCGCCATGAGCGAGCGCGTGACCCGCATGGTGCAGCGCGATCGCAACCACCCGTCGATCATCATCTGGTCATTGGGCAATGAGTCCGGGCATGGGGCCAACCACGATGCGCTGTATCGCTGGATCAAAACCACCGATCCGACGCGTCCGGTGCAGTATGAAGGCGGCGGGGCAAACACGACGGCGACGGATATTGTGTGCCCGATGTACGCCCGCGTTGATTGCGATCAGCCGTTCCCGGCGGTTCCTAAGTGGTCGATTAAGAAATGGATCGGTATGCCGGATGAAACGCGTCCGCTGATCCTCTGCGAATACGCCCATGCGATGGGCAACAGCTTCGGTGGCTTCGCCAAATACTGGCAGGCGTTTCGCGACCATCCGCGCCTGCAGGGCGGGTTTGTCTGGGACTGGGTTGACCAGGCGCTGACCAAAAAAGACGAAAACGGTAACGCGTTCTGGGCCTACGGCGGCGATTTCGGCGATAAGCCAAACGACCGGCAGTTTTGCCTGAACGGGCTGGTTTTTCCGGATCGTACTCCGCATCCGGCGCTGTATGAGGCCCAGCGCGCCCAGCAATTCTTCACGTTCAGGCTGGCGAGCACCTCCCCGCTGGTGGTTGAGGTGCAAAGTGATTATCTGTTCCGCGACACCGATAATGAGCATCTGAGGTGGTCCATTGCGCGTGATGGCGAGGTGCTGGCCTCCGGCGAGATAGCGCTGTGCATCGCGCCGCAGGGCACGCAGCGTCTGGCGCTCGACCAGCCTGCGCTAGCCGCGTCGCCGGGCGAGGTCTGGCTTAACGTTGAGATTGTCCAGCCGCGGGCGACGCCATGGTCACGGGAAAACCATCGCTGCGCCTGGGATCAGTGGCCGCTTGCGGCTCCGCTGTACATCCCGCCGTCAAAACCCAAAGGCAGTGCGCCGGTTCTGGTGACGCGCGATGATCGACTTGAAATTACGCACCGGCATCAGCAGTGGCTGTTTGATCGCGTCTCAGGGCACCTGTCCGGGTGGCGGAACCGTGGCGCGGAAACGCTGCTCACGCCGCTGACGGATAACTTTACGCGTGCCCCGCTGGATAACGATATCGGCGTCAGCGAAGCCACGCGCATCGATCCGAATGCCTGGGTCGAGCGCTGGAAGGCGGCGGGAATGTACGATGTTACCCCGCGCCTGCTGCACTGCGAGGCGGAACAACGGGCTGGCGAGGCGGTCGTTACCACGCGTCATGTCTGGGAGCATCGCGGCAAGGCGTTATTCCTGAGTCACAAGGTCTGGCGGATTGATGATGAAGGCATCCTGCACGGCGAGGTCCAGGTGCAGGTTGCGGCGGATATTCCCGAGCCGGCGCGGATTGGCCTGAGCATTCAGCTTGCGCAGACGCCTGAAACCGTACAGTGGCTGGGGTCAGGACCGCTGGAAAACTACCCGGACCGTAAGCTGGCGGCACAGCAGGGGCGCTGGACGTTACCGCTGCACGCCATGCAGACGCCGTACATCTTCCCGACGGAAAACGGCCTGCGCTGCGACACGCGCGAACTGGATTTCGGCGCGCACGCGCTGCGGGGGCGTTTCCACTTCTCCGTCAGCCGTCATAGCCAGAAGCAGCTTCGTGAGACAACGCACCAGCATTTGCTGCGCGATGAGCCGGGCTGCTGGCTGAGTCTCGATGCTTTCCATATGGGCGTGGGGGGCGATGATTCGTGGAGCCCGAGCGTGTCACCGGAATTTATCCTGCAACACCGCCAGCTGCGCTATAGCTTTAGCTGGCAACAACGCGACCGTTAACCTGCACGACGCGGCCACCCAGCGTGGCCGCACTTACTCAGGCTGAAGCGGGTCGAGATTGCGTTCGGCCCACAGAATAAACTCCACCTTTGGCAGCGCCTTGCTGTAGTACCAGCCTTGTCCATACTGCACGCCGTGACGATGCAGCCACGCAAGCTGGCCTTCTGTCTCAATCCCTTCCGCAACCATCGCCAGCTTGAGCGATTTCGCCATTTCGATGATGTGCGGTGTGACGTTTTTGTACTCCAGCGCATCGACAAAGGATTTGTCGATCTTGAGCGTATCGACGTCCAGATCCTGCAAATAACTCAGGCTGGAGTAGCCGGTACCAAAATCATCAATATAGATGGCATGTCCCGCATGACGAAATTCGGCAAGGGCCGGGATGCTGACCTTCGGGTCGGCAAAGCCGCGTTCGGTCAGTTCCAGGGCTATCTGTCGGGGATGAACCTCCCATTTGTTCAGCAGGCTGTGCAGCAGTGGCGGGATCTTGCCTGAGGTCAAATCCGCAGGCGCAAGGTTAATCGAAATATGCTGATCAGGGTGCAGATGAAGCCAGTGGCCCATGTCCTCGAACACCTTTTCGATAACCTGCTGGGTCAGCTGTGAAATAAGACCCGTCTGCTCGGCCAGCGGCACAAAGATATCCGGAGACAGGCTGCTGCCGTCAGGCTGGGGCCAGCGGCTCAGCGCTTCGGCACCGACGACTTTTCCGCTTTCCAGGTCCACAATAGGCTGGTAGTGAACCACAAAATCGCGGCTGTTAAGGGCATCCTGCAGACGGTTCTTCGGAGACTGAAGGCGGCGCAGGATCCGCAGGACAAACAGCGCCGCGAGCAGGCTGACCAGAATACCGAAGGGAAGCCAGAAAATAAGTTGCCGGTGCCAGGACGCTTCCAGCGGTTTTAACGCCGCCCACGTCACCACCGTAACGCCCAGGTCGGGAACCGATTTCGCAACGTACATCGAACCGTTGAACTGCAGACACGCAGGCGTTAGCGTTTCCAGTTGATGGCGAATCTGCGGGTCGAGCGTGTCGCTGCTGGCAAAGACAACATGATTACTGTGACCAATCAGGGCCGCATCCATCCGCACCGCGCCAAAGGGGATCACATCGACCAGCAAGTCAGGATCGATCATCACCAGATAATTTCCCTTTCCCATCACCGCCATATAGTGATTAAAGCCCAAATCGTTTTGCGTGGTTAGCCAGGCGTCATAGCCATCATGCGTGGTGCGCATTGGCGGTGGAAAGGGGGCGGTGCTGCTGGTCTGTTCCAGAGAGGAGCAGCGTGGCTCCAGATTCTCAGCGTAGATCACTTCCTGAATATAACGTGAAGCGAAGGCGACGCGCCGCATTTCACGCAGATGCAAAGGGCTGCACGGAGGATAGGACAGGGTCTGAAGATGGTTGAGCGCGCCTTTAGCCTGGTCCACCACTTTATCCGTGCGCAGCAGGACGCGTGATGCGTAAGTGTCGAGCGCGTCCACAAATTTCTCTTCCGCCTGTCGGTGCGCCAGCCAGATGCTGAGGCAAATGGGGACCAGCACCGAAAAAATCAGTATACCTGTTACCAGACTGACCAGATGTCGGGTTCTCATGCGGTTGTATCCTTCCTCATATGCCCGCTCCGGGGCGCTGAGTAAGCCCTTCAGAAGAGAAAGACGTTATCGTCAAATAATACCGTATAGCGCGTCAAAGCGATTGATTTTAGCTCAGAAAAGGGGATGCAGGACAGATCGCTGTCAACGTGATGCGTGATTGAGGGTTGTTTTTGCGCCAGTGCTCAGATATTATTTTGTTATGTTATAACAATACATGAAGAGTCCACGATGAAAACAAATATCCATCCTGCCTATCGCACTGTTGTGTTTCATGACACCAGTGCCAACGAATACTTTAAGGTCGGTTCGACCATTAAAACGGACCGCGAAATTGAACTCGACGGTGAAACCTATCCGTATATCACCATCGAGGTCTCTTCAAAATCGCATCCGTTTTATACCGGTAAGCAAAAAACGTTCTCGACGGACGGCAGCGCAGCACGCTTCCGCAAGCGTTTTGGCGGCTTTCTTAATGCGAAGCGAGGTTAACCATGCAGGTACTTAACTCGCTGCGCAGCGCCAAACAGCGCCATCCCGACTGCCAGATCGTCAAACGCAAGGGACGTCTGTACGTTATTTGCAAATCTAACCCGCGCTTTAAAGCGGTACAGGGACGCAAAAAACGGCGTTAGAGGCGCGCATCTCGCCACTTTTCCAGGGATCTTACCTGCTTGCCATCGGCGCTGAAATTGTCGGTGGCAAGCCATTTCTCAAAGGCGACCGCCAGCCCGGGCCACTCTTTATCAATGATTGAAAACCAGTCCGTATCCCGGTTATGACCTTTCGTGACCAGCGCCTGACGAAAGCGTCCTTCATACTGAAAGCCCAGACGCAGCGCCGCTTTGCGGGACGGCTCGTTAAGGCTGTTGCACTTCCATTCGTAGCGTCGATAGCCCAGCGTATCAAAGACATAACGCATCAGCAGAGCGTGCGCTTCGGTGGACATTACCGTGCGGCTGAGCAGCGGTGAAAAATGCACATGACCCACTTCGACAACCCCGTTGACGGGATCGATACGCATCAGCGCCAGCGTGCCGACCGGAGACTGCGTCTGATTATCAATCACCGTGAAATGCATGGGATCAGAGAGCGCACAGACGCTTTCGACCCAACCGGCAAACGCGTCGGCGGTGGCATCGGATTCGCGCAGCAGCCACGTCCAGCTGCGCGTGTCTTCCGCCAGCTGATAGGCGGAAAACAGTGCCTGTGCGTGCCCGACGCATAAAGGTTCAAGCCGACAATAGCGGCCCGTCAGTACCACCCGCTCAGGATGGGGGCGTGGCTGCCAGTCTTCCAGTGCATCGCCCATCGGTTGTCCAAACGCATTGATTGTATTCATTGTTTTCCCCGTCATCGTCAGTAGACCCTCAGAGTAGATAAGTTCTGGTTCCTTAAAAAGCACCACTGAGTTATATTTTCGTGGTACCACGGGAGAGATAAATGAATATACCTGGCGATGAATTTCATGCCCTGTTAAGGGATGCGCTCGACACGCGTGAAGACGAGACGCTGCAGCGCACCCTGTATCTGACGCTGCGGGAGGCGATATTGGGCGGCAGGCTGCGCGCCGATAGCCGCCTGCCGGGCTCGCGCACCGTTGCGCAGCAGCTTCACCTTTCGCGCAACACCGTCAATGCGGCCCTGGAGCAGCTCACGCTCGAAGGGTATTTGCTGCGTAACCGTCAGGGAACGCGCGTGGCGCAGCTGGCTCCCCGCGCTATCGCCAGGGATTTACCCGAGCCTGCGGTCACGCTTGCAAAACGTGTGACCCTGCTGCCGACACCCACGCCCCGCGACACGCCGGTTATGGCACTGACCCCCGGCACGCCCGCTATCAATTATTTCCCGCTGCCTTTGTGGCGACGCCTGTACGATCGCGTTTTGCGGGAGGAGGGCAGCGCCCTGCTGGGCTATGGCTACCCGGCGGGTGAACCGGCGTTGCGCGAGGCCATCGCCCGTCACCTGGCCCTTTCTCGCGGAATTAACTGCGAGGCCAGCCAGATAGTCATCACCGAGGGGGCGCTGGAGGGCGTTAACCTCTGCACCCAACTGCTCAGCGAGCCAGGCGACGTCGCCTGGGTGGAGAACCCCGGCTATGCCGGAGCAAAAAGCGCGTTTGCCAAATCCGGCTTAAGGATGGTGGGTATGCCGGTGGACGACGAGGGAATGCGCTGGGAAGCACAGCCCGCGCCTGCCCCGTCGCTGATTTTTACCTCGCCTTCCCATCAGTTTCCCTACGGGAGCGTGCTTAGCGCGCGCCGACGCCTGGCGCTGCTTGCGCTGGCGCAGCACCACAAGGCGTGGATCATTGAGGATGATTACGATAGCGAGTTTCGTTACGCCGGTGAGCCGGTTCCGGCGATGCTCGGGATGATAAAAAACGCGCCGGTGGTTTATCTCGGGACGTTCAGTAAAACGCTTTTTCCGTCGCTGCGGATCGGTTTTATGGTTCTCCCGCCTGCGCTGGCAAAGGCCACGGGACATGCTATCGGCTCGTTGCTGCGCGGCGGTCATCGCGCCGAGCAGCGCACGCTGGCGCTGTTTATTGAGGAGGGGCATTATGCGCGGCATCTTGCGGCGATGCGCAGGCTCTACCGCAAACGCTACCGACAGCTTCGCGAGACGCTAAGCGCTGAACTGCACGTTGAACATCGCGTGCTGGCGGGTGAGGGGGGCATGCATCTTACCGTGGCGATTGAGGGCATCGACGACAGCGAAATAGCCCAGCAGGCGAGAGCCTTCCTGCTGGCACCGGCGGCGCTGAGCGGATACTACCTTGAGACGAAGCAGGGGCAAACCGGCCTGGTGCTGGGGTACGGTAATACCTCTGCCTCGCAGTTCACACCCGCAGTCAGGCGTTTACAGCAGCTGATTGTGCAGCAGCGGGGCGGGAAAGGGTGAACACGTCGTAGAAAGAGAGCTGTCCCTTGGTCGAGACCATTTTTTGCAGCTGCTCTTTTTGCCTGATATCGACCGACGGCGAATGAAGAATGTTGTCGATCAGCTCCGACGGCACATAGCGCGTGTTATACCATTCGCCGTTATAGCAGACCCGGAAATCAAGCACGTCGATATCTTCATAGCGATAGCGCGGGTTAACGTCAAAAAAGAAGAACGCGTTAAACACCACAAAGAGCACCACCAGAAGCCAGACCGAGTCGGCAAGCGTTGTGGAGGTCATCATGACAACCAGCGTGGCCAGCCAGGCGGCGTACATGGCAACAAACAGTCCCGGATGTTTGCGGATAAAGCTGATGCTAAAGCGCGGGCGATTGTCGCGCTTTTCACGGGTGTTGAGATCGTCGATGGTGGCGGTGAGCAGGCGCTGTATCTCTGTCATTTTTTGCCTTCATGAATCGTGAAAATACAGGGGATCTGCTCATTTTAGGGGAGCGGCCGGGGGGAGGAAAGTAACAGTTATGGGGTGAAAAGCCATAACAGTTACGTCTGGCAGGCTTACAGCATCTTAATGATCTTCGCCGGGTTACCGCCCACCACGGCATTCGCCGGAACGTCTTTAACCACGACTGCGCCGGAGGCGATCACCGCGTTATCGCCGATCGTCACGCCAGGGTTGATTACCGCGCGTCCGCCAATCCAGACGTTGTTGCCGATGGTCACCGGTTTGCCATATTCAGCCCCGCTATTGCGCTCTGTCGGATCCAGCGGGTGGGTGGCCGTATAGATATGCACGCCCGGCGCAAGCATACAGTTATCGCCAATATGGACAGGGCAGACGTCTAACATCACGCAGTCAAAGTTGGCGTAAAAATCGTTGCCCAGAAAAATGTTGTAGCCATAGTCACACCGAAAGCTCGGCTCTATATATGCGCCTTCGCTTTGCCCCAGCAGTTGCTTCAGCAAGGCCGTGCGTTCTGCTTTCTCATCAGGTGCGGTGTGGTTATAACGATGCAGCAGATGACGCGCGCGCAACCGATCGGCCCGTAGCGTTTCATCGCCAGGGCGATACAGCTCGCCCGCAATCATCTTTCGTTTTTCTTCACTCATGGGAACCTCTCAGCATTTGTTGATGACCTAAAGGTAAAAGGAATTCAACATAAAGGGAACGTTCCCAAAAGGCAGGTGTGACGATAGTCACAACATTGTTGTGAGTGATTCTTCACACGGGGACCTGTGTGTCACACAGGGGGGCGTAACGCGAAAGGGAATCCCACTAACATTGACGTAGACACTCTACAGCCAGGTACAAAAATTAACGGACAAATTTCCATACGGAAGACGGTATTTTGTCGTAAAGCTTATTCATGGTTAACTCGGCCAGGCGATGATCCGCTGCTGAGTAAAATACAGCCAGTTCGTTATCAGAAAGCTCATATTTATTTTTTTCGATAACACGTTCAAGTGTGTCCAGTGACTGACAACGTCGCAAGCGCATCAAATAATCGATCTTGGTTAATGGTTTTTCAGACATAAATTCACCTTAGTCATTGTAATAATTTTAACAGGAAAGGCTAACAGGATTAGCTCGACTTGCATTGATGAAACAACGGAATAGCCGATTTCCTGATTTACGCCATTTCTGCAAATCCTGTGCGTTAATGCCGTAACTGCTGAACAACATAAAAGTGTCATCCAGATATTCATCAATTTGCTCAATCAGCTTATTATCTTCATTGTACTTAATTTTATAATTAAGTGCGAAGGTGGCGATATGCTCTATCAGCTCATTAAGCTGCAAATTGATGGCCGAGGTGGGGTCGTTAACCCACCCATGGTTACTTTCATCAAGATTGGCAAGACAGTCATGGTACAAGGATTCGCAGAGAAATTTCAACTGCGCGATATCATGCCTTTTTGGCGAGTACTCGTCCATAGCGCATCCCCTTTTGAGTGATTTCTTACTCACCGAACAACATTGTCGGGATGGATACAACTCACTTAGCCACGCGGGTGCTGTGTTCCTGATATCTCTAACTATAAGCCACTCTGATCAAGATTTCACCGCGCTATTACGAAAAATTACAATTAAAAACAGCCTCTGCGATCCTCTACGCAAATGTGCGTTCAGGCCGGCATTTTTTTATCCCGATAACCTTATTTTTTCAGGGCTTCCTTATGTTTCATTGAGTTAGCTTAACGCCATTAGATGTCCAGATTCAGACTTCTCTCTCTGTTGCACAAAAAACCAGGAATGTTCCTAATAATGTATGCGAAGAAATAGAAATAAAAAAATTCTAAATTCGCCTGTTAAATTTTCAGTTAATTATGATATGCCTTTTCACGATGGCGGAAAATATACAGAACTGCAATAAGCGTAATTTATGATTTTAATCAGAAAGAAAAAAGGCCGCAAATGCGGCCTTTTTATCAGGTGAAACCGGTATCAGTGACGTTCTACCGGGTGACTATGCTCAACATCTTCATTCTTGCGGCTGAAGCGGCGGCGTACCACCACGAAGAACACCGGCACGAAGAAGATCGCCAGAACGGTCGCGGTCACCATCCCGCCCATTACACCCGTACCTACGGCGTTCTGCGCGCCGGAACCGGCTCCGGAGCTGATAACCAGCGGCAGCACCCCGAGGATGAACGCCAGCGAGGTCATCAGGATGGGACGCAGACGCATACGTACGGCGTCAAGCGTGGCTTCAATCAGGCCTTTGCCCTCTTTCTCCATCAGATCCTTGGCGAATTCCACGATAAGTATCGCGTTCTTCGCCGACAGCCCAATGGTTGTCAGCAGGCCCACCTGGAAGTAAACGTCGTTGGTTAACCCGCGGAACGTAGCGGCCAGCAGCGCACCGATAACCCCCAGCGGAACCACCAGCATAACCGAGAACGGAATCGACCAGCTCTCATACAGCGCCGCCAGACAGAGGAAGACCACGATCAGCGAGATGGCGTACAGGGCAGGGGCCTGGTTGCCGGACAGACGTTCCTGATAGGACATGCCGGTCCAGTCATAGCCGATCCCCGCTGGCAGTTTGCTGGCCAGCTGCTCCATCATCGCCATCGCTTCACCGGTACTCTTACCTTCTGCAGCCTGACCGAGGATTTCCATCGATGGCAGGCCGTTATAGCGTTCCAGACGCGGTGAACCGTATTCCCAGTGCGAGGTAGAGAAGGCGGAGAACGGCACCATCTGACCATCGCTACCACGAACGTACCAGTTATTGATATCGTTCGGCAGCATACGGTATTTCGCTTCCGACATGACGTACACTTTCTTCACGCGACCGCGGTCGATGAAGTCGTTGACGTAGCTACCGCCCCAGGCTGCACCCAGCGTGGTATTAATGTCGCTGATGGACACACCCAGCGCCTGCGCTTTTTCCTGATCGACGTCGATCTTGTACTGCGGCGTATCTTCCAGGCCGTTAGGACGCACGCCGGTCAGCAGGTCAGGGTGTTTCGCAACTTCCCCAAACAGCTGGTTACGCGCCTGAGTCAGTTTCTCATGGCCTAAACCGCCCTGGTCAATCAGCTGGAAGTCGAAGCCGGTTGCCGTACCCAGCTCAACGATTGCCGGCAGGTTGAACGCGAACACCATCGCATCTTTGATCTGCGAGAAGGTGCCCATCGCACGGCCGGTAATCGCTTCTACCTTGTTCTCTTTACCCGGACGCTCGGACCAGTCTTTCAGAGAGACGAAGGCAATACCGGTGTTCTGACCGCGACCCGCAAAGCCAAAGCCGTTAACCGCAAACACGGATTCAACGTTGTCTTTTTCCTTGGTCAGGAAGTAGTCGGTCATCTCATCCAGCACCTTCTGGGTACGCTCTTGCGAGGCACCTGCAGGAAGCTGAGCCATACTCAGGAACACGCCCTGGTCTTCGTCTGGCAGGAACGAGCTTGGCAGACGAACGAACAGGAAGGCCATGCCTACCACGATGATGATATAGAGCAGTAGGTAACGACCGGTGCTGCGCAGGATGCTGCCCACGCTGTCGGTGTAGTGGTTCGTGCTCTTGTCAAACATGCGGTTGAACCAGCCGAAGAAGCCTTTATGCTCGCCGTGTCCACCTTTCTGGACCGGTTTCAGCATGGTGGCACACAGGGCTGGCGTCAGGATCAACGCCACCAGCACCGACAGGGCCATCGCGGAAACGATGGTGATCGAGAACTGGCGATAAATCGCCCCGGTGGAGCCACCGAAGAAGGCCATCGGGATAAATACCGCAGACAGTACCATCGCGATACCGACCAGCGCGCCCTGGATCTGGCCCATCGACTTACGGGTTGCTTCCTTCGGCGGCAGGCCTTCTTCCGCCATCACACGCTCGACGTTCTCGACCACCACGATGGCGTCATCCACCAACAGGCCGATGGCGAGCACCATCCCGAACATCGTCAGGGTGTTTATCGAGTAGCCAAATATCGCCAGGATCGCGAAGGTCCCGAGCAGTACAACCGGCACGGCGATGGTTGGGATCAGCGTTGCACGGAAGTTCTGCAAGAACAGATACATGACCAGGAACACGAGGATGATCGCTTCAACCAGCGTTTTCACCACTTCGTGAATGGAGATTTGCACGAACGGCGTGGTGTCATACGGGTAAACGATTTTCAGACCTGACGGGAAGAAAGGTTCCATCTTCTTCAGCTCTGCACGGATCGCTGCCGCGGTGTCCAGGGCGTTAGCGCCGGTTGCCAGTTTGATACCCAGACCGGAAGCCGGTTTGCCGTTGAACTTGGCGATAACGTCGTAGTTTTCACCGCCCAGTTCCACTTTCGCCACGTCGCGCAGGCGAACCTGAGAACCGTCCGGATTCACTTTCAGCAGAATTTTGCCGAACTCATCCGCAGAGGTCAGACGCGTTTGCGCAATGATCGAGGCGTTAAGCTGCTGGCCTTTCACCGGCGGCGTACCGCCTAACTGACCGGCTGCAACCTGGGCGTTCTGCGCTTTAATAGCGCTGATCACGTCAACCGGCGTCAGCTGGAAGTTGTTCAGTTTGTTCGGATCCATCCAGATACGCATCGCGTACTGGGAACCGAACAGCTGCACGTCACCCACACCGGACGTACGGCTGATCACGTCCTTCATGTTGGCGCCTACGTAGTCGGAAATATCCTCCTGTGTCATGGTGCCGTTGGTGTTGATAACGCCAACAACCATCAGGAAGCTACTGGACGATTTCTCGACGCTCACACCCTGCTGTTGTACTTCCTGCGGCAGCAGCGGCATCGCCAGCTGCAGTTTGTTCTGCACCTGAACCTGCGCGATATCGGCATCAGTGCCTGACTCGAAGGTCAGGGTGATCTGAACCGTACCGGTTGAGTCACTGTTTGAGGACATGTACATCAGGTTATCGATACCGTTCATGTTCTGTTCGATAACCTGTGTCACGGTGTCCTGCACCGTTTTGGCATCAGCCCCTGGGTAGGTTGCGGAGATCGTCACCGCCGGTGGCGCAATCGTTGGATATTGCGCGACAGGCAGCTTCAGGATCGCAAGTCCCCCGGCTAGCATGATGATAATGGCGATCACCCATGCAAATATGGGGCGATCGATAAAGAAATTAGGCATGTCTTAACGGCTCCTGTTTAAGTTAAGACTTGGTTTGTTCTGACTGGCCACCGGCTGCGGCTTGCTGTTTATCGTCAGATTTGACTTCCTGCGCTTTCACCTGCGCGCCAGGACGTACTTTTTGCAAACCAGTAATAATCACGCGATCACCCGCTTTCAGGCCATCCGTTACCAGCCACTTGTCGCCAATCGCCTGCGTGGCGGTGATGTTGCGTGTTTCTACTTTGTCATCAGCACCGACAACCAGCGCGCTCGCATCGCCACGCGGCGTACGGGTCACACCCTGCTGTGGTACCAGCAGCGCATTAGGATTGGTCCCTTCTTCCAGACGGGCGCGCACGAACATACCTGGCAGCAGATTTTTGTCAGGGTTCGGGAAAATCGCACGTAAGGTGATGGACCCGGTTGTCTGGTCGACGGTCACATCAGAAAATTCCAGTGTGCCTGCCTGCGGGAACTTGATACCGTCATTGGACACCAGCTCCACTTTGGCTTTGCCGTTTTCCTGTTTCAGCGTGCCGTTAGCCAGCTCTTGCTTCAGGCGCAGGAAATCGTTGCTGGACTGCGTGACGTCAACGTAGATCGGATCAAGCTGCTGCACCGTTGCGAGCGCATTGGTTTGACCGTTCTGCACCAGCGCCCCTTCCGTGACGGAAGATTTACCAATGCGACCGCTGATAGGAGAGGTCACTTTGGTATAGGCGAGGTTGATACGTGCCGTCTCAACGGCCGCTTTGGCCGCTACAACGGCCGCGTTCGTCTGCTGCGCATCGGCAAGGGCTGTGTCGTAATCCTGTTGGCTGATGTACTGCGTGCCGAGCAGCTTTTTGTAGCGGTTCAACGTCAGCTGAGAGATCTTGGCTGCTGCTTCTGCTTTCGCCAGATCGCCTTTTGCGCTCTCATAAGACGCCTGATAGGTTGCTGGATCAATCTGATACAGAGACTCACCTGCTTTCACGTCACCGCCTTCGGTGAAGTTACGTTTCAGGATGATGCCGCTTACCTGTGGACGCACTTCCGCAATACGGTAAGCGCTGGTTCGGCCCGGTAATTCGGTGGTCATCTGCAGAGGTTCGGATTTGAGCGTCACGACACCCACTTCTGGCATCTGCTGAGCTCCTTGTTCTGCCTGTTTGTCGTCACATCCTGTAAGCGCTAAGCTGCCTGAGAGCATCAGAACGACCGCCAGAGGCGTTAACCCTCTGTTTTTGTTCATATGTAAACCTCGAGTGTCCGATTTCAAATTGATCAAGGGTCCTGAGTTTAAAAACCCATTGCTGCGTTTATATTATCGTCATGCTATGGTACATACATTCACAAATGTATGTAAATCTGACTCCTGTAAATTCACTGACGTATGGCACGAAAAACCAAACAACAAGCGCTGGAAACCCGACAACACATTCTTGATGTGGCAATGCGTTTGTTTTCACAGCAGGGTGTTTCGTCAACCTCGCTGGCGCAGATTGCTCAGGCCGCGGGTGTCACGCGGGGAGCGATTTACTGGCATTTTAAAGACAAGTCAGATCTGTTCGGTGAAATCTGGGAGCTATCAGAGTCCAGCATTAGCGATCTTGAGACTGAGTATCGGGCAAAATTCCCCGACGATCCACTCTCAGTATTAAGAGAGATATTAGTATATATCCTTGAAGCAACGGTAGTTGAAGAGCGCCGTCGCCTGATGATGGAGATCATTTTTCACAAATGTGAGTTTGTTGGCGAAATGGCCGTTGTCCAGCAGGCGCAGCGCAGCCTGTGTCTGGAGAGCTATGACCGCATAGAATACACGTTAAATCAATGCATGCAGGCAAAATTGTTGCCCGCCAATTTACTGACCCGCCGCGCGGCGATCCTGATGCGCAGCTATATTTCCGGGCTGATGGAAAACTGGCTTTTCGCGCCCCAGTCTTTTGACCTGAAAGCGGAAGCGCGCAGCTACGTCGCCATCCTGCTTGAAATGTGCCAGTACTGCCCAACGCTTCGCGACGATTCCGTACCGTTGTCTGCCTGAACCCTTCAGCCGTATTCTGCGCGGGAGTGAGAATGTTCGCGCTATTCTGCATCTGACGGGCGTGATATCCTTCACGCCGGACTATTTTCGGTCATCCTCAGACATCATATTCATGACTATGCTGCACACCTATCGCTCGCAAAACGCTGTTATTGCTTTACTTTTTGCTATCCTGATTTTTTTCACGGTTGCGCCTTTCGCGCATGCTCGTGCAGACAATTCCAGTGATATTCCGACGCGTGCCGACATTCAGTCGCAGCTGGAAACCCTCAACAAACAAAAAGAGTTATCGCCTCAGGAGAAGCTCGTTCAGGGCGATCTGACGGAGACGCTGGAAACGCTGGACAAAATCGAGCGCGTCAAAGCCGAAACGACCCAGCTGCGTCAGAAAGTGGCGCAGGCACCGGACAACATGCGCAAAGCGATGGATGCCCTGAGTGCGCTGAGCGACGTGGATAACGATGACGAAACCCGCAAAACGCTCGCCTCGCTCTCACTGCGTCAGCTTGAATCGCGCGTGGCGCAGCTGTTGGACGACCTGCAAACGGCGCAGTCCGATCTCTCGACCTATAACAGCCAGCTTGTCTCGCTGCAAACCCAGCCTGAGCGCGTGCAAAATGCGATGTACACCGCCTCACAACAGTTGCAGGAGATCCGCAACCGTCTGAACGGCACCACCGTGGGCGAAGGGGCGCTGCGTCCCACTCAGCAAACGCTGCTGCTCATCCAGCAGAATTTGCTCAACGCGGAGATTGAACAGCAGCGTAAAAGCCTGGAAGGGAACACGGTGCTGCAGGACACCCTGCAAAAACAGCGGGATTACGTCACGGCCAATATCAACCGCCTTGAACACCAGCTCCAGCTGCTGCAGGAAGCGGTGAACAGCAAGCGCCTGACGCTGACGGAAAAAACGGCGCAGGAGGCGGTATCGCCAGACGAAACGGCCCGCATTCAGGAAAATCCTCTGGTGAAGCAAGAGCTGGAGATTAACCATCAGCTCAGCCAGCGTCTGATTGTGGCAACCGAGAGCGGCAACACGCTGGTGCAGCAAAATATCCGAGTCAAAAACTGGCTCGATCGCGCCCTGCAGGCCGAACGTAACATCAAAGAGCAGATCGCGGTGCTGAAAGGCAGCCTTCTGCTCTCGCGTATTCTTTACCAGCAACAGCAGACGCTGCCCTCCGCCGACGAGCTGGAGGACATGACTAACCGCATCGCCGATTTACGTCTGGAGCAGTTTGACGTGAACCAGCAGCGCGACGCGCTTTTCCAGAGCGACGCGTTCGTCGCCAAAGTGGAAGAAGGGCACTCCGCAGAAGTTAACGGCGAAGTACACGATGCGCTGTTGCAGGTGGTGGATATGCGCCGCGAGCTGCTCGACCAGCTCAACAAACAGCTTGGCAATCAGCTGATGATGGCCATCAACCTGCAAATTAACCAGCAGCAACTGGTGAGCGTTTCGAAAAACCTGCAGGAGATTTTGACCCAGCAGATTTTCTGGGTGAACAGCAACAAACCGATGGACTGGGAGTGGGTTAAATCCTTCCCGGAAAGCCTGAAGACCCAGATCAAGAGCATGAAAATTACCGTCAACTGGGAGAAAGCCTGGCCCGCGGTGATGATTGCTTTCCTGGCGGGGTTGCCGCTGCTGCTGATTGCCGGATTAATTCGCTGGCGTCTGGGCTGGCTGAAAAAATACCAGGCGAAGCTCGCATCCGAAGTAGGGCAACTGCGCAACGACAGCCAGCTGCACACCCCGAAAGCGATCCTGATTGACCTTATCCGCGCGCTGCCGGTCTGCCTGTTGATTCTGGCTGCCGGGCTGATCCTGCTCACCATGCAGCTCAATATCAGCGACCTGCTGTGGGCATTCAGCAAAAAGCTGGCGCTGTTCTGGCTGGTGTTTGGCCTGTGCTGGAAGGTGCTGGAAAAAGACGGCGTGGCGGTGCGTCACTTCAACATGCCGGAAGCGCTCACCAGCCACTGGCGTCGCCAGATTGTGCGCATCAGCCTTGCGCTGCTGCCGCTGCACTTCTGGTCGGTCCTGGCCGAGCTTTCCCCGCTTCATCTGATGGATGATGTGCTGGGGCAGCTGGTCATCATGCTTAACCTGCTGCTGATTGCCGTTCTGATGTGGCCGATGTGCCGCGACAGCTGGCGCGATAAAGAGTCGCACAATCTGCGTCTGGTCACCGTCACGGTGCTGGCGATTATTCCGCTGGCGCTGATGGTGCTGACGGCGACGGGCTACTTCTACACCACGCTGCGCCTGTCGGGCCGCTGGATTGAAACAGTCTATCTGGTGATTCTCTGGAACCTGCTGTTCCAGACCGTGCTGCGTGGCCTGAGCGTGGCGGCGCGGCGTATCGCCTACCGTCGTGCTATCGCCCGTCGCCAGCATCAGGTGAAGGAGGGGGCGGAAGGCGCTGAACCGCAGGAAGAACCGACCATCGCGCTGGAGCAGGTTAACCAGCAGACCATGCGTATTACCATGCTAGTGATGGTGGCGCTGTTTGCAGTGATGTTCTGGGCCATCTGGTCTGATTTGATCACCGTGTTTGCCTATC
Source organism: Enterobacter sp. UPMP2052 (assembly GCF_053709675.1). Classification (NCBI taxonomy): domain Bacteria; kingdom Pseudomonadati; phylum Pseudomonadota; class Gammaproteobacteria; order Enterobacterales; family Enterobacteriaceae; genus Enterobacter; species Enterobacter sp. UPMP2052. Next base: position 172,705 of record NZ_JBSKJR010000002.1, read on the forward strand.
TCGACAGCATCACGCTCTGGCAGTACAACGCGACCGAGGCCGGCGCCACGGTGATGAAGAGTGTGACCATGGGCAGCCTGCTCTTTGCGCTGGTCTCGCTGGTTATCGCCTGGGCCTTGATTCGCAACTTGCCGGGGTTGCTGGAGGTGCTGGTCCTGTCGCGGCTCAACCTGCGCCAGGGGGCATCGTATGCCATCACTACCATCCTCAACTACGTGATTATCATCGTGGGTGCCATGACCGTCTTCGGCTCCTTGGGGGTGGCGTGGGATAAACTCCAGTGGCTGGCAGCGGCGCTCTCGGTCGGTCTGGGCTTTGGTTTGCAAGAGATCTTCGGTAACTTCGTCTCCGGCCTGATTATCCTGTTTGAGCGTCCGGTGCGCATTGGCGATACCGTCACCATCGGCACCTTCTCCGGTACCGTCAGTAAGATCCGTATCCGTGCGACCACCATCACCGACTTCGATCGCAAAGAGGTGATTATCCCGAACAAAGCGTTCGTCACCGAGCGCCTGATCAACTGGTCACTCTCCGATACCACCACCCGCGTGGTGATCCGCCTCGGTGTGGCCTACGGATCCGATCTGGATAAAGTGAAAGAGGTGCTGCTGAAAGCGGCGGCCGATCATCCGAAAGTGATGCACGATCCTGCGCCGGCGGTATTCTTCACCACCTTCGGGCCGAGTACGCTGGACCACGAGCTGCGTCTGTACGTGCGCGAACTGCGCGATCGCAGCTACACCGTGGACGAACTGAACCGCGCCATCGATCGCCTGTGCCGTGAAAACGACATTAATATCGCCTTCAACCAGCTTGAGGTTCACCTGCGCAATGAAAAAGGTGAGGAATATACGGAAGTGAAGCGCGAGATGAAGGGTGACGACCCCACTCCCGCTTAACATCTGCTGATGTTTTCCCCCTCTCCCTCAGGGAGAGGGCCGGGGTGAGGGTAATTTTCCCTCAAAATCCCGCTTAACAATCTCCAGCGCCTTCAGCACCGTCTCTGCCGGAATAGCGTGATCCTCCAGCAGCATAATCAAATCCACGGCCAGCTTGACCTCATCGGGTGCATTTTCGAGTGACATGTCCTGCTCCTGTTAGCGGGTCAACCGTTCAATGACGCGTTCAATCTCGTCCAGCGCCTGACGACAGCGGACGATACGCCCTTCCAGCGCGGTAATTTCGCGCATCAATAACTGCTGTTCTTCAAGCGTTTCGGCGGCGTTAAGCCGCGTCTCGCGCTCGCGTTTCATCTCAAACAGACGGCGCTCGAACTCCTGGTTCTCCAGCCGCTTGCGCTGCCATTTTCCCAGGCCCGGGGAGGCGGTGTCCCAGACGCGCAGCGGCCAGGCGGCAATTTCGCGGTGCAGGGCGGTGATCTGCTCGGTAAGATGCGCCGCAAGCCAGGCCACCTGTTCCTGCTGCCCGCTCTCTACAGCATGGCGCAGCTCGTCGAGATGGGTCTGGGATTCCGCGAGATAATCCTGAATTAAGGTGCTGCGGGTACGAAAGAGCTGCCTGTCAAAGCGCGGCTTCAGCGTGGCATGGCCCATCAGCGGCGTGGCCTGAGCCCGCAGGGCCGTCAGCTGATTTTGCAGCGTCTCCAGAAGCAAGGCTGTTTTCAATACGCTCTCCAGTGGTAAAGTAGCCGTTCAGTTTGATAACGATTCGCATTATGCAGCGTACTATTTTAATCATCATTGGCTGGCTCGCGGTAGTCCTCGGCACGCTGGGCGTGGTCTTGCCCTTGCTCCCGACGACGCCGTTTATCCTGCTGGCGGCCTGGTGCTTCGCCCGCTCGTCGCCGCGTTTTCACCACTGGCTGCTGTATCGCTCGTGGTTTGGCGGCTATCTGCGTCACTGGCAACAGCACCGCGCAATGCCGCCCGGGGCCAAGCCGCGCGCGATTGCGGTCATTCTTGTCACCTTCGCCATTTCACTGTGGCTGGTCAACATGCTGTGGGTGCGCATCCTGCTGCTGGCGATCCTCACCTGCCTGCTGATCTTTATGTGGCGGATCCCCGTGGTTGATGAAAAGCAACAAAAGCACTGAACCCTTATCCTGGCTGTTGCAATTATTGTCCGCAGCCAGTAAATTCGACCGTTTTCGAGCACAGGTACGCCTGGTTAAAGGTTAAACAATTGTTACCTTGACCGACTCTCTGCGCGCCGTGAGTAACACTGTTTCATTTAGGCACAAACCGATGACCGCAACTGCACAGCAGCTTGAATATCTGAAAAACAGCATCAAAAGTATCCAGGATTATCCAAAGCCTGGCATTCTTTTCCGCGATGTCACCAGCTTGCTGGAAGACCCGAAAGCGTATGCGCTCAGCATTGAACTGCTGGTCGAACGTTATAAAAACGCCGGGATCACCAAAGTCGTAGGGACTGAAGCCCGTGGCTTCCTGTTTGGCGCACCGGTTGCGCTGGCGATGGGCGTAGGCTTTGTGCCGGTACGTAAGCCGCGCAAACTGCCGCGTGAAACTATCGCAGAAAGCTACGAGCTGGAATACGGCACCGATCAGCTGGAAATCCACGTGGATGCTATCAAGCCCGGCGATAAAGTGCTGGTGGTGGACGATCTGCTGGCAACCGGTGGCACCATCGAAGCAACCGTGAAGCTGATCCGTCGTCTGGGTGGGGAAGTGACCGACGCGGCCTTCATCATCAACCTGTTCGATCTGGGTGGCGAACAGCGCCTGGAAAAACAGGGCATTACCAGCTATTGCCTGGTGCCTTTCCCGGGTCATTAATCCCGGTTCTCACAGCCTCGCTCAATGGGTGAGGTTGTGATAGCATTCCCCTCCATAAATCCACCTTCCAGCGTTGCAGAGCCTGCCCATGAGTTATCAGGTGTTAGCCCGTAAATGGCGACCACAAACCTTTGCTGACGTTGTCGGTCAGGAACATGTGCTGACGGCCCTGGCGAACGGCTTGTCGCTAGGTCGTATCCATCACGCCTATCTTTTTTCCGGCACCCGCGGCGTCGGTAAAACCTCTATTGCCCGTCTGCTGGCAAAAGGACTGAACTGCGAAACCGGGATCACCGCCACGCCGTGCGGCGTGTGCGATAACTGCCGTGAAATCGAGCAGGGACGTTTTGTCGATCTGATCGAAATCGACGCTGCCTCGCGCACGAAAGTCGAAGATACGCGCGATCTGCTGGACAACGTCCAGTACGCACCGGCGCGCGGTCGCTTCAAGGTCTACCTGATCGATGAAGTGCACATGCTGTCGCGCCACAGCTTTAACGCCCTGCTGAAAACGCTGGAAGAGCCGCCTGCGCATGTGAAATTCCTGCTGGCGACCACCGATCCGCAAAAGCTGCCGGTGACGATCCTGTCCCGCTGCCTGCAGTTCCACCTCAAGGCGCTGGACGTTGAACAGATCCGCGCCCAGCTCGAACACATTCTCGACGAAGAGAAGATCGTCCACGAGCCTCGCGCCCTGCAGCTGCTGGCGCGTGCGGCGGACGGCAGCCTGCGCGATGCATTAAGCCTTACCGACCAGGCGATCGCCAGCGGTGATGGCAAACTTTCGACCGACGCGGTCAGCACCATGCTCGGCACGCTTGACGACGATCAGGCGCTGTCTCTCATCGAGGCGATGATTGCCGCCAACGGCGAACGCGTTATGTCGCTGGTGAACGAAGCCGCCGCGCGTGGCGTGGAGTGGGAATCGCTGCTGGTGGAGATGCTCGGCCTGCTGCACCGTGTGGCCATGCTGCAACTTTCTCCGTCGGCCATCGGGGCGGACATGGCGACCATCGAACAGCGGATGCGCGAGCTGGCTCGCACCGTGCCGCCTGCCGATGTCCAGTTGTACTATCAGACGCTGCTGATTGGCCGTAAAGAGCTGCCGTTCGCGCCGGACCGCCGCATGGGCGTTGAAATGACGCTGCTCCGCGCGCTGGCGTTTCACCCGCGCATGCCGCTACCGGAGCCGGATGTTCCGCGGCAGTCCTTTGCGCCCGTTGCCCCTACCGCGGTGATGTCGCCGCAGCAGGTGCCCCCGCAGCCGACACCGCCGCCGCAAAACGTGCCGCTGTCGGATGCCACCAGTTCGGTACTTGCCGCCCGCAGCCAGTTGCAGCGCGCGCAGGGAGTAACCAAACCAAAAAAGAGTGAACCGGCAGCGCCTTCAAGAGCGCGGCCGGTGAACAACGCCGCGCTTGAACGACTGGCCTCGGTAACGGAGCGCGTTCAGTCGCGCCCTGTGCCGTCCGCGCTCGAGCAGAAAGCCCCGGTGAAAGAAGAGGCTTACCGCTGGAAAGCAACCACGATCGTGCAAGAGGTCAAGGTTGAGGTTGCCACGCCGAAAGCGCTGAAAAAGGCGCTAGAGCACGAAAAAACGCCGGAGCTTTCCGCGAAGCTCGCCGAAGAATCGATTGAGCGTGACGCCTGGGCCGCCGAGGTCAGCAAACTGCAGCTGCCGAAGCTGGTAGAGCAGGTCGCGTTGAATGCGTGGAAAGAGCAGGACGGCAATCAGGTGCGTCTGCATCTGCGCCCTAGTCAACGCCACCTCAATTCCCCTGGCGCGCAAAAAGCGCTTGCGGAAGCGCTCAGCGCATTACAGGGTTCGCCGGTTGAATTGACTATCATTGAAGATGATAATCCGGCAGTAAAAACGCCGCTGGAGTGGCGACAGGCAATTTATGAAGAGAAGCTCGCGCAGGCGCGCGAGTCGATTGTTGCGGATAACAACATCCAGACCCTGCGCCGGTTCTTCGACGCGGACCTGGATGAAGAGAGTATTCGCCCCATTTGATCGTGAGTCTGACTTACGGTTTTAATCATTAATCGTGAAAGAGAGAGAAGCCTATGTTTGGTGGAAAAGGCGGTCTGGGTGGCCTGATGAAGCAGGCTCAGCAGATGCAGGAAAAAATGCAGAAGATGCAGGAAGAGATCGCTCAGCTGGAAGTCACGGGTGAATCTGGCGCAGGTCTGGTCAAAGTGACCATCAACGGTGCGCACAACTGCCGCCGCGTTGAAATCGACCCAAGCCTGCTCGAAGACGACAAAGAGATGCTGGAAGATCTGGTGGCAGCTGCGTTTAACGATGCTGCGCGCCGTATCGACGAGACCCAGAAAGAGAAAATGGCCTCTGTTTCCAGCGGCATGCAATTGCCGCCGGGCTTCAAGATGCCATTCTGATGCAAACCAGTCCGCTGCTCACGCAGTTAATGGAAGCGCTGCGCTGCCTGCCGGGCGTTGGCCCGAAGTCGGCCCAGCGCATGGCGTTCACGCTCCTGCAGCGCGACCGCAGCGGCGGGATGCGCCTGGCGCAGGCTCTGACCCGCGCCATGTCGGAAATTGGTCACTGTGCGGACTGCCGTACTTTTACCGAGCAGGACGTGTGTAACATCTGTACGAACCCACGTCGTCAGGAAAATGGTCAGATTTGCGTGGTGGAGAGTCCGGCGGACATCTACGCCATTGAGCAAACCGGGCAGTTCTCTGGCCGCTATTTCGTGCTGATGGGCCATCTTTCCCCGCTGGACGGCATTGGCCCGGACGATATCGGTCTGGACAGGCTCGAACAGCGTCTTGAATCGGAAACGATCAAAGAGGTGATCCTCGCCACCAACCCAACGGTGGAAGGCGAGGCAACCGCTAACTATATTGCCGAGCTGTGCGGGCAGTATGGCGTTGACGCCAGCCGTATCGCCCACGGCGTGCCGGTGGGCGGTGAGCTGGAGATGGTCGATGGCACCACGCTGTCGCACTCTCTGGCCGGTCGTCACAAGATTAATTTCTGACCAAACGAAGGCGGCGTTCGCCGCCTTCGCTTGAAAATTCCCCCCCTTATCCCCATCTCTGACTCAACGTTTTTACAACCCCATTAAATGGCATTGTTGAGGTCGACTTAGATGAAAGGACAAGAAACCCGCGGTTTCCAGTCAGAAGTAAAACAGCTTCTGCACCTGATGATCCATTCCCTGTATTCCAATAAAGAAATCTTCCTGCGTGAGCTGATTTCCAACGCCTCGGATGCGGCGGACAAGCTGCGCTTCCGCGCGCTGTCCAACCCGGACCTGTACGAGGGCGACGGTGAACTGCGCGTGCGCGTCTCGTTCAACAAAGAGAACCGTACCCTGACCATCGCCGATAACGGCATCGGGATGAACCGTGACGAGGTGATCGACCATCTCGGGACCATCGCCAAATCCGGTACCAAAGCGTTCCTGGAGTCCATGGGCTCCGATCAGGCGAAAGACAGCCAGCTGATCGGCCAGTTCGGCGTGGGCTTCTACTCAGCGTTCATCGTGGCGGATAAAGTCACCGTGCGCACCCGCGCGGCAGGCGAAAGCGCTGAAAACGGCGTGCTCTGGGAATCTAAAGGCGAAGGCGAGTACACCGTTGACGACATTACCAAAGCGGATCGCGGCACCGAGATCACCCTGCACCTGCGCGAAGGCGAAGATGATTTCCTGAACGACTGGCGCGTGCGCTCGATCATCAGCAAATATTCTGATCACATCGCGCTGCCAGTTGAGATTGAAAAGCAGGAAGAGAAAGACGGTGAAACCGTTGTCTCCTGGGAAAAAATCAACAAGGCGCAGGCGCTGTGGACGCGCAACAAGTCTGAAATTAAAGACGACGAGTACAACGAGTTTTACAAGCACATCGCCCACGACTTTACCGATCCGCTGACCTGGAGCCATAACCGCGTAGAAGGGAAGCAGGAGTACACCAGCCTGCTGTATATCCCGGCGCAGGCACCGTGGGATATGTGGAACCGCGATCACAAGCACGGCCTGAAGCTGTACGTGCAGCGCGTATTCATCATGGACGACGCCGAGCAGTTCATGCCGAACTACCTGCGCTTCACCCGTGGTCTGATTGACTCCAACGACTTGCCGCTGAACGTCTCCCGTGAGATCCTCCAGGACAGCACTGTGACCCGCAACCTGCGTAACGCGCTGACCAAACGTACGCTGCAGATGCTGGAAAAACTGGCGAAAGACGACGCGGAAAAATACCAGACCTTCTGGAAACAGTTCGGTCTGGTGCTGAAAGAAGGCCCGGCGGAAGACACCGCCAACGTTGAAACAATCGCTAAACTGCTGCGCTTTGCCTCCACGCATAACGACTCCTCCGCGCAGACCGTGTCGCTGGAAGAGTACGTCTCCCGCATGAAGGAAGGGCAGGAGAAGATCTACTACATCACCGCCGACAGCTACGCCGCAGCGAAGAGCAGCCCGCACCTGGAACTGCTGCGTAAGAAAGGCATTGAAGTTCTGCTGCTGTCTGACCGCATCGACGAATGGATGATGAACTACCTGACCGAGTTCGACGGTAAATCCTTCCAGTCCGTTGCGAAAGCTGACGAGTCTATCGACAAACTGGCAGACGAAGTGGACGAAAGCGCGAAAGAAGCGGAGAAAGCGCTGGAGCCGTTCATTGAGCGCGTGAAAACTTTCCTGGGCGATCGCGTCAAAGAGGTGCGCTTTACCCACCGCCTGACCGACACCCCGGCGATTGTTACCACCGACGCCGACGAAATGGGTACCCAGATGGCAAAACTGTTCGCGGCAGCGGGCCAGGCGATGCCGGAAGTGAAATATATCTTCGAGCTGAACCCGGATCACCCGTTGGTGAAACGCGCGGCGGATACCCAGGACGAAGCACGCTTTGCCGAGTGGGTTGAGCTTCTGCTGGATCAATCCCTGCTGGCTGAACGCGGTACGCTGGAAGATCCTAACCTGTTCATTAAACGTGTGAATGCGCTGCTGCTGGCGTAACAATTTCCCTCACCCCCCCCTCTCCCACAGGGAGAGGGTGTAAAAGTTCCCTCTCCCTGTGGGAGAGGGGTAGGGTGAGGGCAACAGACCACACTCCGCCAAATAATCTCCCCCGTTAACCGTTTCAGCCGTCCCGCCTTCCTTGAGCCACATCCGTTCTGATGGTATTGTTTAGCGCTTTTGAAAAATTGAACCAACTTTTGAGGGGATTTTCGCAATGCGTATTATTCTGCTTGGCGCTCCGGGCGCGGGTAAAGGAACTCAGGCTCAGTTCATCATGGAGAAATACGGTATTCCGCAAATCTCTACCGGTGACATGCTGCGTGCCGCTGTTAAATCTGGCTCCGAGCTGGGTAAACAGGCGAAAGACATCATGGACGCGGGCAAGCTGGTCACCGACGAGCTGGTTATCGCCCTGGTGAAAGAGCGCATTGCGCAGGAAGACTGCCGCAACGGTTTCCTGCTGGACGGTTTCCCGCGCACCATTCCACAGGCTGACGCCATGAAAGACGCTGGCATCACCGTGGACTACGTTCTGGAGTTCGACGTACCGGACGAGCTGATCGTTGACCGTATCGTTGGCCGTCGCGTGCACGCTGCCTCTGGCCGCGTTTATCACATCAAATTCAACCCACCTAAGGTTGAAGGCAAAGACGACGTGACTGGCGAAGAGCTGACCACCCGTAAAGATGACCAGGAAGAGACCGTGCGTAAGCGCCTGGTGGAATACCATCAGATGACCGCGCCGCTGATCGGCTACTACTCTAAAGAAGCGGAAGCGGGTAACACCAAATACGCGAAAGTTGACGGGACTCAACCTGTCGCTGACGTGCGTGCAGAGCTGGAAAAAATCCTCGGCTAAGTGCACTTTTCTCACCCGGCTCTCCGGGTGAGAAAAATTCTCATCCCACCTATTACAGCAATGGGTTTCGTTTACCCACATTTCCGCTACAATTGACCCCTATTCAAATGGTTAAGAGGCGTGAATGAGTCAGGCGAAAACCGGCATCCTGCTTGCCAATCTTGGCACTCCAGAAGCACCCACTCCGGACGCGGTAAAGCGTTACCTGCGCCAATTTTTAAGCGACACGCGCGTCGTGGATACCCCAAGACTGCTGTGGTGGCCGCTGCTGCGTGGTGTCATTCTGCCGATTCGTTCCCCGCGCGTGGCAAAGCTGTACCAGTCCGTCTGGATGGAAGAAGGCTCGCCGCTGATGGTCTACAGCCGTCGTCAGGAGAAGGCCCTGGCCGCCCGTCTGCCGGATATGCCCGTTGAGCTGGGGATGAGCTACGGCAAACCCTCCCTGAAAAGCGCCGTCGATGCGCTGCTGGCCCAGGGCGTTGAGCACATTGTGGTGCTGGCCCTCTATCCGCAATACTCCTGTTCCACGGTGGCTGCCGTCTGGGATGAGCTGGCGCGCATCCTGGCAACCCGCCGTCGCATTCCGGGCGTGACCTTTATTCGCGACTACGCTGATAACGAACTGTACATTAAGGCGCTTGCCAGCAGCGCGCGCGCGTCGTTTGAAAAACATGGCGAGCCGGACCTGCTGTTGCTCTCCTATCACGGCATTCCCCAGCGGTTTGCCAACGAAGGGGACGACTACCCGCAGCGTTGCCGCGATACCACGCGCGAGCTGGTCTCTGCGCTTGGCCTGCCGCCCGAGAAGGTGATGATGACCTTCCAGTCGCGCTTTGGCCGCGAGCCGTGGCTGACGCCGTACACCGACGAAACCCTCAAAATGCTTGGCGAGAAAGGCGTGAAGCATATTCAGGTGATGTCGCCGGGCTTTGCGGCGGACTGCCTGGAAACGCTCGAGGAAATTGCGGTACAAAACCGCGAATTCTTCCTTGAAGCCGGGGGGACAAAGTACGAGTACATTCCGGCACTTAACGACTCGCCGGAACACATCGAGATGATGGCCTCGCTGGTGACTCAAAGCCGCTGATCGCGCTGAAGGCCGGGTTTGTGCTACCATTCCCGGCCCATAATCCTTGCACAGTTCAGACCATGAAATTTCCCGGTAAACGTAAATCCAAACACTACTTTCCCGTCAACGCCCGCGATCCGCTTTTGCAGCAAATTCAGCCGGAAACCGAGACCAGCGCAGCCTGGGTGGTCGGTATCGATCAGACGCTGGTGGACATTGAAGCCAAAGTGGATGATGCGTTTGTCGCGCGTTACGGTCTGAGCGCCGGACACTCGCTGGTCATCGAAGATGACGTCGCCGAGGCGCTGTACCAGGAGCTGGTGCGTGAAAATCTCATCACCCACCAGTTTGCCGGGGGCACCATCGGCAATACCATGCACAACTACTCCGTGCTGGCCGACGACCGCTCGGTGCTGCTGGGCGTGATGTGCAGCAACATCGAAATTGGCGGCTACGCCTACCGCTACCTGTGCAACACCTCCAGCCGCACCGATCTGAACTATCTGCAGGGCGTCGACGGGCCAATTGGCCGCTGCTTCACGCTGATTAGCGACTCCGGCGAGCGTACGTTCGCCATCAGCCCGGGGCACATGAACAAGCTGCGCGCAGAAAGCATCCCAGAAGCGGTGATTGCGGGCGCGTCCGCGCTGGTGCTTACCTCCTATCTGGTGCGCTGCAAGCCCGGTGAGCCTATGCCGGAAGCGACCATGAAGGCGATCGAGTATGCCAAAAAATACAACGTGCCGGTTGTCCTGACGCTGGGCACGAAGTTTGTGATTGCCGATAATCCGCAGTGGTGGCAGACGTTCCTGAAAGAGCACGTCTCGATTCTGGCGATGAACGAAGAAGAGGCCGAAGCGCTGACCGGCGAAAGCGATCCGCTGCTGGCGTCGGATAAAGCGCTGGACTGGGTGGATCTGGTGCTCTGTACCGCCGGGCCGGTTGGGCTGTATATGGCGGGCTTTACGGAAGAAGAGAGCAAGCGTAAAACCCAGCATCCGCTGCTGCCGGGCGCGATTGCCGAGTTCAACCAGTACGAGTTTAGCCGCGCGATGCGTCACAAAGACTGCGTTAACCCGCTGCGTATTTTCTCCCACATCGCGCCGTATATGGGCGGACCGGAGAAAATCATGAACACCAACGGCGCGGGCGACGGTGCGCTGGCGGCGCTGCTCCACGACATTACCGCCAATGCCTACCATAAAACCAACGTGCCGAACTCCAGCAAGCACAAGTTCAGCTGGCTGACCTATTCGTCGCTGGCGCAGGTGTGTAAGTACGCGAACCGCGTGAGTTATCAGGTGCTCAACCAGCACTCCCCGCGCTTAACGCGTGGCCTGCCGGAACGGGAAGATAGCCTCGAAGAGGCGTACTGGGATCGTTAATTGCTAAAAGAAAACCCCGGTGGCGCTACGCTTACCGGGGCTACCTGTAGGCCTGCTTAGCGTAGCGCCAGCAGGCTTTTTTTAACCCGTCACCGCCTCTTCAATCGGCGGTTTCTCCAGCAGCGTGAACATCGTATTGGCAATCTCACGCTCGCCCATCACCACCTGATTAGCCCCGCGCTCGGTAATATAATCCACTTCGTCGTCATAGTGGGCGCGCGCGATTATCTCGATGTTCGGGCATTTTTCACGGGCGGTGGCGACAATCTCACCCGCTTCGTAGCCGTTAGGAATGGTCAGCAGCAGCCAGCGGGCGCAGTCCAGATGCGCCAGGTTCATGATCTCTTCATTGGCTGCATTGCCCAGCACGGCGCGGATGCCGCGCTCGCGCAGCTCATCAACCCGCGTGCGCGAGGTTTCAATCACCACCAGCGGAATGCCCTGAGCCATCAGCTTCTCGCCGAGCAGGCTGCCGACGCGGCCAAAGCCGACCAGCAGGGCATGGTTACAAATATCCACCGGGATCTGCTTCTCTTCTTCCGTGGCCTCTTCGAACGTCTGTTCTTCCAGCGTTTCGGTTTTCTCGAGGTATTTTTCGAGCAGCGCGAACAGCACCGGGTTGAGCATTATCGAGAGGATGGCCCCGGCCAGCACCAGATTTTGTCCGGCCTGCGGCAGCAGATTCAGCGCCATGCCAAGGCCGGCAAGAATAAAGGCGAACTCACCGATCTGCGCCAGGCTGGCGGCGATGGTCAGCGCCGTACGCGGCGAGTGGCCAAACATCCGTACCAGGAAGAAGGCAGCAACCGACTTGCCGAAGATGATAATCGCCAGGGTGCCGAGGACGGCCAGCGGCTGGTCAATGAGGATCAGCGGGTCAAACAGCATCCCGACGGAGACAAAGAACAGCACCGCAAACGCGTCGCGCAGCGGCAGAGTGTCATGCGCCGCGCGGTGGCTCAGCTCGGATTCGTTCAGCACCATCCCGGCGAAGAACGCGCCCAGCGCAAAGGAGACGTCGAACAATTCGACGGCGCCAAAGGCAATCCCCAGCGCCAGCGCGAGCACGGAAAGGGTAAACAGCTCGCGAGACCCGGTTGCGGCGCTGCGGGACATGATCCACGGCACCAGGCGGCGGCCCACGACCATCATGATGGCGATAAACGCCACAACCTTACCGATGGTTATACTCATATCCAGCGCCAGCGAGGCGAAGCCGACGTTATCTTTTTCCATCATTCCGGCGACGGCAGGCAGCAGAACCAGCGTCAAGACCATCACCAGATCTTCCACAATCAGCCAGCCAATGGCGATCTGCCCGCGCTGGCTGTCTATCAACTGCCTCTCTTCAAGCGCGCGCAGCAGCACCACGGTACTGGCGGTTGAGAGACACAGTCCGAATACAATGCCGGTCATCAACGACCAGCCAAGCACTGCCGAAAGCGCCATCCCCAGCAGCGTTGCCACCCCTATCTGGGCGATCGCTCCCGGTATGGCGATAGACTTTACCGCCATGAGATCTTTCAGTGAGAAGTGCAATCCCACGCCGAACATCAGCAAAATCACGCCCAATTCCGCCAGTTCAGGTGCCAGTTTGGTATCCGCCACAAAACCTGGCGTAAAGGGTCCCGCCAGCACACCCGCCAATAAATAGCCTACAAGAGGAGAAATACGAAGTTTGTTGGCAATCATGCCAAGAATAAAAGCGAGCACAAGTCCACCTACAATGGTGGTGATAAGCGGTGTGGCGTGGTGCATTCCGTCTCCTTTCGTCGTGGGTGTTCCATTTCTGGCGTAAATACCAAAAAGCCGAGTAATAGTTTATGACAATTTTCGCGCTTATGTTTATGAATAATTGTTGAAATTTGAATAAAACAGCAATAAGCGTGAAAAAAAGCAGATTTTGATAAATTCGCCGGGGGAACAGGAGGGAAGCCTTACAGCATCAGGAAGTGTGGCCGCCAAAGTTTAACTTTGGCGGCCGATAAACTACGCTTTGTGGCGGTTGTCAGGCAGGAATATGGTCAACATCCCCAGAAGTGGGAGGAAAGCACAGATTTTATAGACCAGGAAGATGCTGGTATGGTCCGCAACCATCCCCAGTACCGCAGCACCCAGGCCGCCCATACCGAAAGCGAAACCGAAAAACAGCCCGGAAACCATACCGATACGCCCCGGTAACAGCTCTTGCGCGTAGACCAGAATCGCCGAGAAAGCCGATGCGAGGATAAAACCAATGATAACGGTTAAAATCCCGGTCCATTCCAGGCTTGCGTACGGTAAAACAAGCGTAAAGGGCGCAACGCCGAGGATAGAGCCCCAAATCACATATTTACGCCCGATTTTATCGCCAACAGGCCCGCCAATTACCGTGCCGGCAGCCACCGCAAACAGGAAGGCAAAGAGGTGGAACTGGGCGTTTTGTACCGATAATCCGAATTTTTGCATCAGATAAAAGGTGTAATAGCTGCTGATGCTCGCCATATAGAAATATTTGGAGAATATCAGCACCAGAAGTACCGATACGGCCAGGATGACCTTATTGCGCGGCAGAGGGTTAACCACTTTCGCGACGGGCTTGCCCTTGTTCACGCGATGCTGAGCGGCATACCAGCGGCTGATCTGCGCCAGCACAACGATCGCCAGCAGCGCGGCGAGCACAAACCACGCCACGTTACCTTTACCGTAAGGGGCGATGATCACCGCGGCCAGCAGCGGGCCTAGAGAGCTGCCAAAGTTTCCGCCGACCTGGAACAGCGACTGCGCCAGCCCGTGACGGCCGCCAGAGGCCATACGCGCCACGCGGGACGATTCCGGGTGGAAGACCGACGAGCCGGTACCTACCAGCGCGGCGGCTATCAGCACCGCCTCGAAGCTGCCCGCCATCGCCAGCAATACCAGCCCGCTTAACGTAAAGCACATGCCAATCGGCAGTGACCACGGCATCGGGTACTTATCCGTCCAGTAGCCCACCACCGGTTGCAGCAGCGACGAGGCCAGCTGGAAGGTGAGGGTGATCATCCCGATCTGCACGAAGGTTAATGAGAACTCAGACTGCAACAGCGGATATATCGCCAGAATCAACGACTGGATCATGTCGTTGAGCAGATGAGAAAGACTGATTGCGCCTAATACTTTAAAAGAGGTGCGCGAGGCTGGCGGCGACGCCGGAGCGCCCGTCGCGGGCTGGGTTGATTCACTGATTGCCATAAATACCACGTCGTTTTGTTATTAGAAATGCAGGGTGTAATTATTATCCGACTAACATACCCGTCCCCGACATTTGAAGAAAGTCGCAATTCTGAAAACATATTTGTCTATTCTGATTACTCATTGTAATTTTTGCGTTTGTCTATGGGTCAGGGAGAGAGAAGATGAAGTTTATTAAACGTGGCGTCGCGCTGGCGCTGCTTGCCGCGTGGGGCATGGCAAGCCTGCCCGCGCAGGCGTACGAACAAGACAAAACCTATAAAATTACCATCCTGCATACTAACGATCATCACGGCCATTTCTGGCGCAGTGAATACGGTGAATATGGCCTGTCTGCGCAAAAAACGCTGGTGGATGGCATTCGTAAAGAGGTGGCGGCTGAAGGCGGAAGCGTGCTTCTGCTGTCGGGCGGGGATATTAATACCGGCGTGCCGGAGTCGGATTTGCAGGATGCCGAACCCGATTTCCGCGGCATGAATTTAATCGGTTACGACGCGATGGCCGTCGGTAACCATGAGTTTGATAATCCGCTGACCGTGCTGCGCCAGCAGGAAAAATGGGCGAAATTCCCGTTCCTCTCCGCCAATATTTACCAGAAAAGCACCGGCGAACGTCTGTTTAAACCCTGGGCGCTGTTCAAGCGTCAGGGTCTTAACATCGCGGTGATTGGCTTAACGACCGACGATACGGCGAAAATCGGCAATCCTGAATTCTTTACCGATATTGAATTCCGCAAACCGGCAGACGAAGCGAAGCTGGTTATCCAGGAGCTGCAGCAGAACGAGAAGCCGGATGTGATCATCGCCACGACCCATATGGGCCACTACGACAACGGTGAGCACGGTTCCAATGCGCCGGGCGACGTCGAGATGGCGCGCAGTCTGCCCGCCGGCTCGCTGGCAATGATTGTGGGCGGTCACTCACAGGACCCGGTGTGCATGGCATCAGAGAATAAAAAACAGGTGGATTACGTGCCCGGCACGCCGTGCGCGCCAGACCGTCAGAACGGCATCTGGATTGTCCAGGCGCATGAGTGGGGCAAATACGTGGGCCGCGCGGACTTTGAATTCCGCAACGGCGAGATGAAGCTGGTGCACTACCAGCTGATCCCGGTCAACCTGAAGAAGAAAGTGACCTACCCGGACGGGAAAAGCGAGCGCGTGCTCTACACCCCGGAAATCCCGGAAAATCAGCAGATGCTCTCCCTGCTGACGCCGTTCCAGAGCAAGGGCAAAGCGCAGCTGGACGTTAAGATCGGCACCCTCAACGGTCGCCTGGAAGGGGATCGCAGTAAGGTCCGCTTCGTGCAGACCAACATGGGCCATCTGGTGCTGGCGGCGCAAATGGCGCGGACCGGGGCAGACTTTTGCGTCATGAGCGGCGGGGGCATTCGTGACTCTATCGAGGGCGGCAATATCACTTATAAAGACGTGCTGAAGGTTCAGCCGTTTGGCAACATCGTGGTTTATGTCGATATGAGCGGCAAAGAGGTGACAGACTACCTGACCGCCGTGGCGCAAATGAAACCGGACTCTGGCGCCTATCCGCAGTTTGCCAACGTTAGCTTTGTGGCGAAAGACGGCAAGCTTAACGATCTCAAAATCAAAGGCGAGCTGGTCGACCCTGCTAAAACCTACCGTATGGCGACGTTAAGCTTTAACGCCACCGGCGGCGACGGCTATCCGCATATCGATAACAAACCAGGCTATGTGAACACTGGCTTTATCGATGCGGAAGTGTTGAAACAGTTTATCGAGCAAAATTCACCGATTGACGTGAACGCGTACGAGCCGAAAGGCGAGGTAAGCTGGCAGTAGCGTTGTGCGGCCTGATGCCCTCACCCCAACCCTCTCCCACCGGGAGAGGGCGCGAACACAAAAAACGGTAACGCCTGTTACCGTTTTGCTTTTACCTCGTAGCCGCCACCCGGCTTTTTTTACTCCCTGCGCGCAATATCCGCAAACTTCGCGTCGAGCATTTTTGCCAGATCGCTCGCCGCCAGTTCAATATCCAGCCCGCGCTTGCCGCCTGAAATGTAGATGGTGTCAAATTCCTGCGAAGGGGCATCGATCAGCGTGGGCAGGCGTTTTTTCTGCCCGAGCGGGCTGATCCCGCCGACCAGATAGCCGGTGGTGCGTTGCGCAACCATCGGGTCCGCCATATCGACCTTTTTGGCCCCCAGCGCTTTGGCGACTTTTTTGAGATCCAGCTGACCGGCCACCGGCGTTACCGCCACGGCGAGGTGCTTCATGTCACCATTCATCGCGACCAGCAGCGTTTTGTAAACCTGGTCCGCGTTCAGCCCCAGTTTACGCACCACTTCATCACCAAAATTGGTTTCGTTCGGATCGTGATCGTAAGTATGGATCCGGAAAGTAATCTTGTTTTTTTCGAGTAATTTAACGGCGGGAGTCATAGCTATCCTTCTCACATCAGACATTTCATGCTGGCAGCATACGCCTGACGGTTGTCTAAAAAATAGCACCATCTTGCGCAATAGTGTTGGCAGTGATGGTCACTTTGAGCGACAATCGGCTCAACCGAAGGTCTCCTTCGGCATAATAAAAACGATGAAATTCCTCTTTGACGGGCCAATAGAGATATTGGCCATTTTTTTTATTTCAGCAGCGACGGCAAGTTTCCCTCACCGTATAAATGCAGCGCGCCGACCGCGACGACGTATCGCCCGGCGGGCAGCGCATGCAGCCTTTCGCGCCATGCCTGGTTACGCGCGTTCATCAGCACATCGTACAACGACTCACTGAAGGTCGAAGGCAGCGCCAGCGTGCTGTCCGCAGGCGGGGCATTAAGCCACCAGCCTATCATCGTTTGCAGCAGACGGGCGTTAGTGTGCCAGTGGGTCAGGGTATCATCCAGCAGCATCAGGCCATCATCGGGAAGCTGGCGAAGCAGGGCGATCTGGCTGTCCGTACCTTCCAGCTCGATAATGGCGAGACGGCGCGCGCGGGCCGCGTTCAACAGCTGATAATCGATGCCGTAATCCCCGCGCAAACCGAGACGCTGCGCCTGGGTAGCCTGAAGCACCATGGCAATTTGCCACAGCGGCAGCGTATCCAGCATCGTCAGCGACACGCCGGTTTCATTTGCGATACGCTCCAGTTCCGCCAGCTGCGTCGCATTCAGTCGCGCAGCCAGAGGGGTATCGCTTTCCAGCCCGGCAAACGGCGACTCCTGACCTGAGATATCCGCCTCAACGACCAGCGCGTCGGCATTTTTCAGCAGTTTAAGCAGGCCGGAGGGCAGGGGAGACATATCCTGCGTGCCCATATGAATACTGCCAACCAGGTGCAACTGTTGGCCGCCCGGGAGGGCAATATCCATACCGGGCCAGGCATAACGGCGGGGAAACAGGGCGCGAAACGATGCTTTTATACGATGAATCAGACTCATACGCGCTCCATGAACGGAAAGGTTCATGCTAGCGCGTACGAGTACAAGGTTCAATCCTTCGGTGTAAACCGCAGCAGCCGGTTGGCGTTGCTCACCACTGTGATGGAGGAGAGCGCCATGGCGGCCCCCGCCACGACCGGGTTCAGCAGCGTGCCGGTCAGCGGCCACAAAATCCCGGCGGCAATCGGAATGCCGAACGCGTTGTAGATAAACGCCCCGAGCAGGTTCTGCTTCATGTTGCGCAACGTGGCTTTTGATATCGCCAGCGCGTCCGCAACGCCGGTCAGGCTGTGACGCATCAGCGTAATTGCCGCCGTCTCAATGGCGACATCGCTGCCGCCGCCCATCGCAATGCCCACTTCCGCCTGCGCCAGCGCCGGGGCGTCGTTAATGCCGTCGCCGACCATCGCCACCTGACGACCCTGCGCTTGCAGCGCCTTGATAGCGTCGGCTTTGCCGTCCGGCAGCACGCCCGCAATTACCTCATCAATACCCGCCTCTTTGGCGATTGCATTGGCGGTTGTGGGGTTATCGCCGGTCAGCATCACCAGGCGATAGCCCGCGCGATGCAGGCGCTGGAGTGCTTCTACGCTGTCCGGACGCAGCGGATCGCGAACGGCAAACAGCGCCGCCGCTTTGCCATCCACCGCCAGCAGTACCGGAGTGGCCCCCTGAGACGCCTGCGCGTTCAGTTCACTCTCAAGCGCGGAGGTATCCACGCCGTTTTCATTCAGCAGGGCCTGATTGCCCAGCAGCAGCGCGTGCCCCTCGGCTTCACCGCTCACGCCCAGCCCGCGCAGGGTGCGGAATTGACTGACGTCAGGCAGCGCGGCGCTTTCCGCCTTATCCAGAATGGCGCGGGCCAGCGGGTGGCTGGAGCCTTGCTCCAGCGCAGCGGCCAGGCGCAGCGCGTCTTCCTGGGCGAGTCCAGGGGTATGGACCGCCACCACCTGCGGTTTGCCCTCGGTCAGCGTCCCGGTCTTATCGAACACCAGGGTGTCGAGGGTGCTGGCGCGCTGCAGCGCATCGGCGTCACGCACCAGCACGCCAAATTCGGCGGCGCGGCCCACGCCGGAGATAATCGACATCGGCGTTGCCAGGCCCAGCGCGCAAGGGCAGGCGATGATCAGCACCGTGGTGGCGATGGTCAGGGTATAAACAATCTGCGGAGCCGGGCCAAAGAGGTACCAGATGGCCCCGCTCAGCAGGGCGATACAGACCACCACCGGGACAAAAATGGCGGAGATTTTATCGGCAAGCTGCCCTATTTCAGGCTTGCTGCTCTGCGCCTGCCGTACCAGCCGAATAATGCGCGACAGCGTAGTGTGGTTGCCGACCGCACGAGCGCTGAACAATACGCTACCGTCCTGGACAACCGTCCCGGCGTGCACGACATCGCCCTGTGATTTTTGCTGCGGGATGGGTTCGCCGGTCAGCATGGCTTCATCCAGCCAGGCTTCTCCCTGTACGATCTCACCGTCGACGGGAACGCGATCGCCCGTAGTCAGGCGCAGCGTCATGCCGGGCTGCACCTCCGCCAGCGGTACGCTCCGTTCGCCGTCGTCGGTTACCACGCGTGCCGTCGGCGGGGTTAAATCAAGGAGTCGCTCCAGCGCTTTCGAGGAGCGCTGACGCGCGCGGGCTTCGAGCATATGGCCTAAGTTGATCAGGCCGATGATCATCGCGCTCGCTTCGTAGTAAAGGTGCCGGGCCTCCATCGGGAACCACTGCGGCCAGAGGTTAACGCTCATCGAGTAGAGCCACGCCGCACCGGTGCCGAGCGCGACCAGCGTATCCATTGTTGCCGTGCGGTTTTTCAGGCTTTTCCAGGCGCTGGAATAGAAGTGACCGCCCGCAAAAACCATCACCGCCAGCGTGACCAGACCAATCACCAGCCACAGCGTACGGTTATCGTCGGTGACCATCATGTTGTCGCCGAGCATGCCCCACACCATCACCGGAATACCAACCAGCAGAGCGACAATCGCCTGCCAGCGGAAGCGTTTCATGGTGGCGATGGCGGTTTCCTGCTGGCGTTCGCGGCGTTCGGCATCGTCTTCGATCGCCTCTGCGCCGTAGCCCGCTTTTTCAACCGCCTGCACTAATTCTGCGGCGGAGGCACTGCCCATAACCAGCGCAGTCCGCTCCGCAAGGTTTACCCGTGCCTGCGCAACGCCCGGTACGGCCTGTAAGGCATTTTGTACCCGGGAGACGCAGCTGGCGCAGCTCATGCCGTTGATCAGCAACTGCTGGCTGTCATCAACGTCATCCGCTACCGGAAGCTCAGGAGAGACCGCTGTCAGTGCTTCCGACGGGGTTGATGACTCTGTCAGCGGTTTAGCCTTTGGGTGGCTCAGCTCCGCCCCGTAACCGGCCTGTTTAATGGTGTCGATGAGCGCCTCGGCGCTGGCGCTGCCGATCACGGCTGCATGGTCGATGGTCACGTCAGCACTTTCCACATCAGGGCGCTGCTCCAGGCTTTCTTTAACGCGTTTGACGCAGTGGCCGCAGGAGAGGCCATCCAGCGTCAGGTCAATAGTGTGAGACATAACAAAACTCCCGTATAATGTTTTGGTCAGTTGTTGACCGGAGTAACGCTTTTCGTTAGCTGTTATAAAGGTTAAACCTTCCATCAAGGGGAAGGTCAAGGGGGAAATGTGAATATCAGTGATGTGGCGAAAAAAACCGGATTAACCAGCAAAGCGATCCGCTTCTATGAAGAGAAAGGGCTGGTGACGCCGCCGCTGCGCAGCGAGAATGGCTATCGCAGCTACACCCAGCGGCACCTCGATGAGCTGACGCTACTGCGACAGGCAAGGCAGGTAGGATTTAACCTTGAAGAGTGCGGCGAGCTGGTGAACCTGTTTAACGATCCGAAACGCCACAGCGCCGACGTCAAAAAACGCACGCTGGAAAAAGTGGCGGAGATCGAACGGCATATTGTTGAGCTGCAGACGATGCGCGAACAGCTGCTGCAGTTGGCGAATGCCTGCCCGGGAGATGACAGCGCCGACTGCCCGATTATCGACAATCTTTCCGGCTGCTGTCATCGCAAGGTGCATAGCTAGCAGGCCCTGACCCGCAGCGTTATCCCTTCTACTGCCATGACCTCTACCTGCGTTCCGGCAGCGAGGTCTGCATCGGCCACGACCGGCCACGAGCTGTCACCCACGCGCATGTGGCCGCGGCCATTCACCAGGGTGGTATCGAGCGTAAAACGCCTGCCGACGATCTGCTGCCCGCGCTGGTTAAGGTGGGCATCCGCGGGTTTTTGCTCGCTCACCCGCTTGTTAAGCCAGCGCCACCACAGCCACGCGGCAACGAGAGTCAGAACCGCGAACAAGACGCCTTGTCCTTCCCAACCGACCGGCAGCAGCCAGACGACAAGCCCGGTGATCACGGCAGCGACGCCGCTCCAGAGCAGATAACCGTTGCCCCCCAGCATCTCGGCGGCGAGCAATAAGCCCCCGAGGCTAAGCCAGAAGGCATGAGGATGGGCGACGATAAGCTCAATCATCTTTTACGCTCGTTTCCGCTGTCTTTGATCAGTTCGGTGATACCGGCGATAGAGCCCATCAGGCTGGTGGCATCCAGCGGCATCATCACCACTTTGCTGTTGTTCGCCGAGCCAATCTCTTTCAGCGCGTCCGTGTATTTCTGCGCAACGAAGTAGTTCACCGCCTGAATATCCCCGGCGGCAATCGCCTCGGATACCATCTGCGTCGCACGGGCTTCTGCTTCTGCCGAACGCTCACGCGCCTCGGCCTGCAAAAATGCCGACTGACGCTCGCCCTCGGCTTTCAGGATCTGCGACTGCTTTTCCCCTTCCGCTTTTAGGATTTCTGCCTGACGTACGCCTTCAGCTTCCAGGATATAGGCGCGCTTGGTACGTTCCGCTTTCATCTGGGCGTTCATGGAGGAAATCAGTTCTGCCGGAGGGCGAACGTCGCGGATCTCAATACGGGTGACTTTGATCCCCCACGGATTGGTCGCTTCATCGACAATGTGCAGAAGGCGGGTGTTGATGCTGTCACGCTGGGAGAGCATCTCATCCAGCTCCATCGAGCCCAGCACGGTACGGATGTTGGTCATCGTCAGGTTGACGATAGCCAGTTCCAGGTTGCTGACTTCGTACGCCGCTTTTGGCGCATCGATCACCTGAATAAAGCAGACCGCATCGATGGTCACGTTGGCGTTGTCCTTGGAGATGACCTCCTGGGACGGAATATCCAGCACCTGTTCCATCATGTTGATCTTACGACCAATTCTGTCCATGAAAGGCACAATAAGGCTCAAGCCTGGCGTTAGCGTATTGGTGTAGCGGCCAAAGCGCTCGACCGTCCACTGATAGCCCTGCGGGACAATTTTGACGCCAGCGCCGACGATGACCAGCGCAACGAAGATAAGGACTGGAATAACAATGAGCATTAAAACCTCCTGTTTTGCATGCCGAAAATAGAAAAAAACGCGTGTGTAGTATCGGTAAGTATATCGGCTATCGGATATAAATTCGCCTCTTTAAAGAGGGGGGTTCCAGACTTGAAAAAGGAAAATGCCCCGCCGGATGGCAGGGCGCGAGAGTCAGTTTGCGGGATGGGTATAGGTAAAATCGGCGATGAAACCGTCGCCCTCGTCGGCGATGGCTTTTGATAGCCCCTGATAGTAATTTTCCAGCCCCAGGGCTTCGATTTGCTGGATCTGCTCGCGGATAGGGGCGCAGAACAGGACCGCGTTCCCCGCTTCAACACGCTTGTTGTTTGGCGGGAGGTCGCCTGTTATGGCTTTAAACCACGTTCTGATCCCTTGCTTTAAGTTCTGCGGGGCTTTGGCGAGATTTTCGCTGTCGGTCAGCACCTGCAGGGTCGGAAATTCATTGGCATAGACCGCGCGCTTCATGCGTTCAAAAAACTGGCTAAAAAGTTCGAATGAATTGAGATCGGTCACGCGCGGCTTGGTGGTTTTGCCGTTTTTATTGCCCGGTTTACGCGGCGATTTCACCGACGCCGGGTTCGCATTCGCTTTTTCGAGATCAAGGCCAAACAGCTGATTACAGTGCGCGCGACGCTCTTTAAGCGGGTAGGACAACAAAACATCAATAAACTGGGTGGCTTTTACCTTCGCGAGATTATGGTTAATCAGCCACTGCGTGCGGGAATACTCAGCCGGAGAGACGAACCAGTCCGGTATTTCGCTAAAGCGTTTGGATTTTCCCTTGCTGTCAAATTCGATAAAGTGCGCGCCATCGTCGAAGGCAAAATAACAATTTTTAAAGCTGCCAATCGTGGTGTTCACGATCAGCGCCTTCTTAACAAAATCGACGACCTCTGCACCGATGACAAAACTCGTGAGTTCTGAAGAATTGATGACTTCCATTAATGTTTCAACATCAGGAACGCCTGGCTTCAGGGAAGAGAACTCATAAAAGATATGTGTCATGCCGCATACTTCCTATAGTTATAAGAGTGTCAATTTGTATGCTAAAAAGTTTAACACCCCGCAATGGCATAGGCTATTAGCAGCGCATGCGGGAACACTTTAGCGATCACAAATGGAAGATATACGTTACTTTTTAATGTCAACATGTCAAATTTGATTGACATTTAACTGACTAATAAAGGGTTGAATGCGTTCTCTTCGCATCTGCATGTTACAACACTTAATACTTGCTTAAGTGAGTCTGTTTTCAGAATACAAAAAAGCCGCCTGAGTGGCGGCCCGAATGTGTAAGGGTGAGGCAAGGGAGGACGTAGTGTGCTTAGCGCAACCCACCTGGCTGCGGGTGATTAAGACCAGAACCGCGGGCGGCGTTCCTTTTATGGTGAGACGTTAATTAATAAGAAAACGTTAACAGGCCGCTTTTAAGACGGCCTGCTGGATAAAATGAGATTAGAAATCGCCAGAAATACCCGCGCCTGCCATCCAGCCGCTGTCGAAGGAGCTTGATGCCTGCATGTTTACCGCAACGTGGCGGGTAATCCCTTTCTGGATCCCTGCAGCCAGCGCCGCACCGTCACCGTTAGCGGTGCCGGTTGAGAGCGCCCATGCGTTATCTGAGTGATAGTGGAGGCTGGACATCGCCGCGGCGTTATTCAGGCCACGTTTCAGTTCGTCCCGGGTGTCATCAATCTCTCTCGCGTTGCGATCGATAGCCTTGCTGTTGCTCTCGATGCGCTGGCTGTTGTTCTCGATGCGCTGCGAGTTATCCGCAACCTGACGGTTATTGCTCTGGGCAACATAGTAATTGTTCACCTGATTGATCTCGGTGACGGTACCGGCAGAACCGTTTGCCTTCGCTGAAGGTTCTGTGGTGGTTGTCGTTTTCGTCGTGTTATCAATGTAAGTGACGCTACTGGTGCGAGGCGTTTGCGGATTGATCAGGGTGCCTTTTGGCAGGCCTGCCGTTGTAGTCAATACCGGGGTTTTAGCGATCAGCGTTGTAGAGGTAGACGTTCCGGTGTGAGGAAGCGGTGGCGTCTTTTGAGCAGGCAGCACAGGCTGAGGGGTTTTCTGCGACACGGGCTCGACCGTTAGCACCGGGGCATTCTTCGGTTGCGGGATCGCCTGTGGAATAGCCTGAGGCTGTTTCTGCGGTACAGCCTGGACGAGCAGCACAGGGGCTTTCATCGGCTGCGGGATCGCCTGCGGCGTTGCCTGAGGAACAGCCTGCGGCACGGCCTGAACTTTTAGCACGGGGGCTTTGATCGGCTGCGGGATCGCCTGCGGAATGGCCTGAGGCGCAATCTGCGGCACGGCCTGGACTTTCAGCACGGGGGCTTTGATCGGCTGCGGGATCGCCTGCGGAATGGCCTGAGGTGCAATCTGCGGCACGGCCTGAATTTTCAGGACAGGGGCTTTCATCGGCTGCGGGATCGCCTGCGGAATAGCCTGAGGCGCAATCTGCGGCACGGCCTGAATTTTCAGGGCAGGGGCTTTCATCGGTTGCGGGATCGCCTGCGGAATGGCCTGAGGCGCAATCTGCGGCACGGCCTGAATTTTCAGGGCAGGGGCTTTCATCGGCTGCGGGATCGCCTGCGGCGTTGCCTGAGGAATAGGCTGCGGCACAGCGTGGGATGTCGGAACGGCATCAGGGGTTGCCGTTTTTAATGCCAGACGCGCGGCATCCAGCTGTGTTCTGCCGAATTTGTCCTCACGGCGAGTAGCCTTGATTCGATCAATGGCATCGCTGTGTGCCTGAACGGCTGCTGTGGCTTCAGGGGAATAAACGCCGTATTGAGAAAATGCGGCATACATGGCCTGGCCGGTGACTCTCTCGTTCTGCAACGCCGTGCTATACGATTTTCTTGCGAGATGGGAGAATTGTGCAGCGCCCTGCAGATTGGTCGCGGCTTGCTCAGTACTGATGGCGAATGCCGCCGGCGCAACAAGGCACATCGCCATGCCAGAGACAAGCATCTTCACGGTGGTTTTCATTTTTCACTTCCTGACTATCATCATTAGGCGTCATTTCACACGTAAAGTTATCGATGACTTCATTGTGTGAGTAATAACAGTTTATATAGGGGTTGATTAAGGTTTGGTTAGTCTTTGCTTTGACTTTTGTGTGACTGATTCTAGATTGTGTCTATGTGTTATTTTTTGACTTAAATCATTAAAAAGTGTTTGTTAAGTGACCATTTACACTGCTGGTTTTTGCGATGCAGCGCGCGCTTTCGAACGAAATTTGCCATTTTTGTGATCGGAAGTGGGCTGTCATAACTGCAGGTATGCGCAGATACAGGTGTATAAAAGTCTTAATTAAAGTGTGGTTTCTGGGTTCGAATTAGACTTTTTATAGTCTTTTAAATAAAAGGGAGAATGATGGGAAACCATAACGTTCTATTGCAGATCAATGGGGTAGGCTATCGCGTGGGGGATGCCGCCATCCTGCAGCAGGTTAATTTCACGCTTACAGCCGGGGAGTTCAAGCTGATCACCGGGCCGTCCGGTTGCGGCAAAAGCACGCTGCTGAAAATTGTGGCGTCGTTGCTCAGCCCGACAGAGGGCACCGTGATGTTTGAGGGAAAGGATATTGCCACCCTTACGCCGGAAAGCTATCGGCAGCAGGTGTCTTACTGTGTGCAAACGCCGTCGCTGTTTGGCGAAACGGTTTACGACAACCTGATCTTCCCCTGGCAGCTGCGTAACAAAACGCCCGATCCGCAGCGCTTTACCGACGATCTGGCGCGGTTCGGCCTGTCACCGGAGACGCTGACCAAATCGATTAATGAACTGTCGGGCGGGGAGAAGCAGCGCGTCTCGCTGATCCGCAACCTGCAGTTCTTACCGAAGGTGCTGCTGCTGGATGAAATCACCAGCGCGCTGGACGACGTCAACAAACGCAACGTCAATGAGATCGTGCACGATTACGCGCGTGAGCAGAACATTGGCGTGCTGTGGGTGACGCACGACGCAAACGAAATTACCCATGCGGATGACGTCATCACCCTTAAACCGCAGGGCGGGAAAATGCAGGAGGCAAACCGTGGGCGAGCATAACATTACCAACGAATCGCTGGCGTTTTCGATGCTGCTGGTACTGGTGGCGATCGTGGTCAGCTACCGGGAAAAACTGGGGCTGGAGAAAGATATTCTGTGGAGTATTTGCCGCGCGATTATCCAGCTCATCATTGTCGGCTATGTGCTGAAGTACATTTTCAACGTTAACCACGCGGTACTCACGCTGCTGATGGTGCTGTTTATCTGCTTCAACGCGGCATGGAACGCGCAAAAGCGCAGCAAGTATATTGATAAGGCATTTCTCTCGTCGTTTATCGCGATCGCCACCGGCACCGCCCTGACGCTGGCGGTACTGGTGCTGTCCGGCTCGATTGAGTTCACCCCGATGCAGGTCATACCCATTTCCGGAATGATCGCCGGCAACGCGATGGTGGCGGTTGGGCTGTGCTATAACAATCTGGGCCAGCGCTTTAGCAGCGAGCAGCAGCAGATTCAGGAGAAGCTAAGCCTTGGGGCAACGCCCAAAATGGCGTCGGCGCGGCTGATTCGGGATAGCATTCGATCATCGCTTATCCCGACGGTGGATTCGGCCAAAACGGTCGGGCTGGTCAGTTTGCCCGGCATGATGTCGGGGCTGATCTTCGCGGGGATCGACCCGGTCAAGGCGATCAAGTATCAGATTATGGTGACCTTCATGCTGCTCTCGACGGCGAGCCTGTCGACCATCATCGCTTGCTACTTAACCTATCGGAAGTTTTACAACGCGCGCCATCAGCTGGTGGTGACGCAGTTGAAAGAGACGCGCTGAGAGAAAAGGTAGGCCCGGTAAGCACAGCGCCACCGGGCTTTTTTTATCAGTAGAGCAGGGCATACAGCTGGCGGCGATAGGTTGATGCCAGTGCGTCGCCGGTACCCAGCGCGGCGAGGATCTCCTGGAACATCTTACGCGCCTGGCCGTCTGCGGCACCCAGATCTTGTTTAAGATGGCCGAACAGCAGCGCCAGCGCCTCTTCGTTACGGCCCACCTGATGTAACTGCAGCGCAAGCTGGCTGGCAAGGGCAGCATCGGCCGGGTTGTCGGCAACCTGCTGTTGAAGCTGCTGGATCTCAGGGGTATCTGCCGCCTGTTTCAGCAGCTCGATCTGCGCCACCAGTCCCTGATAGCGGGTATCCTGGTCCTGCAGTGGAATGGTTTTCAGCACCGCTTCGGCGTCTTCTGAACGGTGCAGGGCAATCTGCGTTTCCGCCAGCAGTAGGCCAATCTGGCTCTCCTGGTTCGACAACTGCCATGCCTCTTTCAGCAGCGGCAGCGCCTCGTCGTATTTGCCGTCCTGCATCAGCGCCATGGCATCCTGCGCTTTCAGCTCTTCTTCACGCGGCAGCACTTTATCCAGCAGGGCGCGGATCGCCTCTTCTGGCTGCGGCCCCTGGAACCCGTCAACAGGCTGGCCGTTCTGGAACAGATACACCGTTGGGATCGCGCGCAGGCCAAACTGTGAGGCCACCATCTGCTCTGCGTCGCAATCCAGTTTTGCCAGAATGAACTGACCATTGTACTGCGCGGCGAGACGCTCAAGGACAGGCGTCAGCTCAAGGCAGTGCTGGCTGCGTTCAGACCAGAAGTAGAACAGCACCGGTTTAGTCATCGACTGTTCGAGCGTCTGGTGCAGGTTTGCTTCAGTAATATTGACGATATTCTGTACGGACATGCGGCATTCTCTTTTATCGGTTTGTACTTTACATGGGGGTCAGCGGCGACGCTTCAACTCAGCCGTGTAAAATTTTGTCCATCATTCGGCCCGGCAGCAGGCGTTTTAACCAGCCAACGGCGTGTGTCACCAGCGTTACCGGATAGCGCATTTTCGGTCTGTCACTCTCAAAAGCATGGCGCACTTTCGCGACGACCGCTTCCGGCCCGAGCGTAAAACGTGCGGCGATCCCGGGGTTTTCGACCGGTTTATCCGACTGCGTCTGGTTAACGTTATCGGTAAACCGGGTGCGGATGGGGCCTGGCTCGATCAGGCTGACCTTGATCCCGCTGTGGCGCAGCTCCATGCGCAGCGCATCGGACCAGGCTTCCAGCGCATATTTGCTGGCGGCGTAGGCGCCACGTCCGGGGGTAGATATCAGCCCCATCACCGAGGAGGTCATCACGATGCGACCCTCCCCGTGCGGCAGCATTGCCGGAAGCAGGCGCATTGTCAGCTGGTGGATGCCGAAGAAGTTGGCGGAAAATTGCTGCTCGAGCTGTTCGCGGGAAATGGTCTGCAGCGGGCCGTAAACGCCGTAACCGGCATTATTGAACAGGCCGAACAGACGGTTGTCGGTCAGGGCGATCACGTCATCTGCGGCACGTTCAATGCTCTCGGGGGAGTCCAGGTCCAGCAGAATGCCGGTCAGTCCCATGCCTGTCATCCGTGCTACGTCCTCAGGTTTGCGGCAGGCGGCCAGCACCCAAAATCCCTGGCGCTTCAGTTCGAGCGCGCTTTCAAGGCCGATTCCGCTGGAACATCCTGTAATTAAGACCGATTTTTGCATAACTTTACCTGTCAGGATCTCCGCTGAATTAGGAGTCATGTTTAACTAAAGGAGCCAGTCGCGTTGCCATCCAGTCGGCAATAAACGGCTGAGCATCGCGATTGGGGTGAATACCGTCGTCCTGCATCCATTGGGGTTTGAGATAGACCTCTTCCATGAAAAATGGCAGCAGCGGAATATCAAACTCTTTGGCAAGCTTAGGGTAAATCGCGCTAAAGGCTTCATTATACCGACGACCGTAGTTTGCGGGCAGGCGAATTTGCATCAGCAGGGGTTGGGCGTTAGCCGCTTTGATCTCCTGCAGAATGGTGCGCAGGGTGTGTTCCGTCTGCTGAGGCTGGAAACCGCGCAGACCATCGTTGCCGCCCAGCTCCACCAGCACCCAGCGCGGCTGATGCTGTTTGAGCAGCGCGGGCAGGCGCGACAGCCCCTGCTGTGAGGTATCGCCACTGATACTGCCGTTCACGACGGTGGTCTGACTCTGCCATTTGTCATTGAGCAGCGCAGGCCAGGCCGCACTGGCCGCCATACGATAGCCTGCGCTCAGGCTATCACCCAGAATAAGTAATGTGTCCGCTGCCGCCGCGCGGAAGGTCAACAGAATCAAAAACAGGAAGGGCAAATGCCAGCGGAAAACATTGTTGAAGTTCATCGTCTTGAGAAGTCCGTCGGTCAGGGGGAACACGAGCTTTCCATCCTTACCGGAGTTGAACTCGTTGTCAAACGCGCTGAAACCATCGCGCTGATTGGCGAATCCGGTTCCGGTAAGTCCACGCTGCTGGCGATTTTAGCCGGGCTGGACGACGGCAGTAGCGGCGAGGTCAATCTGGTCGGGCAGCCGTTGCACCAGCTTGATGAAGAGGCGCGCGCCGCGCTGCGTGCCCGGCATATCGGGTTTGTCTTTCAGTCCTTCATGCTTATCCCGACGCTGAACGCCCTGGAAAACGTCGAACTGCCGGGGTTGCTGCGCGGCGAAAACACCCGCGAGAGTCGCGATCACGCCAAAGCGCTGCTTGAGCAGTTGGGGCTGGGAAAACGTCTCGATCATCTTCCGGCCCAGCTTTCCGGCGGTGAACAGCAGCGTGTCGCCCTGGCGCGCGCCTTCAACGGTCGCCCGGAGGTGCTTTTCGCCGATGAACCGACCGGCAACCTGGACCGCAAAACCGGGGACAAAATTGCCGATCTGCTGTTTTCGCTCAACCGTGAACACGGCACGACCCTGATTCTGGTGACGCACGATCCGCAGCTGGCCGCGCGCTGCGACCGACGCCTGCGTCTGGTGAACGGTATTCTTCAGGAGGAAGCATGATTGCCCGCTGGTTCTGGCGCGAATGGCGCTCGCCGTCGCTGCTGATTGTCTGGCTGGCGTTAAGCCTGGCGGTGGCGTGCGTGCTGGCGCTCGGCAGCGTCAGCGACCGCATGGAAAAAGGGTTAAGCCAGCAAAGCCGCGAATTTATGGCGGGCGACAGGGCGCTGCAAAGCTCGCGCCCGGTCTCCTCCGCATGGATTGACGAAGCGCGCAGGACAGGGCTGAAGGTTGGCGAGCAGCTCACTTTCCAGACCATGACCTTCGCGGGCGATACCCCGCAGCTCGCCAGCGTCAAAGCGGTGGATGATATCTATCCGATGTACGGCGAGTTGCAGACCAATCCGCCCGGGCTCAAGCCGACGCCCGGCACGGTGCTGCTCGCCCCGCGCCTGATGGCCTTACTGAATCTGAAAACCGGCGACAGCATTGACGTGGGCGATGCCACGCTGACCATTGCCGGGGAGGTGGTCCAGGAGCCTGACTCCGGCTTTAACCCGTTCCAGCTTGCGCCGCGCCTGCTGATGAGCACCGCAGATGTGGCGAAAACCCACGCCGTTCAGCCGGGGAGCCGCGTCACCTGGCGCTACAAGTTCGGCGGCACGCCTGCCCAGCTTGAGGCCTATGAAAAATGGCTGTTGCCGCAACTCAAGCCAGAACACCGCTGGTACGGGCTGGAACAGGACGACGGGGCGCTGGGTAAATCCCTCGAACGTTCCCAGCAGTTCCTGCTGCTTTCGGCGCTGTTAACCCTGCTGCTGGCCGTCGCGGCGGTTGCCGTGGCGATGGGGCACTACTGCCGCAGCCGTTACGATTTAGTGGCGATCCTCAAAACATTGGGGGCGGGCAGGGCGCAACTGCGCAGGCTGATCGTCGGCCAGTGGCTGATGGTGCTGGCGCTGTCTGCTGTTACCGGCGGGGCAATAGGCCTGCTGTTTGAAAAGCTGCTGATGGTGCTGCTCAAACCGGTGCTGCCAGCCGCGCTGCCCCCCGCCAGCCTCTGGCCGTGGCTGTGGGCCATTGGCGCGATGACCGTGATTTCCCTGCTGGTGGGGCTGCGTCCGTACCGGCTGCTGCTTGCCACCCAACCGCTGCGCGTGCTGCGCCGCGATGCGGTGGCGAACGTCTGGCCGCTGAGGTTTTACCTGCCGGTGATCATCGCCGTGGCGGTTGGCCTGCTGGCCTGGCTGATGGGCGGCAGCACGCTGCTGTGGGCTGTTCTGGCGGGCGCGGTGGTGCTGGCGCTGCTGTGCGGCGTGGTGGGCTGGCTGCTGCTGAAGGTAATGAAAAAACTCACGGTAAAATCCCTGCCGGTGCGGCTGGCGGTTAACCGTCTGCTGCATCAGCCGTGGTCCACGCTCAGCCAGCTGTCGGCATTTTCGCTGTCGTTTATGTTGCTGGCGCTGCTTTTGGTACTGCGTGGCGATCTGCTGGATCGCTGGCAGCAGCAGCTTCCGCCGGAAAGCCCGAACTATTTCCTGATCAACATTGCCCCCGAGCAGGTGACGCCGCTGAAAGGCTTCCTCGCTGAGCATCAGATCGTGCCGGAGGCGTTCTACCCGATCGTTCGCGCGCGTCTGACGCAAATTAATGGTCAGTCGACCGACGGCAATAAGGATGAATCGCTTAACCGCGAGCTGAACCTGACCTGGCAGGATAAACGCCCGGACCATAACCCGATTACCGCCGGCACCTGGCCGCCGAAAGCGGGCGAGGTGTCGATGGAAGAGGGGCTGGCGAAGCGCCTGAACGTGAAGCTGGGGGATCGCGTGACCTTCACCGGCGACACGCAGGACTTCAGCGCCAGCGTGACCAGCCTGCGCAAGGTCGACTGGGAAAGCCTGCGGCCCAATTTCTTCTTTATCTTCCCGACGGGTGCCCTCGACGGTCAGCCGCAGAGCTGGCTGACCAGCTTCCGCTGGGAGAATGGCAATGGCATGCTGACCCAGCTTAACCGGGAGTTCCCGACGGTGAGCCTGCTGGATATCGGTGCGATCCTTAAGCAGGTGGGGCAGGTGCTGGAGCAGGTAAGCCGTGCGCTGGAAGTGATGGTGGTGCTGGTGACGATTTGCGGCGTGCTGTTGCTGCTGGCCCAGGTGCAGGTCGGCATGCGCCAGCGGCATCAGGAGCTGGTGGTCTACCGCACGCTGGGAGCCGGTAAGCGGCTGCTGCGCGCCACGCTGTGGAGCGAGTTCGCCTTGCTCGGACTGGTGGCCGGGCTGGTAGCGGCCATCGGCGCGGAGACGGCGCTGGCGGTACTCCAGACCAGGGTCTTTGATTTCCCCTGGGAGCCGGACTGGCGTTTGTGGGTCATCCTGCCCCTGAGCGGCGCGATCCTGCTTTCACTGTGCGGCGGCTGGCTCGGGACGCGGCTTCTGAAAGGCAAGGCGCTGTTCCGCCAGTTTGTCAGTTAGTTTAGCGTTGTGATGATTACGCACCGGTTTATATGCTGGTGCGTAATCATTTGGTAGCACGAAACGATAATACCCACGCATTTAGTAGCACAAATCATTAAAAACCTGCCCACACAGCTCGATTATTTCCGGTTAATATTCACCAGCTAAATATTTAGCAGCGTGTCTATCAAGGAAAAATAATGACTATAAAAAAATCAGCGCTGGCGGCAACGATCGGCGCGGCAGTGGCATTAACCACCTTCGCATCCCAGGCGGAAATCACCGTCCTTAAACAAGATCCTCAGGCGGGCGATCCGCTGAGCCGTCTGAACTTCACCGTGGGCGGCAGCATCCGTCCGCAGTTCAACATGATGACCGGTGACGGTGACAAAGGTTCCTACAAGCGTAACGGCTTCGACGGCGGCACCCGTTTCCGCTTCGCAGCAGATTACTACCTGTTTGATGACATCAGCTGGGTAAGCTATTACGAGCTGGGCGTGAACATTCCTGCGCTGTTCAACTGGGATAACCACTACGCGGAAGGCGCGAACGACACCTCCCGCCGCATGCTTTACACCGGCCTGAAGAGCGATACCTGGGGTACGCTGACCTTCGGCCAGCAGAACAGCGTTTACTACGACGTGGTTGGCGCGAAAACCGATATCTGGGACTACGACATGATCGGCCAGGCACCGGGTAACGGTATCAACGGCGATTACGACGGCTCTTATCGTTCACGCAAAATGCTGAAATATAAGAAAACCGTTGGCGATGCGGATATCTATGCATCCTACCTGTTTGAAGACAGCGAATACCTGCCAGGCAACGGCCTGCGTTACAAACGTAAAGGCGGCGGTTCACTGGGTCTGGACTACCACCTGACCACCGACCTGACCTGGGGCGCGGCGTGGAACTATACCCGCGCAGATATGCGTAACCCGGACAACGGCGACAGCAAATCCTACGACCAGAACATCCTCGGCACCGCGCTGAGCTGGACGCCGGATAACTGGACCTTCTCCGCAGGCGGCGGCTGGTATCAGAACTTCCTGACCACCAAAAAAGTCTCTACCGATAACTATTTCGCGGGTGACGCGTGGGGTATTGAATACTTCGCAGGCTATAAATTCCCGGTCGGCCAGTATGCGGTGAAATCCATCCAGCCTTACTTCATGGGCGATCGCATCCAGTATGTGAATGGCCGCAACTACCAGCGCATCGACAACGGCGTGGGTATCAGCTTCCAGCTGGATTACGGTTTCCGCGTGGATTACGAGCACGTGTTCACCTCCAGCACCGACGACCTGGGCGATATGAACCTGGTGCGTCTGCGTTACGACTTCTAAGCCGTCTGTTCCCCGGTGGCGCTGCGCTTACCGGGGCGACAAAAGCAATCGTAGGCCGGGTAAGGCACAGCCGCCACCCGGCTTTTTTCAGCGGTTCAACCAGTCCGCAACCTCTGCGAACGTGCCGCGATAAACAATCTTGTCCGCTTTCTTCTCAAGCTGATAGCTGTACATCGGGTCGTAATAGTCGTTAAGCAGGGGCGCAAGCCAGCTAAAGTGAACCTCAGTGCAGCCCGTCCGATGCTGTTCAAGCAACGCGGAATCAAGCAGGGCAGTCAATTCGGCATAGCGCTGCAGCCCCAGACGGCGGCGAATAGCGTAAAGCCCGTGATGCAGGTATTCGCTGTATTCTTTCCAGCCAGCTTCTTCGCCATAGGCGGCAGAGAAGTCCGCCCACATATGGTCGAAATACTCTTCGCGCAGCCGCTCAAGGCGAACATCAAACGGATCGTCCACGACGGCGATCGGGGCCTCAACCATGCGGTCGCGCAGGCACTCCGGCAGATGGTTGGAGCCAATCATCCGGCCTTCATCTTCCAGCACCCAGCGCGTGGCATCTTTTTTCAATAGCTCAACTGCAAGGTGATTTTCAAAGCTCGCCTGGGAAAGCTGCGGCGTAAGGGTGCGGCCAAATGACGAGCCGCGATGATGCGCCAGCCCTTCCAGATCGATGCCCTGCGCATGCTGTTTTACCAGCAGGGTTTTACCGTTTCCGGTACAGCCGCCGATAAGCACCATCGGTTTTTGTGACTGCTCGACCGTCGCCTGAATCGCGGCCTGACGCAGGGCCTTATAGCCGCCGCGGATCAGCGGGTAGTCGATACCCGCCTCTTTCAGCCAGGCCTGTGAAATATGCGAACGCTGGCCACCGCGCGCGCAGCAAAAATAGCCGTCAGGGTGGGCAAGGCTGGCCTCGCGCCAGGCGTTAATCCGCTCGTCGCGCGTTGCGCCCGCAACCAGACTGTGACCGAGTGCAAGCGCCGCTTCCGGCCCCTGACGTTTATAGCAGGTGCCGACGGCGGCACGCTCGTCGTCGTCCATCAAGGGCAGGTTGATGGCGGCGGGCATCGCACCCTGGGCAAATTCGATCGGCGCGCGAACGTCGATTAAAGGGGTATCGGACGCGAGGATCGCGCGATAGTCCGTTCCATCGTTCATGGTTATTCCAGAAGAAAACTAAGCAGCAATGGGCGGGGATTGTACGCCGGGGAAGGGGAAGATCAACTCCCCGGCGCAGATGTCTTACTTAAGCTTTGATTGCGCCCAGACAATGCCGCTCGCATAGTCCGGCGGCAACAGCGGGGTAATGGCTTCCAGCGTCGCGCGCAGGCGGTCTGTATCGGAATCATTAAGGTTCAGGTGACCGACCTTACGGCCCGGGCGAACCTCTTTATCGTACCAGTGCAGATGCACCAGCGGCAGCTTCAGCCAGTCGTAGTTCAGATCGGTCCCGATCAGGTTGATCATCACCGATGGGCTGTTCACCACCGGCTGCGGCAGCGGCAGGTCGGTAATGGCGCGCAGGTGCAGTTCAAACTGGCTAATCGACGCGCCGTTTTGCGTCCAGTGGCCGCTGTTGTGCACGCGCGGTGCCAGCTCGTTGATCAGCAGACCGGACGGCGTGATAAAGCACTCCATCGCCATCACGCCCACGTAGCCCAGCTCGTGCATGATGGCAGAGAGCATCTCTTCCGCCTGCGCCTGCTGCGCGGCGTTAGCCAGCGGGAAGGCCACGCTGGTGCGCAGAATGCCGTCCTGATGCAGGTTATGCGTCAGGGGATAGAACACCGTGCTGCCGTCATGGGCGCGAGCCCCAACCAGCGATACTTCACCGCTAAAGTTGATGCCCTGCTCAACGATGCACTCGCCGTAGCACTCTTCCGGCAGTTCAGCGGTTTCATGGGCGCGCAGTCGCCACTGGCCGCGCCCGTCGTAACCGCCCACGCGGCGCTTAACGATAGCCAGCTCGCCCAGCATCGCGAAGATGTCATTCCACTCACGTTTGTCAGACAGCAGCTGCCACGGCGCGGTCGCCAGACCGAGCTTATCGAACAGCTGTTTTTGCGTCAGACGGTCGGCGATGATCGGAAACACATCGCGGTTAACGAAGGCGTTATGCCGCGCCAGTTCGCGGGTCAGGGCGGTTTCCGGCCAGCGTTCAATCTCGGCGGTAATGACGCTCTGGTGGAACGGCACGGCTTCCGGTTCGGCGTCCAGCCCGACGGGCCAGACGGAAATACCCAGCGGCTCACCGGCCTGACGCAGCATACGGCCCAGCTGACCGTTGCCGAGAACGCAAACCTGCTTCATGCCGCACCTCGTGGGTCCGGGTTATCCAGCACCTCGTCGGTCTGGGCTTTACGCCACGCAACCAGACGCTGATGCAGCGCTTTATCCTGGGTCGCCAGGATCTGTGCAGCGAGCAGGGCGGCGTTGGCCGCACCCGCTTTGCCAATCGCCAGCGTACCCACAGGAATACCGCGCGGCATCTGGACGATGGAATAGAGGCTATCGACACCGCTCAACGCCGCGCTCTGGACCGGAACGCCCAGTACCGGCACCAGCGTTTTGGCGGCAATCATGCCCGGCAGGTGTGCTGCGCCGCCCGCACCGGCAATAATCACCGCGTAGCCGTTCTCTTCTGCGCCTTCGGCGAAGCTGAACAGCTTATCGGGAGTACGGTGTGCGGAGACCACTTCAACGTGGTGCGGAACGTCCAGGATTTCGAAGATTTCGGCGGCGAACTGCATGGTAGCCCAGTCGCTTTTGGACCCCATCACGATGGCGACACGCGCCGGATTATTGCGGGAAGACATGCGTCTTAAAACTCCTGTGGTGCGGAACACACTGCTTTCGAGGGCACAGAGAATAGCATGTAATATCGGCAAGGAAAACGGTTGCGCGGGTAAACTTGCCGCAAAATTACGCGGGAAAATCAGAACGGAAAGGCGATCAGTTCAACGCCGTCGGGGGTGACCTTGACCATCGATCCTTCGCTGTGCCATGCGCCTAATACCACGCGATGCGCGGGTTCGCCGTTGGCGATAAGGTTGTGCACGTCAGGACGATGGGTATGACCGTGGATCAACCACTGGACGCGGTGTTTTTCCATCACGTTAACCACTGCCTGCGGGTTAACGTCCATGATGGTCATCGATTTGCTGCTGTTGGCGGCTTTACTGCTCGCGCGCATTTTGGCCGCGATACGGCTGCGGATAAACAGCGGCAGGGCGAGGAACAGCGTCTGGATCCAGGGCGTATGCACTTTGGCGCGAAACGCCAGGTAGCCGGTATCGTCGGTGCAGAGCGTATCGCCGTGCATGATCAGCACCTTGCGGCCATAGAGATCGAGCACCTGCTCTTCCGGCAGCAGCGTCATGCCGGATTCGCGCGCGTAGCGTTTGCCCAGCAGGAAATCACGGTTGCCGTGGATAAAGGCGCAGGGCACGCCGGAATCCACCAGCGTCTTAATGGCCTCAGCCACTTCACGGTGCAGCGGGGTGGGGTCGTCGTCGCCAATCCAGGCTTCAAACAGATCGCCCAGAATATACAGCGCATCGGCGCTTTTCGCTTCACCGCGTAAAAAACGCAGAAAACCGGCGGTGATCGCCGGTTCTTCTGTTTGCAGATGCAGATCTGCAATAAAGAGTGTCGCCACGAATTACTCGCTGACGGTCACGCTTGTGATGATAACGTCTTCTTTAGGAACGTCCTGGTGCATACCGCTGCGGCCAGTGGCAACGCCTTTGATCTTATCAACCACGTCCATCCCTTCAACCACTTCTGCGAATACGCAGTAGCCCCAACCCTGCAGGCTTTCGCCAGAGAAGTTCAGAAAGTCGTTGTCAGCCACGTTGATGAAGAACTGCGCGGTTGCAGAGTGAGGAGCCTGAGTACGCGCCATCGCCAGCGTACCACGGGTGTTTTTCAGCCCGTTGTTCGCTTCGTTTTTGATCGCTTCTTTCGTCTCTTTCTGGTTCATGCCAGGTTCGAAACCGCCGCCCTGGATCATAAAGCCGTTGATCACACGGTGGAAAATAGTGTTGTTGTAGAAACCTTCGCGGCAGTAGTCCAGGAAGTTTTTAACTGTTTCAGGCGCTTTGTCATCAAAGGTCTTGATTACGATATCGCCATGATTAGTGTGGAAAGTAACCATTTTTGCATCCTGTTCCGTTATTGTGGTACGTCGACCCGTGCTCGGGTCACATATAGGGGCTTGTTATAGCATAACCATAAGGCGCGATCACCTTGCATTGTGTGCTGCTTCGGGTTTGAATTACGGGTAGAATAGTCGGTTTTCGTCCACACACGTGTTTACATGGAATCTTCGATGTTAAAAATCTTTAATACAATGACGCGCCAAAAAGAGGAATTTAAACCTATCCATGCCGGGGAAGTCGGCATGTACGTGTGTGGTATTACGGTTTACGACCTCTGTCATATCGGCCATGGCCGTACCTTTGTTGCTTTCGACGTGGTTTCGCGTTACCTGCGTTTTTTGGGCTACAACCTGAAGTACGTGCGCAACATCACCGATATCGACGACAAAATCATTAAGCGCGCTAATGAAAATGGCGAAAGCTTTGTGGCGCTGGTCGATCGCATGATCGCCGAAATGCACAACGATTTTGATGCGCTGAACATCCAGCGCCCGGACAGCGAGCCGCGCGCAACGCACCATATTCATGAAATTATCGATATCACCGAAAAGCTGATCGAACGTGGCCACGCCTATGTTGCCGACAACGGCGACGTGATGTTCTCCGTGCCGACCGACCCCACGTACGGCCAACTCTCCCGTCAGGATCTGGAGCAGCTTCAGGCCGGTGCGCGCGTTGACGTGGTTGACGTGAAGCGTAACCCGATGGACTTCGTGCTGTGGAAGATGTCCAAAGCGGGCGAGCCAAGCTGGCCGTCTCCGTGGGGCGAAGGCCGTCCGGGCTGGCACATTGAATGTTCCGCGATGAACTGCAAACAGCTGGGCAAACACTTCGATATTCACGGCGGCGGATCGGACCTGATGTTCCCACACCATGAGAACGAAATTGCACAGTCTACCTGCGCCCACGGCGGCGAATACGTCAACTACTGGATGCACTCCGGCATGGTGATGGTTGACCGCGAGAAGATGTCGAAATCGCTGGGCAACTTCTTTACCGTGCGTGACGTGCTGAAGTATTACGACGCGGAAACCGTGCGCTACTTCCTGATGTCCGGTCACTACCGCAGCCAGCTGAACTACAGCGAAGAGAACCTGAAGCAGGCGCGCTCGGCGCTGGAGCGTCTGTACACCGCGCTGCGCGGCACCGATAAGTCAGTACCGGCTGCGGGCGGCGAGGCGTTTGAAGCCCGCTTTGTTGAGGTGATGAACGACGACTTCAACACGCCGGAAGCCTACTCCGTGCTGTTCGACATGGCGCGCGAAGTGAACCGCCTGAAGTCTGAGGACATGGCCGCGGCGAACGCGCTGGCATCGCACCTGCGTAAGCTCTCCTCCGTGCTCGGCCTGCTGGAGCAGGAGCCAGACGCGTTCCTGCAGAGCGGTGCCCAGGCAGACGAGGGTGAAGTGGCTGAGATTGAGCAGCTTATCAAGGCGCGTCTGGAAGCACGTCAGGCGAAAGACTGGGCGGCCGCAGATGCAGCGCGTAACCGTCTGACCGAGATGGGCATTATTCTGGAAGATGGCCCGCAGGGCACGACCTGGCGCCGTAAGTAAGTGCGTCATGCCCGGTGGCGCTTACGCTTACCGGGCCTACAAATCCAGACCGTAGGCCGGGTAAGGCGTAGCCGCCACCCGGCTTTTCTTTTACCTCCGCCTCCACCACAGAACCCCCAGCACCACCGCCCCCGGCAGCCACACCCACAGCAGTTCTGAAAGTATCACCTGATGCCCGTACGGCGTGGCATAGCGCGACAGCGCAAACGGCGCGACCTTAATCACCTGCCACGGTGCGAAGAACCGTTCATCCGACCACGGCCACAGCCAGCCGACACCTTTTCCGCCTGTGGTTATTGAATCCAGCAGGCTGTGCGACAGTAACGATACGGTGAGAAACAGCCAGCAGCGGGTCAGGCTTGCCCTGAACCAGCGTCGGCCAATGAACACGCAGAGAAGAGGCACCACAAAGGCAAACAGCAGTGAATGGGTAAAGCCGCGGTGGCCGAAGACGTTGCCATAGGCCACGCCGAACTTAAACGCCAGCACGTCGGCGTCCGGCAGCATGGCGAGGACAACACCCGCAAACAGCAGGCGCGGAGGGATAACCTTTGTTCCCAGTCCTAAGCCCAGGCACAGCGGAACGGCAGCGTGAGTGATAACGGTCGGCATCGGTATATTCCAGGCTAAAGCAGGGAAATATAGCAGCGAATGCCGGCAAAAAGAGCGGGGTTAAATTCTGATTTTACGCCGATTCGCGGGCGATAAGCTGGCCGGAAAGGGTGATACGCTGGGTTTGCAGTTCCGGCTCTTTGAGCTTGCGGATCATCAGCCCGGCGGCCTGCCGTCCGGTCTCTTCGCTGGCCGAGGAAACATAGGTGAAAGACGGCGAGGTAAGGTTCACGTGCAGCATATCTTCAAAACCCACCAGCGCGACCTGCTGCGTCAGAAACACGTCTTTACCGACGGTGCGCCCCACCTGGTGGATGCCGGAAACAGAGCCGATCATCGCATCCGGCGAGTGGCAGAGCAGGGCGGTGATGCTGTTGTTTTTTTCCAGCAGATGACGGGTGGCGTAACCGGCCGCCAGCGTATCATCGCTGCAGGCCGGGGAGAACTCCTCCCGCCAGACCAGCCCGTTCTGCGTCAGCGCGCTGCGAAACCCGAGCAGACGCTGTTCGCGGATATGACAGCCTTCACGCCCGCCAATATAGGCGATAGCGCGATGACCACGCTCGATAAGATAGCGCGCGGCAAGGTTCGCCGCCTGGCGGTTGTCGCGCATCACCAGGTTGCATTTTTCATCCAGCAGAGACTGAGACACCACCACCAGCGGCAGCGGACACTGACGAATGTGCTCCGGCAGAGCGGCGGTACGGGTATCGGAGGCAAGATAGATCACCCCCGCCACGCCCTGCTGCTTAAACGACAGCAGGCAGCGCGCCAGCCGATCGCCATCGTTCAGCGGCTGGCCGAGAAAAACCATGTAGCCCTGTTTCTCCAGCTCCTGAACAATGCTTGCCATCACCTTGATGGAAAAGCTGTCGCTGAAGTCCCGCAGGATCAGGCCGATAAGATTGGAGGTGTTGGCGCGAAGATTGGCGGCAGCGACGTTATGAACATAGCCGAGCGCAGTGATGGCAGCATTGACCTTCCCGATCGTGGCCTCTGAGATTTTCCCTTTCTGGCGTAGCACCAGCGACACGGTAGAAACCGAGACCCCCGCATGCTTTGCGACATCAATAATGCTGACTTTCTTCAAAACCGCTCCCTGAAATTTACCGATTATCAGCCAGATATGACACGTCTCCCAGCGTACAGGAGACGTATCGTTCAGGCATCTTATTATTTGCCGATCATCGTGGACATGGTCTGGGCGATAAACTGTGCTCTGGCACCGAAAATCACCTGAATCCCGTTATCGCCCACGAAGACAACGCCGCGTGCGCCGAGTCCGTTCAGGCCGTCTTTATCCACCGCCTCGCTTTTCGCCACTTCCAGACGCAGGCGGGTGATACAGGATCCCACGGAGTTGATATTCTGCGCGCCGCCCAGCAGGCCGATGATATCGGTTGCCAGCTCGGAATCGGATTTGTCATCCGCATTGGCGGTCACTTCGGTACGGCCCGGCGTTTTCACGTCGAAGCGACGGATCACGAAGCGGAACGTGAAGTAGTAAATCAGGCCCATCGGGATGCCGATGATAATGGCGCTCAGGAAATTGGTCTGGTAGCCGTTAAACGACGGCAAGATCCCGAACGACAGATAGTCGATAAAGCCCGCGGAAAACGACTTGGCAATATGGGCATGCATCAGGTACATGGTCATGTAGGCCAGGCCCGCCATGATGGCGTTAAAGACGTACAGAATCGGTGCCACAAAGATAAAGGTGAATTCGACCGGCTCGGTGATCCCCGTCAGGAAGCAGGTGAGAGCGGCGGAGAAGAGAATACCGGCCGCGATTTTCTTATTTTTGGTGTGCGCTTCGTGGTACATCGCCAGACACGCCGCAGGCAGCGCGAACAGCATCAGCGGGAATTCCCCCTGCATGAACTTACCGGCGTTCTGGTAGGTGTCGCTGCTAAAGGATTTCACCCCTTCTTCCAGCATCTTGAACCAGATGGTCTGGTCGCCGTGGATCACCTGGCCTGCCTGGGTGGTGTAATCCCCGAACGAGTACCAGAACGACGGGTACCAGATGTGGTGCAGGCCGAGCGGGATCAGCGCACGCTCCACCAGACCGAAGATAAAGGTCGAGGCCGCCTGATTATCGCCGTTTACCACCACCGAAAGCGCGTCGATGCCGGACTGAATATGCTGCCAGACGTACGGCAGCAGCAGGCCGAGCAGAAACGACAGGAACGCCGTCGCGATCGCCACAAAACGCTTACCCGAGAAGAAGCCGAGGAACTCCGGCAGCTGCATGGTGTGGAAACGGTTGTAACACCAGGCCGCGAGAATACCGCAGATAAGCCCGCCGAAGACGCCCATCTGCAGCGTCGGAATGCCGACCACCATGGCGTATTTCCCGCCCTGAGAGGCCATTTCCGGCGTGATGCTCAGCACGGTGCTGATGGTAATGTTGGTGACAAAAACCGAGACCGCCGCAGACAGCGCGGCGATACCGGATTCGGACGCCAGACCCACGGCAGAGCCGATGGCAAACAGCATCGGCAGGTTATCAAAGATAACCCCGCCCGCGTTCATCATCAGCGGCAGATGAAACTTATCGCCGAAAGCCAGCAGCAGGCCCGCAGCGGGAAGCAGTGAAATTGGCAGCATTAAGGCGCGGCCAATCATCGATAACTTAGACAACGATTTAACAAACCCTGATATCAGACTCATGCTGACTTCCCCCGAGTAGCGCTTTTTTTAGCGCTGTTATTGTTAGTAGAACGTTTTAGTAGAACGTTCTACTTATCGTGAGGAAAGCCCGAAAAGCGCGCAACTTAAATTTCACAATTCGGTAAACGAAATAGTGATTCTTTGAAGTCGATCGATAATTAACCGTGATGGATGTGGGGGATAAAGTGAGAGAAGAGCGGTTTGTTCCCCTCACCCTAACCCTCTCCCCACAGGGGAGAGGGTTAGGGTGAGGGGCCATATAAACTCAGTATGTAGGCCCGGTAAGCGTCGCGCCACCGGGCATCACACGGCTCAGGCGATAACAGTCACGCTCTGGCCTTCAAAGCTCACGGTCTGGCCCGCGACAATTTTGCAGCGCTTGCGGGTTTCCACCACGCCATCGACCGTTACAAGTCCGTCGGCGATCACAATTTTGGCCTGTGCGCCGCTTTCGCTCCAGCCTTCCAGCTTCAGCAGATCGCACAGCTCAACGTGCGGGTGTTTACCTAATGAAAATGTCGCCATCTTACGCGTCCTCTACGTCGTGATACTCCTCGCAGGCCTGCAAGGTATTCTGAATTAATGTTGCTACGGTCATCGGGCCTACGCCGCCCGGAACCGGGGTAATGTATGACGCACGGGCTGCGGCATCTTCAAACACCACGTCGCCCACTACTTTGCCGCTTTCAAGTCGGTTAATCCCGACATCCACGACAATGGCGCCCTCTTTGATCCACTCACCCGGAATAAAGCCCGGCTTACCGACGGCCACGATCAGCAGGTCGGCATTTTCGACGTGATGGCGCAGATTTTTGGTGAAGCGGTGGGTCACGGTGGTGGTGCAGCCTGCCAGCAGCAGCTCCATGCTCATCGGGCGGCCCACAATATTCGACGCGCCAATCACCACGGCGTTCAGGCCGTAGGTATCGATGTTATAACGCTCGAGAAGCGTCACGATACCGCGCGGGGTGCACGGGCGCAGGCGCGGGGCGCGCTGGCACAGGCGACCCACGTTGTACGGGTGGAAG
Organism: Enterobacter sp. UPMP2052; assembly: GCF_053709675.1. NCBI lineage: Bacteria > Pseudomonadati > Pseudomonadota > Gammaproteobacteria > Enterobacterales > Enterobacteriaceae > Enterobacter > Enterobacter sp. UPMP2052. The sequence continues at coordinate 216,461 of NZ_JBSKJR010000002.1, forward strand.
CCGTCAACATCTTTGTCCGGCGCGATACGCTCAAGCACTTTCACGTTGTCGATGCCCGCAGGCAGCGGCAGCTGCACCAGGATGCCGTCGATCGCTTTATCGGCATTCAGGGTGTCGATAAGTTCCAGCAGTTCCGCTTCGCTGGTGGTCTCCGGCAGATCGTAAGAGCGCGAGACGAAGCCAACTTCTTCACACGCTTTGCGTTTGCTGCCGACATAAATCTGCGAGGCCGGGTTGCTGCCAACCAGCACAACGGCCAGCCCTGGCGCGCGAAGACCTGCCGCTTTACGCGCCATTACTTTTTCCGCGACCTCAGAGCGCACCTGCTGCGCAATCGTTTTACCGTCAATAATTTTTGCTGCCATCAGAGAGAGGATTCCGTCTGTAACGTTCAAAAGGGGGGATTGCCTGTATTTTGTCAGAAGCGAGCGCCGCTGTCAGTCACCCTTTGCGAGAATTCCCGATCCGCGAACAAAAGCCCTGGCGACGACAGGGTCAATTTCTTAGGCGCGATTAGGATGTGACCTGGCGAAATGGCAGTGTTTTGACATGTTTTAATATTCGTTCCTCGGCTACTTTGTTTCCTCCGAAATAATCTTTCATTTGATTGATTGAGCATATTTCTTATTCCCGTTTTTGCGGGAAGGGTTATTTACATTTTAAAGGAATAGACATGAAACTTAGCAACATTGCTACGACCGTTATTGCTGCACTGGCCCTGGTCGCGGGTGCCGCGCATGCAGAAGATACCACCACGCCGGTTTCCGTTAATGGCGGTACCGTGCATTTTAAAGGTGAATTAGTGAATGCGGCGTGTTCCGTAAATACCGATTCTTCCGAGCAGACGGTTAAACTCGGCCAGTACCGTACCGCGAAATTCACCAAAGTGGGTGACACCACCTCTAATATTCCTTTCACCATTGAGCTGAACGATTGCGATCCGCAGGTAGCGAAAACCGCTGCTGTTGCGTTCACCGGCCAAATCGATGCTACCGACAAAACCCTGCTGGCGGTGACGTCCGGTAACAACGACAACTCCGCGAAAGGGGTAGGTATCGAAATCCTCGACAGCAAGTCCACTACGCTGACCCCGGACGGTGCCACCTTCTCTGCGGCGCAGAACCTGATTGAAGGAACCAACATCCTGAACTTCACCGCGCGCTATAAAGCGACCGCCGCGGCGACCACGCCAGGCCAGGCGAACGCTGACGCCACCTTCGTGATGAAATACGAATAAGTCTTCTGCACAGGGATGTTACTGGCCTCAGGGAGGAGGCCCTCTAACGCTAACGGCGGGAATGAAGGATGAGAAGGACAGGGACACTGCTGTTAACCCTTGCGATGGCGCTGCCGGCATTCGCCCATACCGTCATCATCGACGGTGGCAAAGTGCACCTCAGAGGGGAGTTGGTCAACGGCGGTTGTGCCGTGGCACCCGACAGCCAGAATATGCGCGTAGACATGGGGCAGTATCGCACCAACGCCTTTTCCGGTGTCGGCAGTTACTCAACGGTGAATGTGCCTTTCACCGTGCGGCTGCTGGACTGCAGCGTGGATGTCTCCCGCATCGTGGGGATCCAGTTTCAGGGCGCTACCCCTGCTGAAGATCCGCAGGTTTTCCTGGCGACATCGCGGCCAGGCGAAGCCCCGATCAGCAGCGGTTTAGGGCTGGCCCTTTTCGACGAGCAACAGCGTCAGATTATCCCCAATGCAGCGGCGGTAAGCTGGCTGCCCATTAACACCAGTGAGCTGGCGTTTCATTTCAGCGCCCGCTACCGGGCTATTTCCGAACACCTCGTGCCAGGCAATATTCAGTCGGATGTCTGGTTTACGTTGATTTATCCCTAACGCCTGCGAACGCATAATTAAAGGTACGGTTGTGATGAACATCCTAATTAAACCAGGACTGATTTTATCTTTTATTTTAATGATGGTTTCCCCCTTCGCTCAGGCTTCCGGCGGTATTGCGCTCGGGGCTACGCGCGTTATTTATCCGGCGGATGCTAAACAGACGTCGCTGGCTATCACCAACAGTAATAAACAAGAGCGTTATTTAATTAACGCATGGATTGAAAACGCCAGCGGGCAGAAAGAGAAGACCTTTGCCGTCACCCCGCCGCTGTTTGTCAGCGAGCCGAACAGTGAAAACACGCTGCGTATTATTTATGCCGGCCCGGCGCTGCCCGCAGACCGCGAGTCGCTCTTTTACATGAACGTCAAAGCCATTCCTTCGGTCAGTAAATCTCATCAGGATGGCAGCAACGTGCTGCAGCTGGCTATTTTGTCGCGCATCAAACTCTTCGTTCGTCCGGCTAACCTGGCGATGCCGCCGGAAGAGGCGCTCTCCCAGCTGCGTTTTGAACGCGTCGGAAACCACCTGAAGGTCAGCAACGCCTCGCCGTACTACGTCACGCTGGTTAACCTCAAGCTGGGGGGAAAGACGCTGGATAACCTGATGATTGCCCCTAAAAATTCCGCGCAGCAGGTGTTGCCCGCAGCCGCAGGCGGGACGCTCTCCTGGCAGAGCGTGAATGATTACGGTGCGATTACCCCCGCGCGTAGCGTCAGTCTGTGAGCAGAGTCAGGGCGATGAACACTCAATGGCGTTACTGCCCGGTTGCACTGGCACTGATGACAACGCTCTGGCCGCACACCGGCTGGAGCGAAAGTTATTTCAACCCGGCATTTTTGTCCGACGACACCGCTAACGTGGCGGATTTGTCGCGCTTTGAGCAGGGTCACCAGCAGGCACCGGGCGTCTACCGCGTGGATATCTGGCGTAACGATGAGTTCATCGGCACGCAGGATGTTCGTTTTGAGCAGGCCGAGAACACGCCGCCCGTGGCGGGCGGACTGTCGGCGTGCATTACCCGCGCAATGCTCGATCGCTTTGGGGTTAACGTTGCCGCTTTCCCTGAGCTGGCTAACGTGCAGGGAGACACCTGTGTCCCGCTAACGACGGCGATTCCGGGCAGCGAAGCGGCGTTCAACTTTGCCTCACAGCGCCTCGACGTCAGCCTGCCCCAGGTGGCGATGCAGAACAGCGCGCGCGGGTACATTCCGCCAGATCAGTGGGACGAGGGGATCCCCGCCGCGCTGGTGAACTACAGCTTTACCGGCAACCGGGGAAGCGACGATGACAGCTACTACCTGAACCTGCAAAGCGGGCTGAATTACGGTGCCTGGCGCTTGCGTAACAACGGCGCGTGGCGCTACACCCAAAGCAACGGCCAGCGCCGCAGCGACTGGCAAAATATCGGCACCTGGGCGCAGCGCACGGTCATTCCTCTCAAAAGCGAGCTGGTGCTGGGCGACAGCAATACCGGCAACGATGTGTTCGACAGCCTCGGTTTTCGCGGCGGGCGGCTGTACTCCTCCGACAGCATGTATCCGGACAGCCTGCAGGGCTACGCGCCTACCGTGCGCGGTATCGCCCGTACTCCTGCCAAAGTGGTGATCCGCCAGAACGGCTATGTCATCTACCAAAGCTACGTGCAGCCGGGCGCGTTTGCCATTACCGACCTGAACCCGACATCATCCAGCGGTGACCTTGAGGTCACGGTTGAGGAGAAAGACGGCAGCAACCAGCGCTATACCGTGCCGTACTCCACCGTACCGCTGCTGCAGCGCGAAGGACGCTGGAAATACGATCTGGTGGCGGGGGATTACCGCAGCGGCAACAGCCAGCAGGATACGCCGTTCTTCACCCAGGGTACGCTGATTGCGGGGCTGAACGAGGGCTATACGCTGTACGGCGGCACGCAGCTGGCATCGCGTTACACCGCGCTGGCTATCGGCGCGGGGAAAAACCTGGGCGACTGGGGGGCGGTCTCGCTCGATCTTACCCACGCCCGTAGCCAGCTGGCGGACGACAGTCGCCACGAAGGGCAGTCCCTGCGTTTCCTGTATGCGAAATCCTTAAACGGCTTCGGCACCAACTTCCAGCTGCTGGGCTATCGCTACTCCACCAAAGGCTTCTACACCCTGGACGACGTGGCCTGGCGCTCCATGGAGGGCTATCAGTACGGCGACAGCAAAGACAACGACGGCGTGCCGGACGTGCAGAGCTATCACAACCTGACGTGGAATAAAAAAGGGCGCTTCCAGCTCAATATCTCTCAGTCGCTGGGGGACTATGGCTCGCTTTATATCTCTGGCAGCGAGCAAACCTACTGGGGCACCGATCAGTCGAACCTCTGGTATCAGCTCGGCTACTCGGGCGGGATGAAGGGCGTGAGCTACTCCGTCTCCTGGTCGTGGAATAAGGCCGTCGGTATCGACGGGACGGACCGCATCGCCTCGTTTAACGTTTCTGTGCCGTTCAGCCTCTTTACCCGCCACGGCTATCGCCGCGATAGTGCAATTGACCGCGCTTACGCCACGGCGTCTGCCAGCCGCAATAGCGATGGCGATACCAGCTGGCAAACCGGGATCAGCGGAACCTTACTCAAGGATCGCAACCTCAACTACAGCGTGAGCCAGGGCCACACCAGCCATAACGGCTCAAGCGGCAGCGCCAGCGCGAACTGGCAGGCGACCTACGGCACGCTGGGCGTTGGCTACAACTACGCCCGCGACCAGCACGATCTGAACTGGCAGCTGTCGGGCGGCGTGGTCGGGCATGCCGATGGGGTGACCTTCAGCCAGCCGCTGGGCGACACCAACGTGCTGATCAAAGCGCCGGGCGCGACGGGCGTCAGCGTGGAGAACCAGACCGGGGTCAAAACCGACTGGCGCGGCTACGCGGTCATGCCGTACGCCACCGTCTACCGCTATAACCGCGTGGCGCTGGACGTCAACTCCATGAGCAACAATACCGACATCGAAAACAATGTGTCGAGCGTGGTGCCGACCAAAGGCGCGCTGGTCCGCGCCAGCTTCGATACCCGCATCGGCGTGCGCGCCTTGCTGACCGCGAAGCGCAACGGCCAGCCGGTGCCGTTTGGTGCCGTGGTGCGCGAAACGCAAAGCGGTGTGACCAGCATGGTCGGCGATGACGGGCAAATTTACTTAAGCGGCCTGCCGCTCCAGGGACAACTGCTGATTCAGTGGGGCAACGGCGCAAGCATGCAGTGCCGGGCGTCTTACAGCCTGCCGGAAGAGAGCCTGCAACAGGCGATTGCACAACAGGAGATCTCTTGTGATCGATAAACGAACTATTCGCCGCGGCCTGCTGGTGCTCGTGCTGGTAAGCCTTCCGGCTACACACGCGCTGGCGACGGTGTGTGTAAATGAAAACGGGGTGCCGACGGATATTTTTTACGACCTGACCGATACCTTTAACAGCTCAAATAACCAGGTGGGTCAGATCGTCACGCTGGGTCAGAAATCGCAGTGGGTAGGGGTAAACGCGGTGTGTCCTAAAGGCACAACGGGCAACACGACCAAGCGCAGCTATGTGACCCGATTTACCCCGACCGCCACCATCGATGGCTACAAGTATCTTAAGCTGAATGACTACCTCGACGGCGCGATGAAGATAACCGACAGCTATGCCGGGGTCTTTTATCCTCCGCAAAACTATATTCAGATGGGCAGCCACCCTAACGTTTCTAAAAATAAGCCCTTCGCGGTAAAGGACTCCAACCTGGTGTTCCGGCTCAAGGTGACGCGCCGCTTCATCAATATGGTGGAGATCCCGCGTGAGACGATGTTCAGCGTTTACGTCACGACATCGTCGTCGGACCCCATCAACGGTACGCCGGTCTACACCATCAGCTACAGCGGTACCATTCAGGTGCCGCAGAGCTGCGCCATTAACGCAGGGCAAATTGTGGAATTCGACTTCGGCGATATTGGCGCGTCGCTGTTCAGCCAGGCGGGGGCAGGCAACCGGCCGCAAAAGGTTTCGCCCCAGAGCAAAACCGTTGCCATTAAATGCACCAACGTTGAGGCGAACGCCTACCTGACGATGCGTATCGAAGCGGATAGCGGCAGCGTGAACGGTAATATGCTGGTGTCCGACAACAAGGACGTGGGGTTTATCATTGCCAACGACAGCGGTACGCCGTTAACGCCTAACAGCCTGAGCAGCAAAATACCGTTCCGTCTGGACGACAACGCGCAGGCGCAGGTGGGGATCCGGGCCTGGCCGGTAAGCGTGACGGGCAATAAACCGGCGGAAGGCCGCTTCACCTCGCGCGGTTATCTGCGCGTGGATTACGATTAAGGAGGCGTGATGCGGAGTGTCACCCGATATGCGGCAGCGGCTGCGCTGCTGATGTTCCACGCCAGTGCGGGGGCAAACACGGCGCTGGGGGAAATTAACATCCAGCTTTACGGCAATATCGTCGATTTCACCTGCGTGGCGGAGGGAAGCGATAGCGACAAAACCGTGCCGCTTGGCACCTGGCCGACCAAACAGCTCAGAACCACCGGCAGCCGCACGCAGCCAATGCCGTTTACGCTGAAGTTGACCGGTTGCCCGCCGGGGGCGGCGTCCATTACCTTTTCGGGCAAAGCGGACGGGAGTGACAACAGCCTGCTGGGATTAAACGAGGCGAGTGATGCCACGCATATCGCGGTGGAGATCCGCGATCGGGATAAAACGCGCCTGGCGCTGGAGCAGGCCAGCCAGCCTGTAACCGTGGATGCGCTGGGAAATGCTGAGCTGGCGTTCTATGCCAATTATATTGCCACGGCCGATAATCCCCAGCCCGGTCGGGCGGATGCCGATGCGACCTTTATGATTAATTATAATTAGCGCTGACCGCACTCCCTGCAACTCACGTAAGTTGCAGGGAGTGAATTCAGGTTACAGCAATTCGTGCGCTTTCGCGTAATCAATTAACTCAACTATACTTTGCACGCCCAGCTTGGAATAGATATTGGATTTGTGGGCGCTTATTGTTTTGTTGCTTAATAATAACTGCTCGGCAATCTCCTTATTCGATAATCCATTCGCCAGATAACGAAGTACCGTCACCTCACGATTTGATAATGGCATATCCACGGCAGCGCCGGTGCGCGAGCCCAAATGATTTATAAAACTCAACGTCTCTGAAGGGAAAAACGAATAGCCGTTGAGGATCATTTCTACCGCGTTGTAAATCTCACCTAAATCTTTTCGTTTACTGACAAAACCGTTTGCCCCGGCGCGAATGGCGCGACCGGCATAAAAGGCCTCGGATTTGGACGAGAGAAAAAGCACTTTGATGTTTTTGTTTAAGTTCCTGATTCTCTTAAGTAATGCGAAACCATCTGTCCCTGTAAGCTCAATGTCGAGGATCACCAGATCGATATCATGGTTACGCACGCAGTCCAGCACTTCATGGCTGTCTCCAGATTTGAGTTTGACGATGATATTACTATTCTTCTGTAGCAGGACTTCTATCGACATTCTGACGATAGGGTGTTCGTCCATAATGATAACGGATGCCGGTTTCATTTTTTATGCCTCAGATTGTTAAAAGCGTTATGCTGAGTTTTGCGAAAACTCTCGAAAAGCCGGAAGGATAAGTGTGCAGATCCTTATACGGTAGTATTTCCCTGGAAAGAGCGAAAGCATCCTTGTTAACGTAGTAAAAGAACAGTTCCTCCGTGTCGGTATCTCATTTAATGGATAATGGCAAAGAGGTTTTTCTTATTCATATTTGAAACGCGTCCTATTATACCGTGTAAGTTTTCTCCGAAAAGCCTGTAAATTAATTCTGGGATATTGATGGATATTATATTCTGGAGAGTAAGGCCAGAGATTTTAATTTTAGCGGAAATGTCCTGTTATTCCCTTTACTGCAATTTTTCATCTGTATGTAATAACAAAAAATAAAAGATACCACTATATGTTGATCGTTTGTTAAATTTAAAGGTCAAAAAACACACTCTCCCGTCAGTCCGCCAGACTCGGATTTCTTCACTTTTAGCACCATTTACCTTCGTTTGAAATGGCGAACGCCACGCCTGAAATCCCGGCGCAGTGCGCAGCAGGATCTGCTGATTTGTTAATCTTTGGCTCTCCCGGTATTACGCTAAGCTGCTTGTTTTTACATCATTATCAACTTTTTAACGTTATATCGAATAGCTTAACGCATGGATTAAAATGCTCCTGTTTATCATTTTTGCAGTATTTAACAGTGTTTAAAGGGGTAGATTAGGAATAGTTGTAATTATTGCTCATTGGTTAAAATTAAACATTTTATTAACATTGGTGTTAAGTACTTTCTTAAAGGTCTTTAGGAATGAAGAGCTTAGTGCGTCAGTAAATCGTAACGTTGGTGAGGTTGTTAAGAAGATGGAGAAGCTGCTGACGGTGATTGAGCCCCAGTTTTGTCAGGATGCAACTGAGACGATAAACAATGCGGCTGTAAGGGCGATTGTGCAGGAGTGCAATCTGGCGCAGCGAAAGCCCGCGCGCGAGATCCTGCAGCAGGGGCCATTCACTGCGGGAAAACCACTCTTTCTTGCTGCCGGAGAGCGGGGAAGGCTCCAGTAATTGTTTGTGCAGGGCGGTAAGCGAGAGCTGACGTTCCAGAATGTGAAAAGGGCCGGCGGCCTGGCAAAACAGACGCGCATCGTAATCATCAGCGCGGATCAGCAGGTACGGCTTAATATAAGGCGGGTAGAGGCTCAGCCTGCGCAACGGGTCCAGGCTGTCGATAAGCGTCGAGGTTTGGCTGTAAATATCCACCACCAGGCGTGCGGAGGGCCAAAGATGAAGCGCGTTCAGCGCAGCGTCCAGCGTGGTGTACTCACAGCACTTGCTCACAGGAGACTGGCCGTGCAGAAACCCCGCGCGCAGAAAGTTATCCTCGGTGACCAGAAGCATAAAAGGGGCGTCAGTTTTGCGAGCCTGATGAATAGACTGACTCAAAAATTCGAGGCGATCGAAAAAGGGGGGAGCAAAAGGTGAGAGCGTAAATCCCAGTGAATCACTTCCTGTCCGACGACGCCTGTAGCGGCGTACTGTCATTCGCATAGCATCCCTCTCGGCGATGACCGCTTAGTCCTCCGGCCATTTCCAGGACGGCCAGCGATACCCCTGACCGAATCTTGCGCCTGCCTGTAATGCACATGCTTGATCCCTGTCTGTCTCAATCCCTTCGATAAGCACGTTGGCGGCAAGCTGCGAACACTGCGTCACCAGCGCTGCCAGCGCGGGCTTTTCCCGAAGCCGCCAGAAGGCGAATTTATCGATTTTGACGCCCTGCAACGGTAGCCGACAGGATAAAAATGACCGGACTAACGCTTCATCAACATCATCCAGCCAAATGCGGTGGCCTTGACGCCTCAGCCGCTGCAGGCGTCGGCGGACATTCTCACGTTGCGGATCCGACAGCGTGAGGACGGTTGCCGGGTCGACGATCTCGATATTCAGGGGCGGACATCCCAGCGCGAGTAAACGCTGATATGTTTCTGCCACGGTTATGACACTTATCGGCAAATTGACGAAAAGATTGTGACAGCCGACCGCGTTTTTTAGCGCCGTCAGCTGCGCTTCCAGCAGCATAAGCGACTGCTCTGCGGTTTGATCGCGAAAAAAGGACTCATTTTGCCGGTCTCCCGCCAGTATGCTTAGCACCTCAGCGCCGACCTGACGCGAAGAAGAGAGGGCAACAACAGGTTCAAGCTTGATGCCGATGATGCAGTGGGAAAGAGGCTGAAAGCAGGAAGGGTTACGTACCGGGTTTTGCGTTGTCACTCCATAGTCCTGTTCTCTGCCTGCCACCCTGTGGCCGTGATACCAATGAACAGTGTGACGAGGTGAGGCAGCGGAAAACAGCGGGCGTTACTTAATTGCGGCCAGGACTTTTCGCAGTGATAAAAGGGGCGATGCGGGGAGGGAAATGTTGAAAAAACAGCCTTATTTACAAACCACTACGGGTTATCGGCGGATATGAGGGAAAAGGCATTGACTCACCTGCCATTGACCGTATAATTCCACGCGTTTCACCACCACGACGTGCACGCGTCTCCGTGCGCCCTTAGCTCAGTTGGATAGAGCAACGGCCTTCTAAGCCGTAGGTCGTAGGTTCGAATCCTACAGGGCGTACCATTCAATATCAGTAACTTACGCCTCCTTTGTTTTCTCCAGAATTTCGTTGTGGGACATATTTGGGACATCAAGCCCAAATATCGAGTCAATTTGCTTAGCATGCTCAGTTAAATGGTTAGGTGCTAAGTGGGCATATCGACGTACCATTTCGATGCTTTCCCAGCCGCCCATTTCCTGTAGTACAGATAAAGGAACTCCGGACTGAATTAACCAGCTCGCCCAGGTATGTCTCAGGTCGTGGAATCGGAAATCCTCAATACCTGCTCTACGACAAGCAGCATTCCATGCGTTCTGGTCATCGACGCGCATCTTCCTCACTGATGGAGTCTTTGAACCGTCAGGACGAACACCGGCTTTCATGTGGACGAACACCCATTTATGATGATTGCCAATCTGATCGCGCAGTACCTTACAGGCCGTATCATTCAGCGCTACGCCAATAGCTCTGTTTGATTTACTGTCTTCAGGATTCACCCAGGCAACCCGACGCTGCATGTCGATTTGTTGCCACTCCATATTGATGATGTTCGAACGACGAAGCCCGGTTGCCAGCGCAAACTTAACAACCGACTTCAGCGGCTCAGGACATTCTTCAATAAGCCTCTTCGCCTCATCATGCTCCAGCCAGCGCACCCGCTTATTCCTAACCGCGGGAACCTTAATCACAGGTGCCTTTTCCAGCCATTTCCAGTCACGTTCTGCCGCACGCAGAATGGCTTTCATCAGTGCCAGATGTTTGGCCTTGGTGGAAGTTGTGACGGGGGAGGCTGAATATACCGGTGCTGGTTGTCCATTCTTCTGCGCCGCGGCTGCCTGAATTTTCCATATCTCAAGCAGCTTGCGGTTGCTCATCTTGTTTACTGCTGAGTAAATCCTTTGCTCAGTGACATCCTTTAAACGAACCCCTTCGAAATGTGCCAGCCAGAACGCCATGCGGCTGCGGTCGTCTTTCAGTGACTTCTTCTCGGCCTTTTCCTCCAGCCACCGCATGCATGCATCATCAAACGTTACATCAGGAAAATCACCAAGCCGGTCTACTCGCCACAATTCAGCTTTGCGCTTGTCATGTAGCTCAGTAGCGAGCCGTTTGTCGGAAGTCCCAAGACTTTCCTTAATTCGCTTCCCGCCCGGGAGCGAGTACGATGCGTACCATATTTCACCTCTGCGGAAGAGTGACATTTCGTTTCCTCTTTAATGCCATCACCCGCGCTCACGCCGACAGTATGCAGCGGAGACTGAAGTGCCGCAATGCAGGCTTGTCGTGTAGTGAGGTATGGGGATTTAGGTTTGGAAGGGTCTTTTCGTGTTGCCTGAAGGCGGCCTGTGCGAATCCAGTTGGTAGCGGTAGGTCTGGATATCTTGAGAAATGCACAGGCCTCATCGAGTGTGAGGCTGTGTGATTCCATGATTACTCCGTCATTCAAAGCGTATTGTTGAACCCTTAAAGAATCCCTTGCAAACAGCACCCTTTACTGAATTGCCATTAGGAGAGGTAGCAGTGAATTCTGTTGAGTAAACATCATCTTTGCTGCTGCATGAAAGCCAGCCGTAACCGCCAGTCTTGATGTTCGTGAATCCGTTATCAGATAAAACCTTCACTGCGCCGTCAGGGTCGGTACATCCTGTTGCAAGCAGAATCAACAGAAGCACTAATTTCTTCATCATCTATCTCCAATAAAAAACCGCCATTGCGGCGGTCTAGTCGATTACGATTTTTCCTGACTTGATAGCGTCGTAGATAAGTTCTGCTGAGTGTCCGTTACTTGCTGATTCTCGGCACAATTCAGCAATGGCAAACACTGCTTCACCACGCTTCTTATCTCCCTTCCTTGGATTCCGAATGCTTTTTAGTCGATAAAAATTTCCAGTTCCAGGGTCATAAAAGAAATTGCGCTTAAGCTCCTCAAGAGAGACAGCATCTGACATTTGCTACTCCTTTGTTTGTTGCGGAGCTGGCGGGGCGGTGTAAAGCGGCATGAATTCGTAGTTGTCAGATTCCGGAATGTTAACTGATGGAAAATCAGCCTCAACAGATTGATGATGCAAATCCCATTCGTCACACGTTCCGAATTTCTCACGCAATTCTGCTTTCTGCCTGGACATATACGCCACAGGCTCCGCTTCGAGCGATGCCAGCGCGATACGCGCCAGCTCCATTTGCTCGCCACGGGTTAATCCGTTATCCAGCGGATTATTGATGAATTGAGTTACGCGTTCTCTGGTAATAGTGCTCATGATGTCGCTCCTTCTTGGTATTTTTCGAACCAGAACACTACCGGCGCGTTAGTTGGTTGAATCAGCCCGAATGATTCAGCTGTGCGGTAACTTCTTGATGCTCTGCGCGTAACATCAACCTGAGTTGCGATGCGACTACGAAAGTCTTCAACGGTGCTGCACATTTTGAACAGGTTGCAGGGGATGCATGCTGGAACCATGTTGCTGATCGTGTCGTTTTCTGGCCTGTCCATTGCGTAGCCGTTGCTGATATTTCTACGTACTGCCTCAACGTGGTCAGCATGCCAGCCCTTCTCAGGCAGTTCGCAGCCGCAATAAGCGCAGCGGCCGCCGAACTTCATGCGCAACTCTGCGCGTTGCTTCTTAGTGAGAGCCATACCTATTTCCCCAATTCCAGTTTGATTCCAGCCTCTCTGAGCGCGGCAAGAACATCGTTTTTTGCGAATCCGTGATTACCGGTTGTCATAAATCCAGGACGAGGAAGATTCACTCTAACTTTTCGCGCCTCCAGCTCAGCAATCCGCTTCTCTGCGGCTTCCAGCGCATTTACCAGCTCCTCGACGGTTCCAGCCGCTTGGCGCGCGTAATCTGTGATTGCCAGCTCGCATTCAATTTCAGTGCCGTTTTCGTTGGTGTGGCAAATAGCAAAGTAGTCTGAGTCGATTTCGTTATCGGCCAAATGCCTTAGCGTGTCGGCAACCAGCACACCGTTTTCAATCAACAGCTCTGTCGCGCGTTTGTCGGTGTTGCTCATTGGGCGGCCTCCTGGCGGATTTCATTCGCAAAATCAGCTGCGTCATCTGCTCTTTGACGATACTTAAGGCGAGATGAATCGCTGATGCTAATTCCTGAGTCTGTTTCGTTTGCAATGGCGTACCAGGCATTCGCCAACCGCTCCACACCCTGCGCCCGCACTTCAGCCAGGAAAGCGTCCGTTGCTGGGGTTTTGATAGCATCAAATTCTTCCATTGCCGCTTCAATAGTTGCCTGCTGGCACGCCACCTCTGCACGTCCCTGAATACCTGTTCCTTCACCGTTTAAGTCGTTATGCATCTCATCAAGCTTGTCGCCAAACGACTTCAGCCCCGCATTCTCCGCAGCCAGCGCCACGCACCTGGCCTCCGCTTCAGCAAATTTACGCATCAGGTATTCGGCGTTCGTTTCGTTGACCTTCATGTCACCTGGCAAGCACTTACCACGTAGAAAACCTTCCATCTCAAATAATTTCATTTCTTCGCCCTCTGCTTTAACCACGCTGTCAGGAATCTGTTCTCGTTCACGCTCTGGAAGCTATTACGCTTCAGCATTTCTTCGCGTGGGATATCGTTGATGGGTTTGAAGCGGTGTCCGGCGATTAACTCGTTGGGCGTGATGAAGGGGTCGTAATAATTTCCAATCATGATGCTTTCCTCATGTTCATGTCTTGCTTCAGAAGTCTCGACACTCTCGACCTTACAGCCGTGCAACGCAGCCCCATCATTTCTGCGATATCCTTTTGCTGGTAGCCTTCTCTATAGAGTCGAGACAGGGTTTCTACTTCCTGCTGACTCCATCTATGCTGTGTGTGGGCTGTAGATAACGAATATTTCTGAGCGAGGTAATAGAATTGGGCTAACGTAATACCTAGATGGTCAGCCGCGCGGGACGCGACCATGCGCCCGCACACCGCCGTCATTTCTTCCGGAGTGATGTTTAGTTTTCTCATGTGGATTAATGAGGTTGAGATGGAGCCTGTTTGTCTTCTGCCATTTTCTTAATGGTGGCGAATCCATTGCGAAGCTTATCGCTTGGCATACCTTCGATTAGAGTCCAGCTACGAGTGGCGAATACGTTTTCCATGAGGTTTAGCCTGGCTTCCTTGGCTTCCTTGCTATTTCCATCAAGCTCAAGTTTGACGAATAAACCTTTTATCTCTTCACACATTATTTCACGCTGTCTCTTTTCGTACTGAAAGCCATCTTCCGTGATGTCATTAACGAAAAGTGCAGAGCTATCCCTTTGCTCCATGGAGTCGAAGTGCTGGCCTCCGATGTTGAGGAACTCGAAGTGAGGCGCAAATGTCTGGAAATTAGGGAAGTCGAACTCAAGTCCATTGAGTCTGTCAGTGCGGTCTTTTTCTACAAGCGCTCGGTTAATGATGCGCCCCTGTTCACGATGCTTGATCATCTCAATAAGCAGCGATGGCTCGTAACCCATTTCCTTCTCGGTTGCCATTTTCGTTCCGCTAGTGATGAGCTCCATCTTCCCGTTTTCTTCGTTCTTCTGATACTCGTAGATAGAACCTGCACGACCGCAAACAATCGCATGAACTTTAGAGGACAGGAACAGGTCAGTGAACTCAGCCCACTTAGCCTTGATTGGCTTCCAGTGGTGGAACTCAAGTTGATATACGGGTTTTGCACGTGGGTTGTTTCGTTTTCGCTGTTCGTTCAGTTGTTTTAGGAAGCTATCCTGACAGTCTTTCCAGACGTGGGTAATGGAGTCGGCAATGATAATAGAGCAATCATTTTCGGCTTCACGCCAAAATCCCATGAGGTCCTTGATAGCACGGCTCTCATCGTAAACAAGGAAATCAATACCGGCCTTTTCAAAGAAGGGGATTATGTATGTGGCAGCCGGTTCTGTATCAAACATGGCGACGGGCTTTTTAAGGTTGTATGTCTTCCATAGGCCAATTGCAATCTCAGTAGCGGTACGCGTCTTTCCTGAGCCTGCATCGCCATAAATACCGATTTTTGCATATGCCTGTTTTCGTTCTGCTCGTTTTAAGTAACTCATGCTGCATCCTCGAAAGTATGACGGCGCATAAAGATGGACATTGCATACTCCACCTCGACGCGCGGCCTGAATATGTCCCACATAACTTCTCCGGCGAATTCCTGATAATTGCAGTCCTCTTCGCCAAGCCACTCCACAGCCTCTTTCGTGTAATCGTCAGGCTTATGTGATTCCAGCATATTGAGCACTGGCCGCATGTTCTCGCACAGCATATCAACCTGTTTATCAATTTTCGCGTGGTCCTTATCGCTTAGATTCGCGATGATTTGCTTAATCTCTGTTTTGTCTGTCATCGTCAGGCGCATGTTTATTCTCCTCACGCGGAACTGGAAATACGTCTTTAAGGAGGCGATATAACTCCTCGTCACTCCATCTCTTCTCAGCGCCTGTCACGGCTGCACCTTTTGATTCAGGAACTCAACCAGACGCTCCAGCAAGCTCTTAACGCGAGGCTGCTTAAAGTCTGCGCCGGTAATGATGTTCTGACGTGAATGCTGGACGGATAAGATAGGGTCGAATGAGCGGGCCACGACGGCACCGCCCGCGATAGCAAATGTCATCGTGGGATTCCTTATGTTGTGTGTGATTGCATAGCGATAGAGACTCGTGAATCTCTGTTGATATGCGGGTATGAAAAAGCCGCTCAGTGGCGGCTATTTTGAAACCTTTTGCATGTCTTTAACCCGGAATTTCCTGACCTCTGTTTCATCTACACCACAGCAAATGCAGAGACAAACAGGCTCACAGTCGTAGTGAATTTCTTCTTTCTTGCCAACGGTAACAGGCACTTCAACCCATGCATTTGAGCTAATCTGGCTAACAACTTTGTAGACAAACATTTCGTTTGGAGCGCCAAAGCGTTTTTGCTCAATCAGCGCGTAATCACCAAAATCAAAGCTCATATTTCCTCCATGCAAAAAGAACGCCGCCCTGACTGCTGGCGGCAAAGACATAACGGGGGATTTCCAATAATCAGACACTATCGAATCGTCTCCGATAGTACGGTGCGGTATTACACCCAATAGCTAACTCAGAGAATTAGCTATCAGTTGTTATTCGCTTGGTGGTTCAGGTAATGGCATCCAGTGAGTTACACCATGCACAATGCCTCTTAAGTCTTCAAATCTTGGAGCTCTACCTCTTTCCGTTTTCGCTCCATCCCATTGCGTATACGAAGCACAGCGGACGTATTTGCCCTCAATGGTCACAAGGACTCGATTCCCAATTTCAGGCACCCTCTCACTACACTTAATCCACTCCATCACTCCTCCCCCAGAGCCTTGCTGATGGCTGCGCGAGCAAAATCCCATTCAGGATGCTCACCGTGTTTATCATAAGCGTGAAGCGCATCCTGTAGAGCTTCGAGCAAATCAGGAGCTGCTGCGATCAGCTGCTTATTTGCTTTACTGGTCATTTCAAACGGGTAGCCTTTACCGAACACCAATACATCCTTGCTACCCAATCCTTCAGAGTCCCAATACCATGGACCTGGAGTATGTTTCATATTCACCTCACTCAAATAATGAATCCTTGTTAGCCTCATAACTCAGAACGAAGATATGCACGGCATGGGTTAACGTGTCACCGCAGAACTCTCCATAAACATTTTCCGATGCTACAAGCCACGTTTTATCTCCATTCAATCGCCTTGCTGCTTTATCTATCCCGTACTTATCTATGAGTGTGTTAATGTCGTCAGAAAGCCCCTGAGCATCCATTCTCAGCGATGCCTCTTCTGGTGTGAGGCGTATCATTTTCATATTCACCTCTGTAGCTTGCTGCCAAAAGAAGGCCGACTATGCGGCCTCAGTCATTTTCGTCGTATGTAATACTTAGCGATAAAACCGCCGTACCAACCCTGACTGCGTGCCCATACTCTTGCATATGAAGTAAATCCCACCTTGAAAACCCGACTCTCTCAGGAAAACCTGCCTCTACAGCAAGTACTGGCAAATCGGTATGAGCGCTTTGCGGGTAGGCATATTCGGCACCAGTATATTTGTTGCGAATAACTACATATTCACTGCTGCTCATTCATCACCTCGCTGTAACCTGTTTACTCTTACGATGACCAGCTGCGAAAAGCGCCACCTCTGGCAGACAAACTGCTCCACCTTCAACTTCCTTCTGACGCGTTCCGGCAAGCGAAATGGCTCTTGAAACACGCTCACTACAGCCTTCCGACAGCCGTGAAAATGCACGGTCAATCTTTTTACAGTAGGCTTTAGCTTCTAACTTCTCTGCTGCCTTTTTTGCGTTGAAAGCTGCAAGGCGACGAGCTTGATTTCTGTTCATATTTGCTCCTCGTGCCTGTCTTTTAACCACGTCAGGCTCGGTGGTTCTCGTGTACCCCTACAGCGAGAAAGGGTGTAAAATCGAATCACCCTTACAGCACGAGAGTGATTTATATGTCTGATATTCCAGCCATGACCTTCCCAATCGGAATTACTTATCCGATGGAAGTCTTTCTCGACCCCAATACAGGTGAGCTGGTTTTTGAATGCCACCAACTAATCGGGAATGTGAGCCAGAAGGTTCGCTTTCTAATGGAGCCGAAGGCAGCACTAACGCTTCTGTCCGTGCTCCCTGTAATTCAAAGAGACGGGGCTCATATAATCGAAGAAAAAGCCAGGCTAAGTTCCTTGCAATAAACCTCATAATTAACTCCTCATTTTTCTGGTGATGAAGAACATCATCACCAGCCATATTGCATTTGTTAATGCGACTGAAATCGCAATCACTGAAAGAACAAGGTTTACAGAATCGCTGCATTCCATATCCATTAACCTCTCGATTTTGAATTGCTTCTGTGAATGCTTTGGTGGTGTGGTGGCTGGAGTCGAACCAGCTTCCATCGGTGCGCTGCCGATTGGGTTACGCGCGCCTTGTGGTTAGTTATCTAGAACCTTCACCGCAAAACTATTCCCTAGCTCGCCGTTAAGCTTCACCACACCCCGAAGCATTCACTTCGGCCTCAGATTCTGAGGATTAAATTTTTAAAGAGCCCCGAACTCGATTCCTTGTTCGTATTCAGCGTCCTGCTGATGGAAGTAAATATAAAACCTGAGTTGTATTTGTGTCAACAACCTTGGTTGTATATTTATCTATTTTGGTTGTTTGTGGTTGTATTTTAAGGGGATTTATTTTTGTAAAAGCTTCGTGCGATACTGCTACGAGTGAAAAATGAGCGAGGGATTGGTATGGATTACGAAGAAATGGCGCAGATGCGCTATCAGGAAATGTGCAGGATTGTGGGCGATGTCGTTTTTGCTATGGTGGCTGAGGGGCATGAGACTAAACGAGTGGCTATAGCTGACGTGATACGAACTGAGTTAGCAAAGGGGCTGGATAAGTGGGATGAGGACCAGCTACAGTGCATGGAGCTTGCTGTGAAGCTTCTGGAAGAGTAGGGATTGGAAGGCAAAGAAAACCCGGCTCGGTGGCCGGGTTATTAGATTTCTATATCTACTATGAAAAGCTTGATTATTGCCCCTTTTCTTACTGACGCTTTTGCAGTGACTTTCACTGCTGCCTCACTACTTAACCCCGAGGAAAGGAAGCGACTGAGTGAAATCAGGTAAGGATTTTCAGATTTAGATGCTGATGGATCGCTTATCTGGGCTGCAATACGTTTATCTGAATCGTCACCCTCAATAATTACCTTTGCCGTCATTCTGTGTGCATCGAACTCTGTAAGAAAAATTCTATATTCCCTTAAGCCGAGAACTTCATCATCGTCAAGTTGATCGATGATTGCCTTGTCTTCTTCGGTGATAATCGCAGGCTTGAATCCAGAGCCAGACGCGACACTAATCTTATTGCAAGTATTACCAATTGGTGAAACTGCCTGCCTAACAGAAGGACGCAACTCTCCAGCCATCTTATCAATCACAGAGATCAATCCGCCGATGGTATCTTTATCTTTGTTTCCGAGGGCTTCAATGGCCTTCTCAAGAGCGTCTTTAAGGTATTTCATTTCCTCTTTCTTCTGGGCATTTTTTGCGAAGATGTAAGGTATCAATGCTCCAAGTATAGCCCCCGCAGATCCCGAGAACAATTGAGACTGGCTGATAAAATTCATAACAGTATCGAGGGTAAAGCAGTTTGCTCTGGCTTCTTTAGCGTAAACCTTAACCTCTTGGCTTGATGTCGTTCGTGAATATTTCTGCGTTAAAGCAAACGTCCCAGCAGTTGCGAGAATTTTAGAAAATCCCTTCAGAGACTCACCTAAAGAGGTGAGTTCAATTTCGTGATTTTCAGCATCTAATCCATCATATCTTAGTGAAAAATTAACATCTTGTATGCTAGTGTTATCCATCACCTTTCCTTAAACATTCACCCAAACGTCTCGTCAGCCACTGCTACAGTTTGTTGTAAGCTATCGATTCGTGAATAAGCGCTTTGCCCATGATGTAGAGCTGGTCCTGATTATCTTCCGTTACATACCAATCCTTGTATGCTGGATTGTCTGACAATACAGCCAACTGAAGCCCCTGCATTTGCAATCGCTTGACGTGAAAATGTTGTCCGAAGACAAAGGCATATACCCCATCCACCTTGAAGTGCCTAACAGAAACATCAAAGAATAAACGATCTCCAGACTGTATGGTTGGGCACATGCTATCACCATCGACTGTCATTACCTTTACGTCTGACTGAGAGCGGTTACCGAATAGTGATCGCGCATGCTCGGTGGTGAATTCGATGGCATGTAGGACTTCAACAAATTCAGAAATCATAAATGACCCTGGTCCCGCGCTAAATGTCAGGTCGAGTACGTCAACTCTAAACACGTCTTCTGCTAACTTATCCGACTCATCTTTTGCCATATCACTCCCTTCAACGAACATCGGCTCACGACCATCAGATAGCCACTCAGGCCTTACGCCAAGCACACTAGCTATCTCAACAATCCTTTTTGAGCTTTTGGCTTTACCCGATGTCAATTTTTGTATGGCAGCCTGCGAAACCCCAACCTTTTCGGCCAGAGTCACCTGATTAATCTTCGCCTTCTCCATGGAAAGCTTTAATCGCTGTGAAAGAGTCATGTTCATCCTACAAAAATACAACCCCAGTTGTTATATGGCAAACAACCCAGCACTTGCAAAATAACAACCTTGGTTGTATATTGGTTTTATAACAAGTGGAGGTGGTTTTATGAACCAAGTTATTAAAACCGCTATTGCCATTGTTGGAACGCAGAAAGAGCTAGCTAAGGCATGCGGCGTTAGTCAAGCGGCGGTTCAGAAATGGTTATACGGCAAGGCGAAAGTTTCGCCACAAAACGTTTTCTCTGTGGTGAAAGCTACCGGTGGGAAGGTACAGGGATATCAAATTCGCCCAGACCTTCCAGGGCTTTTCCCTAAGCCTAACCAAGCAGCCTAACTAGCAGTACCGCTCTTTAATAATCTGCCCCTCAGAACCTGAGGAATACCAACGCATCAACCTATGCGTATTTACTTATTAACTAAGGAATATATTAAGAAATGGAACTAGCAAAAGACAGCAAAAAGGTACGCGAAGTGGAAACAGAGCTTCGTGCCCGACTCGTTTCAATGGGTCAGACAAATTTCGCAAAGATGGCGGGATGGGCTGATTCAAAGGTGAGTCGATTAAACATCCACGATATGGCGGTGACGTTCGTTCTTCTGGAGAAAGTCTGGGAGACAAGCCTGATTCGTGAAGTGGCAAGACAGGCTATTGCAGCTGTGATGCCAGAAAGCAAAAAGCGACCGGTGGTGGCCGGACGCTCTGAGCAACTAACTATCGACTTCTAAACACACTGTGTTACGTCAATAACAACAGGAGTAATTATGAGTTCTCTATCTCAGCTTTACAAGTCCAAGGATAAAAACGGCACCGAAACCACAGTGAAGAAAACCTTCCTGGTTCCGCTGTCAGAAATCTATGTGGAGCCTGGCTTTAACGTTCGTGAAATCGACCAGATTCACGTTGAAGAGTTTCGTGATGCGTTTATTGCCGGTGAGTACGTACCGCCTTTGGCGGTTCAGGTTACAGAGCAGGGTGTGAAAATTATTGATGGTCATCACCGGTATTATGGAGCAATAGCCGCGCAGGAATCCGGTACCGAAATCCCACGCCTGGAATGCAAAGACTTTGTTGGTTCTGATGCCGATCGCATCGCCTTCATGGTCACCAGCTCTCAGGGAAAACCCCTGACACCGCTTGAACGTGCAGCTGCCTACCAGCGCTTGGTTAACCAGGGCTGGGAGCCTTCAGAGATTGCCAAGAAGGTTAAACGCTCAGTTGCTGACGTTGATCACCACCTTCAGTTGCTGTCCTGCGGTGATGAGCTGATTGGCATGGTTCGTTCCGGAGAAGTTGCTGCCACCACAGCAGTTGCATTATCTCGCGAGCATGGCCCTCAGGCGTCATCTGTAGCCGTCGAACAGATGGGCAAGGCCAAAGCCGCAGGCAAGTCAAAACTAACTCGTAGCGCCGCCCTGCCGCAATTCAGCGCAGCGAAGGCGCGAGAGTTCATCCAGTTGATTGCCGATCACCAGTCAATCCCCATTCCAGAAAAAGCATTAACCATCCTGAATGAGTATCGCCAGTTCCTGAAAGATGCTGGCTGGGAGGAAAAGAGTGAGCATGCTTCTAATGGCTAAAGCCATGACGATGAAAGTAGGAAATCCCCTGAGAAAGCTGGTACTCCTGAAGCTGGCAGACAATGCCAGCGATTTGGGCGAGTGCTGGCCTAGTTATCAACATATCGCTGACCAGTGCGAGATAAGTAAGCGCTCAGTGATGAACCACATCGACGCACTATGCGATGCCGGCCTGGTCAGAAAAGAGTATCGGCCTGGACCAAAAGGCAACTCCAGCAATGTATATCACCTCAACCTACATGGTGCAGGAGATTCACTAGGGGGTAGTGCAGCAAATTCACCAGGTGGTGCAGGAGATTCACTAGGGGGTAGTGCAGCAAATTCACCAGGTGGTGCAGGAGATTCACTAGGGGGTAGTGCAGCAAATTCACCAGGTGGTGCAGGAGATTCACTAGGGGGTAGTGCAGGAGCTGCACCCAGAACCAGTAACTCTTTTGAACCTATCAATGAACCTATACAGCAGGTCGCTAACGCTCCATGTGAAGTGCATGACGTTTCTTCGAAGTATGCCTTTGCAGGAAATGTCATTCGACTTAACCACGAGCACTTCCAGAAATGGAAAGCCCTCTATCGAAACATCGACCTGGTTTATGAACTGAATCGCCTTGATATCGAGTTCACCGCTGAAAAGCCAAAAAACTGGTTCATCACTGCAAGCCAGAAGCTTAGCTATCAGAACAAACAATCTGCCGGCCGGCCAATTCAGAAAACGGCTGTTAACCAATCACACTGGAACGACAAAGACGAGTGGGAGAAAAACTTCCTATGAAAAACCTTGTCCAGGCGATTCACAATCGCGACAGCAACGCACTGGCTCGCCTTGCTGGAGAAAACAAAGAGCCAGATCGCGGAGTCAACAACGAGGCAGAGAGGCTGGTAGACATCCTGTTCGACAACCTCAAGCAGCTTTTCCCGGCATCAGTCAGTACCGCCCTGAAAGACCCGCGTGACGAAGCAGCTGCAAAGCGCCAGTGGATTGCGGCATTTGCAGAGAACAACATCCGCAGCAGAGAGCAGCTTAAATCCGGAATGCAGCACGCCCGTGCAAGCGCATCACCATTCTGGCCTTCCCCTGGGCAATTCATCGCCTGGTGCAAAGACGCAGAGTTCAAAGCTAGCGGCCTCCCTGATACAAACGAACTTTACGACATGGTCATGGAATACTGCGCCCACAAAATTGAGTACGAAACACCGGAACGCTACCCATGGAAGAGCAATGCGTGCTACTGGATGGTGACGAAGCTATACGACCTGATGCGATCGCTCAATCTTACTGACTCAGAACTGCGAAAGCGATGCACTGAAGAGTTGCGAAAAATGGCTCATCGTATCGAGTCTGGAGAAGAAATTCCCGCGCCGGTTGTTCAAATTCCTAAGCTTCACATCCCACTTAGCAACGATAAAGGCCTGGCTAAAATCGCAGAGCTTCGTGCAAAGCATCGCCTGGGGAGGCACTGACATGGACATGGAACGCGTAACGTTTGAAGGCCTGTTTATCAGCGTATTCCGCGATAAGTTTTGCCTCAAGAGGACTGAGCTTGGCTATCAACACCCATTCGTTAACAGCTGCTTTTTCTTCTGGCAGGAGGGAAAACCATGAGACAAAAGGTTCAGAGCGACACCCTAGAAAGATACGTATCAGAACACCCCGGCGCTAAATCCCCAGAAATTATCAAAAACACAGGCATTCACCCCAGCTCAGTAGCTTCTGTCCTTCGTCACATGGTAGGCGAGAAGATACTGAGACGAGAAGGCCAGAGGGGTAGCTACCGGTATTACAAGTATGATCGCAATCAGAAATTTAACAGCCACGGTGAGCCAATCGTTGACCACGACATGCCCAACCCACTGACTGCATTTATCAACCAGAGATTGAGAGAGGTGCGAAGTGTTTAAGAAAGGCCAGCTAGTGCAGTCGATTAAGTACGGCGATCATTACGTAGTTGTGAAGGCTGGGCCGGAATATGCGAAGGCGACGCCATTAACCCCTAAGCGCTGGTTCTCAGAGACCATGTTTATCGAATATGACCGCTTCAGACTAATCGGCAACAATTACCAGCCCAAACCTAACACCCCAGCACGCTGATGGAGAGGAATGATGAGTACAGCAGAGCAATTATTGAATGCGGATATCAAAGAGGCCGCGCACCGCAAGAAAAGATATATGAGTTCCAGCAACCTTCCGCTTCTCGAAAAGGTTGCAGCAAGACCACTTCCTAAAAAATCACCTCGCGACCGTGTTTTACTCAAGATTTTAAGAATGAATCTTGGCGTCATACCTTGGAAGTTTTGCAATGGAGAAAAAGCATGAGAAAGAAACAAGCTGAAAAATTATTTTGTGACGCGATGGATGCTCTGGCTGAAGTTGGAGAGAGTCCGCTGAACTACTGCCTTTCGTTTGCTCGTGGATGCATGGCAGCAGAGAAAAAGACCGAATATCTGCATGAGTGGGAAGACGGCACTATGCGGTTGAAGGTTAGCGACGGCGAGCAGGTTCATTGATGGAGAGACATATGGACGTATCAGAAAAGAAATTTGAACAATGGTTTAGATCCATTGAGACCGGTGATGATGATAAATGGGAATTACCTGCCTACAAATCACCAGAATGGAATGCTTATCTTCTAAGAAGACAATTAGCTCTCGGGGCATGGCAGGCCAGTCGAGAAGCATTGGAGGTGAAGTTGCCTAAAGTATGCGCATTTAACCTTTGTGAATTACTCGATAAGAAAGAGGTAATCGAAGCCATCCGCGCCGCTGGAATCAAAGTGAAGGAGTGAGTATGAGCGAGTTAAAGCCGTGCCCGTTTTGCTGCAGTAAAGACAATGCTGTGTTGAGTTACTGCGATCAGGAGTGGTTCCATGCTTACTGCTACAACTGCGGAGCGAATGGGCCTGAGGAAAAAACACAAACTGAAGCTGCATTAGCCTGGAACCGGAGAGCAGGAGATGAAGAAACTAACGTTTGAACTAAGAAGCCCCATCCATCAGCAGAACGCCATTCAAGCCATACAGCAAATCTTCCCAGACCCAACTAAACCAATCATCGTCACAATACAAGAGCGTAACCGCAGCATAGACCAGAATCGCAAACTCTGGGCTTGCCTTGGTGATGTCTCTCGTCAGGTCGAATGGCATGGTAGATGGCTGGATGCCGAAAGCTGGAAGTGCATATTCACAGCAGCGTTAAAGCAGCAGGACGTTGTGCCTAATCTTTCCGGCAACGGATTCGTTGTGATAGGCCAGTCAACCAGCAAGATGAGGGTTGGAGAATTCGCTGAGCTTCTTGAGCTTATCCAGGCATTCGGTGCAGAGAAGGATGTGAAGTGGTCTGACGAAGCCAGGTTAGCACTGGAGTGGAAAGCCAGATTCGGAGATGCGGCATGATATGAAGAAGACATGGTTTCACCATCACGACCTTACAAACGAAGAAGCAACTCAGTTAATCACCGCCTACCAATCCCGCAACGTAAAAACTCAACGAACGCTAAGCGCAGACCCTCGATTATGGGTGGTTTCTGCCTTGTTGCCAGAGTACGCCAGCGAGCCAAAGGGTAGGAGTCAGTATCAATCCAGAATGTGGAGCTAAATATGGACTATTCACAGTTAAGCGACAGGGATATTGATGCCCTGGTATTGCAGGATATTTACGGCAATCAGGCCAAAGACAAGGACATCATGCGAGCTTGGCTGCGTGGTGGTTTTAAATACACGACCAACCCGGCAGACGCATGGCCGATTATTTTGAAAAACTGCATCAGTTTAGTTTGGGATTGTGCAGAGGATGGAAGTTCTGATTGGTGGAATGCATTTGACCAGTTCGATGATTGCCGTATTCAGTATCAGTCCAACCCACTCCGGGCCGCAATGATTGTCTTTCTCATGACGGACGACAAACATGCTTAGCCCCCACGAAGCCCAATCATACGAGCAGCAGAGCATACGTCGAACGTTGTGCGCAGGCTGCACGAAGGAGTTGACCGACGATGAGACTCACGTTTGCGAGGAGTGCGCTGCCATGGCAATAGCGTATCGCGACCCTAACGGATTTATGACGGAGGATGATGATGAGTGAATTGCGAGCGGGTGGTTTGGCGATGATTATCATGAGCCTTAGCCCAGAAAATATCGGCAAGGTTGTCGAACTAGTAGAATTCATTGGATGCATAGATAAAGGGCCTCATCGAAATAGAAAAGATATCTGGAGAATTCAGCCATATACCTCGTCTCTTGTTGGCCATAACGGAATAATTAAGACTGACAGAATCGCTCGATGTCCGGGAGAGTGGCTCATGCCAATCGATGGAGAAGACTTCTCTCACGAAGATGAGCGACATAAGGAGTTGACCAATGGCTAAAGGCAAAACGCCGAAGCCTCGTACCTGCCCAATCTGCTCTACCGAATACATACCCCGAAGTTCTCTCCAGAAAGTCTGCCACAACTACAAATGCGCAATTGCGTTCAATAAGCAACGCGATGCTGAAATTGCTGCGCGTGAACAGCGTAAGCGTGAACGTGAGCAAAGCGCTGACTTGAAGCAGAGGAGAGAGGCTTTAAAAACACGAGCAGAATGGGAAAGAGAGGCTCAGGCAGCATTCAACAGATACATCAGGATGCGTGATATGTACCAGGAGTGCATTAGCCACCCTGGAAAACTTATCAGCAATTCTAACTACCTCACCGGTAGCGCAGTTGATGCCAGCCACTATCGTTCGCGTGGTGCTGCATCACACCTCAGATTCAACGTATTCAACGTCCATGCGGCATGCACTCGATGCAACAGGCAGCTTAGCGGTAATGCTGTCGAGTATCGCATCCGGCTTATAGAGCGCATAGGTCTTGAAAGGGTTGAGCGTCTTGAAGCTGACAACGAGCCACGAAAATTCGACATCGACTACCTGAAGCGAGTGAAATCAATTTTCACGCGCCGGGCCCGTCATTACGAAAAACTCCGTAAGAGATATAGCGAGGCAGCATGACACCCTCTATCAAAACCATCCCGGAAATGCTGATTGAGACATACGGGAACCAGACAGAAGTAGCCAGGCGTTTATCGTGCCATCGAAACACGGTTAATCGATACGCGTACGACAAAGAAGCCAAACACCACGCCATTGTTAACGGCGTTTTGATGATTCATCAAGGCGGAAGAGGTATCTATGAGCGTCGTAACTAACATCCAGGAAGTGAAGTGGCAGCGTCAGCGCGATATGCATACCGAGCAGGTGCTGATTGGCAAAAAGCATGAGCTTGAGCGCAGTCTTGAGTATGTGCGAGAGCAATTGCGGGAAGTGCGTAATCGGCTTGGCACAAATAAGCCAGATGGTCCGGAGGCCGCATGAGACACACACCTGTGTTCGGCATGGTCAACTTCATCGACGATGCTCATTTCCGCCGCGTATGGAAGCACCCAAAGAAAACCATCAATCCACGCCAGAAAGCATGGGTTCATTACATGCTTCAGGTATGGGGAAGGGTTAACGCCGGTGATGATTCACCTGGTGGTGCAATCAACGTTATCGGTCGCCTGATGATTCGTAGCCAGTGGAGTGATGACAAGGCCAAACAGATTGAGTCTGTCGTCATGCGCCTCTACGAAGAAGATGGGTTACGTGGAGATGCGCTATATCAGAAAGCTCGCGAACTGGTCATACCTCAATCATCGTTCAGCAACATCATCGCTCTCGCCAAAGAATCCGATGATGCTGCTTTTGTTGAACGTGTGATGATCAAGACGTTTCACCGTGAAAGCCCCGTCCGCGATGTAGCTATTAAGCGATATTGCAATCGCAATTGCACGCAAGATATCGCCAGGCTGATGAATGCAGTAACCGGAGTGGATATCCAGTCATGCAGACGCAGGGTTGTCTGGTGCGAGAATGTGCTCGATTCAGAAATCTTTTATGCAATGAGGCGCGAAATTGAGAAGGAATTTCCACAGGCAGCATAATATTTAGGTAAATTGTCCTAAATAACTTGCTATCGCGAAATGGAAGTAGTACATTTTGTGTATGCTCGGAGCAAAAGCGAACAGAGCAGCCAAACAAATTAGCCCTGAGGTTCACGCCTTGGGGCTTTTTGCGTTTTAAGCACGACCTTTCTGAAAGCGCATCCCACCAAATACCAGACAGACAATACCCTCACCTTATCCGCTGTGGCTACGGTGCTATGCGCTTTCACCCCTACCAACAATCAACTGGTGAAAATTATGAACGACCAGCAAATCGAAAAAGAAATCGTAGATAAAGGAAAGACTGCTCCTCGCGTTACACCGGATCATATCCAGTCACTCATCACTGGGGAATATTACTTCTCTGCTGAAAATGGTGTTAATGGAAATATCCATAAGCAGGATGACTTAACGCGCCTTACCGGCTACCACGGCGAGCTAAAGCTTCTTACATTCTGTGTTCTGGTGCTTAAAAATGGATTCACCGTTACCGGTGAAAGCGCCTGCGCCAGTCCGGAAAACTTCGATGAAGAAATTGGGCGAAAGATTGCTCGCCAGAATGCTGTGAACAAAATCTGGATGCTCGAAGGTTATCTGCTGAAAGAAAAACTCAGCGAACTGTAGTCATCACAAAAGCCATTCTCTGAGTGGCTTTGATAATGACCAAAGAAAACCCGCTCAATGGCGGGCTTCGTGAAGATGGGTGGCAAGAGACTGCGCTAACAGCCTCTTGCCTGATTTGCTCATGCCTTTAGTCACGAACAAACCACGTTACCGCAAAATGTATCCTGGATTTGTTCTGATCACCATCATCCCTTTCTTAATTTGAACAAATCCCCTGGTATTGAGGGGCGAGCATGTACCGTATGGATAAATTAACTACCGGCATTGCATACGGTACTTCAGGAGGAAGTGCCGCATTTTGGTTTAAACGGCTATTGGATGGCTACACACCAGAGCAGTGGGCGGCGATAGGTGTCTTAGGAAGCCTTGGGTTCATGCTTCTTACGTATCTAACAAACCTCTACTTCAAATTCAGAGAAGACAGAAGAAAAGAAGACCGAGGTGAATAATGTCACCGGAACTTAGAAAGATCATTGCCGCTGCACTTGGTACTGGTGCAATTGGTATCGCAACGGTAATGGTATCTGGCAAGACCGGGTTAGAAGGCCGCGAACACTACCCCTATAAAGATGTAGTTGGTGTTATCACCGTTTGCGACGGGCACACAGGCAGAGACATTGTCTGGGGTAAATATTACTCAGACAAAGAGTGTGATGCCCTGACCCGTAAAGATATGCAGCGCATAGCTTCACAGGTAGATCCGCACATCAAAGTGCCAACCACTGAAACTCAACGCGCAGCAATCTACTCTTTCGCTTACAACGTTGGTGC
Source organism: Enterobacter sp. UPMP2052 (assembly GCF_053709675.1). Taxonomy (NCBI): domain Bacteria; kingdom Pseudomonadati; phylum Pseudomonadota; class Gammaproteobacteria; order Enterobacterales; family Enterobacteriaceae; genus Enterobacter; species Enterobacter sp. UPMP2052. The sequence goes on from NZ_JBSKJR010000002.1 coordinate 245,439, forward strand.
ATCAGCCACTATCAATTCCACTCTACTGAAAAAACTGAACGCTCGTGATTATACAGGCGCATGTTCAGAGCTTAAACGCTGGGTATATGCCGGTGGTCAGAAGTGGAAAGGGCTGATGAACCGACGCGACGTTGAGTATGAGGTTTGCACCTGGAGTCAGAAATGAGCAGGGTAACGGCAATCATCGTCGCAGTGGTCTCCTGCATCATCGTTTCTCTGGCATTGGTCGCCAATCATTATCGCAATAACGCTATTTCCTTCAAAGACCAGCGTGATCAAGCGACGGTCAGAGCAGAGACATCTGAGGCGATCTCCAACAACGTAATCACCACAATGAACCTCATCCGTGACATTTCACAGGCTACCCAGAATGGAAAGAACGAACTGGCTCAAAAGGGCGAGACACGCATTGTCTACATCAGGCAGGCGCTTGAAGGCGATCCTTGCGCTAACCAGCTTGTTCCTTCTGCCGCTACTGTCAGCCTGCGGGAATACGCAGAAAGTTTACGTTCCGGCACCAGTGGTGCCGATAAGCGCTGACCTGACAACAGACACACCGATCCCCGGAATGGCAGCGCCGTTCACGTGGCAGGCAAGTCTGGAGTTGAACACTCAACTCTATACGGCGCTTGGTCAATGCAACCTTGATAAAGCGGCAATACGGAAGATTGAATCATCCAGAAAATTAGAAGCTCATCCCTGAGCCTCTGACACAGTCTCTCCTCTGGACTTTAAACGTAGCAAATTCTCACAGCCTCGCATCCGCGGGGCTTTTTTATGTGCATCTCACGCGCATCTCAACGAGAGCCTTTCAGTAAGCGAGCCTGAGAAAAGCCGTTATAGGTGGCGACCTCTCTCGGGCGGCTTTTCTGTGAGACAGGCTCACTTTCTAAAAGGTAAATACGCTATGAATAATCCGTCAGTTATTCCGGCCTTCGACTTCCGCGAAATGGTTATGCCATCTAACGGAAAAGTCATCACAACGTCCATGAAGATCGCCCGCTATTTCGGCAAGGCGCATAAAAACGTTCTTCGCACTATCAAGCGGCTGGAGTCAGATTGCTCGCCTGACTTTAACCGGCTCAATTTTGAGCCCGTTGAATACCTTGATAAAAAAGGCGAGATGCGCCTGATGTACAACATCACGAAAGATGGTTGGATGATGCTTGTGATGGGGTTCACCGGAAAGACGGCGACCGCGATCAAGGAGCAATACATTGCTGCCTTTAACTGGATGGCCGAACAACTTAGCCGCCGCATGGCGATGGGCGAAGAAATGCAGCACCGCTACGCCATCAAAGAAACACGCTCGAAGTTAAAAGGCACGATAGGCAGCCGGTTAATGAACGAACGGAAGAAAGAGAAGCGCGTTCTGGCGGTCGAGCATGAACACATCATGCAGGTAACTCAGCCTGAGTTGCTGATTAACTAAACAGGCCATTACAAAGCCTATCTGCGGGTGGGCTTGATAATGCCGTAGCGCTCTAAAAGTTGAAGCCTTTTCGATAGGCAAACTGTTTTGACGATCTCGTTGATTGATGGCGAGATGGCAATTACAAATGAAATTAATAAGTTTGTGGACATGATACCTCCTATAGAAAAACGAGGCAGACGAGTTCTGCTTCTATAGAGGTCTCTAATTATTTTTCTGCGGCTCCTTCATTAGTGGTCATTGATGTAGAAAAAAACTGTGTCCAACAATGTTGGACAGCCACGTTCTGTCTATAGTGGTCTTGAATTATCCCCTACAGCGGATAATCAACCAAATATCCCCACAAGCGGATAAAGAGGCTCTCAATGTCCGACATCTACCAAATCACCCTGACAACCCAAACAGGCGAAACCTTCACGGGCAAGATGTCACGACGTCAGCCTGAACTGGTTAACGGCTTTGTGCCGCTGGCGACCGAGACGGGCGAGTGGCTGTACTTTGCTCCTGACGATGTGAAGCGCGTGCAGTTCACGCCAGTGACGGAAGAGCAGGCCGAACAGCCAGAAGAACAAACAACGGAGTAACGAATGAGCAAACCGGACTGGGAGGCCATCGAGACGGCGTACCGGGCCGGAGTGATGTCCCTCCGAGAAATAGCATCACAACACGGTATCAGCGAAGGTGCTATCCGTAAGCGTGCAAAGCGTGACGACTGGTCGCGTGATCTGAATGCGAAGGTGAAAGAACGCGCTGACGATCTGGTACGCAAAGCAGAGGTACGCAAACAGGTACGCAGTGAAGTCACTTTTAACGAACGCGTACTCATCGAGGCGACGGCTGAGGTAATTGCCAACGTCCGCATGGAGCATCGCGGCGACATTAAGCGCGCCCGGCAGATAACCAACGCCCTGTTTGATGAGTTGGGCGCGGAGTGCGCAGACGTGGCCGCACTGGAGAAGCTCGGAGAGTTGATGTTCAACCCTGACGATAAGGGCCAGGACAAGCTCAATGAGATTTACCAAAAGGTCATCAGCATGCCGGAGCGCGTTAAGTCGGTTAAGGCACTGAGCGACGCGCTGAAGAATCTGATCGGGCTTGAGCGCCAGGCATACGATATCGACGGGCCGGAAGGCGACAACTCTGTTAAGCAACTTTCTGACCTGATGGATTCACTGTCTCAGGGGGCGTAATGAAACCTGAGCACCTCAAGCTGCTGTCCGACAAAGACTGGCGGCTGAACAATCTCTACTGGATCACTGACAAAGAGGGAAAGCCGACGCGGTTCAGGATGACGCCTGAGCAACGGGAATACTTTGAGGGGATCCACACCCGCAACATCATTCTGAAAGCTCGCCAGCTCGGTTTCACCACAGAGGTGTGCATCATCCAGCTCGACGCGGCCCTGTTTGAGTCGGCGAAGTGCGCCCTGATTGCCCACACGCTGAATGACGCAAAGCGCCTGTTCCGAGAAAAGGTGAAGTACGCATACGACAAGCTGCCAGCAGAGATAAAGGCGGCCAACCCGGCGAGCAATGACTCTTCCTGTGAGCTCGTATTCAAGAAGGGCGGCTCGCTCTACGTGAGCACATCATTTCGTGGCGGTACGCTGCGCTACCTGCACGTTTCTGAGTTCGGGAAGATATGCGCCAAGTATCCAGACAAGGCCCGTGAGATCGTCACTGGTGCGTTTGAGGCGGTATCGACCGGATGCTTCGCTACTATTGAGAGCACAGCCGAGGGCCGGGCGGGTTACTTCTTCGATTACTGCCAGACGGCAGAGAAAGCGTTACTGCAGGGCAAGCCATTATCCGCCCTGGACTGGAAGTTTTTCTTCTTCTCCTGGTGGAAGAACCCGCAGTACGCAATCGACCCGGTCGAATCGTTGCCTGTGCGCCTGCTTGAGTACTTCGCTGAAATGGAGGCGAAGCACGGTGTAGTCGTTAACGACCGCCAGAAAGCCTGGTACTACGCCAAAGAGAAGACGCTCGGCGACGACATGAAGCGGGAATACCCGACCATTCCCGCCGAGGCGTTCCAGCAGTCGGTCGAGGGTGCGTACTACGCCAAACAGTTCCGCTGGCTCTACACCAATAAGCGGATCGGCCAAATCCCGGATAACTCACACCTGCCAGTTCATACGTTCTGGGATATCGGCGTGGGTGACTCCACGGCGATATGGTTCGTTCGTGAGGTTGGTACTGAGTTCCATGTCATCGACTACTACGAAAACTCTGGAGAGGGCCTGAGGCACTACATGAAGGTGCTGAAAGACCGCGGCTACGAGTACGGCGAGCACTGGGGTCCGCACGACATTGAGAACCGCGAATTCGGCGCTGATGCAAAGTCACGCAAAGAGCTGGCTCAGGAAGGATATGAAATCGACGGTCAGGTGTACTCGATGACATTCAACGTTGTGCCGAAAACTGGTGTCGATACCGGCATTGAGTCGGTGCGTGAAATTCTCCCGTCCTGCGTTTTCGATGAAGAGAAGTGTGCCGAGGGCATATCTCACCTCGAAGGTTATCGCAAGGAGTGGGACGACAAGCGCGGCTGCTGGAAAGACAAACCGCTTCATGACTTCACATCACACGGTGCTGACAGCTTTCGCTACTTTGCAGTAGCGAAGAACAACCACAAGCAGGTCGGCGCAGTATTCTTCTAAGGAGCTCATCAGTGAGTGAATTAAGCACCGGGGAGCAGTTCCTCGTTAATGCCCTTGCTGATGCTTTAGGGCGGCAGCGCATGCTTTACGCAGGCCAGCCAGGAAACACCAAGCGTACGAAGTTGTGGGATGAGTTCGGATATCCCAACAGTCTCGAATTCGATCGCTACTATCGAGCCTACGAGCGCAACGCGGTGGCGTTTGCCGCCGTACATAAGCTTCTTGATTCGTGCTGGGTTGATAACCCGACGATCATCGATGGCGACGACGGCAAGGAGTCAACCGAGACAACGGACTGGGAGAAGTCAGCCACTAAGCTACTGAAGAAGCACTGGCCGAAAATTAAGGATGCGGATCGCCGCAACCTGGTTGGCCGGTACTCGGCATTGCTCATTCAGTTCCGGGACGGAAGGGAATGGCACGAGCCAGTCGACCGCGCGAAGGTTAAAACCCTAAGGAATATCGGTAATGGACCCATTGTTAAGCTGATCCCCGCGTGGGAATCGCAGATCAAGCCAGGAAACTTCGATACCGACACGCTTTCAGAAACGTACGGCCAGCCAGTTTCGTACAACTTCAACGAGCAGCCCGTTGGTGATGATGGTACGTATGGCCCGGTGCGCGGTGTTACCGTACACCCCGAGCGAATCATCATTCTCTGTGAAGGCTCTGAAGACGAAAACATGCTATCTGGCGTGCCATTCCTGCGCGCGGGCTACAACAAACTTCTCGACCTTGAAAAGGTATCGGGTGGTAGTGCCGAAGGTTTCCTGAAGAATGCCAGTCGCCAACTCGGGATTGCGTTCGATAAAGAAACCAATATCGCGAACCTGACAAAGTCAGCCACAGACGCTGGCTACAAAGACCTTGGAGAAGCGCTTAACGACAAAGTCTCCAAGATGAACCGTGGCACTGATGCCGCCCTGGTAATGCAGGCCGGTACGCCTTCGGTACTCTCCGTTGCAGCTGCAGATCCATCCCCTACATGGACAGTGGCCGCCAACGAGTTTGCATCTTCGATTCAATGCCCGTTCACCATTCTGTTTGGTCAGCAGACGGGGCGACTTGCCTCCGATGAGGACAAGACAGACTGGGCGAAGCGCTGTAACGGTCGCCGCTGGGGATTCCAGTCGATGGTGGTCGAGAGCGTCCTTGAGCGCTTCTGGACTGTTGGTGTCATTGACCCGCCATCATCCGGAGAGGTAACGCTGGCATGGTCTGATCTGCTCGCGCCGAGCGAAAAGGAGAAAATTGCCAACATGCAGGCAATGGCTGTCGTGGCGAAAGATACCCAGCAGGCATACGGCACACCGGCGGTGGATGAAAACGAAATCCGCGCAGTCGGCGAGCTGGAGCCTCGCAAGGTCGTTCAGCCACCTAACCCTGATGTAAAGCAAACCGATAAGGATCCGCTGACAGATGATGATGACAGCGCAAACCAGGATCGGGACGCCAATCGTACCGCGCAATAAAGCTGACCCCACGCAGTCATCGCGACAGGTCAGCCGGATGTTCAATGATATCGAAGATCGGTATCTGAACATCAAACGCAGGCTAAAGGCACTATTTGACCAAAGGCTGACAGGGCAGCAGCGTGAGGTTAACGCCAAGCGGTCCTGGATGATGTGCAACAACGAGGGCGCTGAGCCTTCACTGTATCAGGTAAATGTCGGTAAGTTCATCTACGACATGACATCTGCCGAGCTGGCCGACCTGCTGCAGGTTGTGCAGTCGATTCTGGATGATGAGCTTCTCGATGGAGGCAGCCAGAACCTATGGGCGATGGACTACGTCATTGCGGAGTATGACCGCGGCACGCTAAACGCCTTCACCAACCTGTCGGTGCAGTCGCAGGTTTACGCCAGCCAGACCACGCTGCAGCAGCTTTTAAGCAGCCCTGGTTATCTGAACCAGATAGCCGCGGCCAGGCTGACAACGTACAGCGACTGGAAAGTCATCAGCGACACAGCCCGCGGCGACCTGACCAACATCATCACCGATGCGTTAGCGCGCGGAGCGAATCCTCGTGAGACGGCCAGCGTCATCAGCAAGCGTCTCGATGTGTCGATGTCGAAGGCCAAGACCATCGCTCAGACTGAGCAGGTCGGCGCGTTGCGGCAGGCACAATGGAATGAAACGGACTGGGCTGCTGACAGGCTGGGACTGAATACCGGCCTGATGTGGCTGTCAGCACTCAAGCCAACGACGCGCACCTGGCACGCCAGCCGTCACGGCAAGGTCTACACGACCGAAGAAGTGCGAGACTTCTACGCAGAGAACGGCAACCGGTACAACTGCTACTGCAGCCAGATTCCGGTGCTGCTCAACGATGACGGCAGCATCTTCAACGAGGGGCTGGCGGATAAGTTGAAGAAAGAGCGTCAACAGTGGACCACCAAGGAGGCTGCATGAGCACGCCTATTCCGAGAGAAGCGCCGAGAGATATCAATCATGGCCGCCTGTTCACTGAATCGCAAATCAGAGCCGCTTTCATTAAGTGGCGCGAAGATTATAAGCACAACCCTGATGCTTATCAGGATGGCGACTCCACCGACGGATCAGCTTGTGCTGATTACCTGATTCAGGTGATGACCGAAAACCCCTACTAGCGAGGAACAAGCATGAAGCGCAACCGCGTTAACGTGCTGACCGTCGTCAACTCCGCTTCAAACATCACCACTGAAACCATCGACGGCAAGCCACATATCGTGGTTCGCGGCATCACGCCTGTCGTGGACGATATTGTGATGAATCGGAAGTTGTACCCGGCAGCAGAAATCGAAAAGGCCTACAACACGCTTGAGCGTAACCCGATGCCGCTGGGCCACCCGAAAGTGGACGGCAAGCATGTCTCGGCGCGCGATGTCCGGGCGGTGAACGAGTACCACGTCGGGGCCTGGCTGCAGAACGTCAGCCACAAAGACGGGAAGGTGACTGGCGACATGTACGTTAACCGCCAGTACGCCGAGTCGAGCGAGAAGGGCAAACGCCTGATTAACCGCCTGGATGAAATGCTGGCCGGCACCAACTCTGACCCGATCCACATCTCCACCGGCCTGCTGTATTCCGGCATCGCTGCCAATGGCGAGTCGAAAGGCAAGAAGTACAACGAGATCGCCACCAACATGATGTTTGACCATGTGGCGGTGCTGCTTGATGAGCCAGGTGCCGGAACGCCTGAGGAGGGCGTGGGCATCTTCGTTAACTCAGAAGGTGATGAGCAGCAGATCGAAGTTGCCCGCCTTGCCGATGGTATCGACTGCACCCGCGAAGGGATGCTCAACAAGACCAAATTCTTCTTCACCAATGCCTCCAACTTCTCCTTTGACGATATCCAGCGCGCCATCAGCGACAGGCTGCGTGAGGGTTCGTCAGAAGATAAGTGGCTCTGGCCGGAAACGGTGTGGCCAGACAGCTTCATCTATCGGGATGACAACAAGTACCTGAAACAGAAGTACCTCATCGATGAGGGCGGCAAGGCCGTGTTCGTCGGCGAACCTGTAGAAGTCGTGCGCAAACCCACTGAGTACGAGATTAAAACCAACGGAGAGAACGATCCGATGAAAGAACTGATTATCAATGCGCTGCAAGCCGCTGGTAAGCCGACTGAAGGCAAGTCCGATGCCGAGCTGATGGACGCATACAACCAGATGAAGGCTGAAGAAGCCACCGCCAAGAAAAAAGAGCAGGCCACCAATAACGAAGAGATGCCAGCGTGGGCGAAAACACTCGCCGATCGCGTGGACGTCGTTTTCAACAGCCTGAACGCTAACGCCGACAAAGAGAAAGGCGAAAAGCGCGCGGCTGTGAAGTTGGCGATGAACATGAGCGATGAAGAAGTCGCAGATCTGGACGGCAAGGCGCTCGATGCCATGTACGCCAAGTGCCAAACCTCTTTCGGCCTGAACGGTGCATTCCGCCAGGCAACCAACACCCAATCAGTCAGCGAAATGCCGGAGTAAAAAATGGCTAAAGACGGAAAACACGTAATTCACGCCGGTGGCGTATTCCCTAATCCGCTGCTCAACCGTGAAGGCGCAGCTGCGGCAGCCACCAAGCCGGGTACCGTTGGCTTCTTCTCAGCAGGAAAATTCACTGCCTCCGTGGATGGTAACGAAGAAGCGATCCTGTATGTCGCTGATTTCGATTATCTGCGCTGCCAGACGGTTGATGATTCAATCCCAATCAACGAGCTGGTAGTCGCCATCCACCCGATGCAGGGCATGTTTCTGAACGTGCGAGCAGCCGCCGGCACGTACAAAAAAGGCCAGCCGTTATCCATCGTAAACGGCCAGGTGAAAGCCCACGCTTCTGGCGAGTCCATCCGCGCATATGTCGAAGAAGACACGGCGTACACCGTTGCTGCAGGCGATCTGCTGCGCGTCGTTATCAAGTAAGGAGCACCTGAATGCTTGTATTTTCTCGCTCTATCGGTGAACGCACCGGTAACCTCGAAGTCAACCAGGCGCAGTTCCGCGAGCTGGAGATGGCGCGCAACATGAGTGCGCAATCTGTCGCTGACTTCATTGCCCGTGCTCGCTTCGGTGAAAACGGACACCTGGACGCGGTGAACGCGGTTGATGACATCCGCCGCATGTACCGTGCGTACGACCAGACAGTGCTGGCACAGTTCGAGCCGAACACCGAATTCACCCTGTTCAACGACCTGATGCCATTGTCACGCTCTGTCCGCCTGGAAGAGTCAGTGTATGAATATGCACGTACCGGCGGTCGTGGCTGGGCACACACTTCCATGTCCGGACAGATCGGTGCGGCGCTGGATGCTCGCGCGTACAGCTTTGACGGCACCATGGTTCCGGTACACGACAGCGGCTTCAAGTTCCACTGGCGTGATCCAATCTTCAACAAAGGGTCAGCATTGGCATCACTTGCCGATGCGCAGCGCGGCTCTGTTGATGATGTGCGCCGTAAAATCGTGGACTACATGTTCAACGGTTTCCGCGACTCGGAAGGCAACTTCGTTACCTTCGATGGCAAGACCTGGAAGGGTCTCAAGGCTGATGACCGTGTAGGCCTGGTCGATCTCGGTGCGTCCGGCCTAAATATCAACTTCGCAACCAGCACTGACCCAGAAGCAATGCGTAACGGAGCGATTAAGCTACGCGATACGCTGAAACTCCAGAACAACCAGTACGGCCAACAGACCTGGTACGTCTCCAGTGAAATCATGTCCAACTGGGAGCAGTACTATGATACCCAGAACAAAACCCGCACGGTGCTGGAAGAGATTCTGAAGCTGTCTGGTATTGCCGCCGTGAAAGAAGATGCCGAGCTGACCGGAAACCAGGTATTGGTTGTACCACTGGCTGCAGGTGTTATCGCGCCGGTGGTTGGTCAGGCAGTGGGAACTGTTGCTGACCCGCGTCAGTTCTACAACAGCGACTATATCTGGCGCACCTGGGGGGCTGCTGGACTGATGGTTAAGCAGGATATCAACCTGAAACACGGCGTGCTCTTCGCGAGCAGCTAAGGAGAAAAAGAATGGCACTGGTAGAAATCACAGCAGGTAACGTCTTCTCCGGTGCCAACCTCCGAAAACTGGAGGTTGGTGCGATCGTAGAAGTGGACGATGCAACGGCTAAGCGCTGGTTGGAAACAGGCAAGGCGAAGGAGACTGACAAGAAGAAGGGCGAAAAACTTTCCTTCGAAGTGGCTACCCCTTCCGCGCCGACGGCAGATCTTTCTGGCCTGCAAAAGCAACTCGCCGACGCGCTGGAGCAGAACAAAAAGCTGATCGCCGATGGTGAAGAAAAAGACAAGGCTCATGCCGACGCGCTGGCAGCAGAAACCAAACGCGCCGACGACGCAGTGGCAGCGCTGGCAGCAGCAAGTAAAAAGGATAAGTAACCATGGCTGACCCAATCACAGCGGCAGACGTGCAGGCGTTCCTCGGTGAATTGGGTTACTCCATCCCGGGCGCGCTGCTGGAGCCGATTCTCTGCGTGGTGAACAAGATTATCCCCTGCCTCGACGGGGCAGGTTATGACGAGTGCACCGCGAAGCTGATCCTGATGTACGCCGCAGCGCTTATGGCTACGTCGTCCGGCGCGCGCCGCATCAAATCCCAGGGTGCGCCGTCCGGCGCGTCCCGCTCGTTTGAATATGGCGACGACAGCATTACCTGGTTGCGCGACTCGCTGGCCAGGCTCGATACCAGCGGTTGCACGGGTGAGTTACCAATCAGCGCTGGTAACAGTGTCGGGTTCTTTGATGTGGTCGGTGGCTGCTGATGACGTACAAATCAGTTAAGCACGGGCTACCGCGCTCATTTACCCGCGTCTGGGTGATGACCGACACCGGGCGGGAGACTACCGGCTACGTGAAATCGGACGGCGAGTGGTTCATCAACTGCCCGCGAATCCGGGCGACTGGCGCGAAGGTGCTGCGCTGGAAGGAGTGAAATATGGCGACTGTAAAAAACATGGTTAGCGCGTTGAATGTGACGGCCATTTTTCGCGTTGCTGGAGAGGTTAAAACCTTCAGCGAGACAGTGGTTTCACCAATCATCATTGAGCGTTATTTGCAGCTGGAATGCGGTGATGTCATAGGTCTTTTCGTGCCGGTTGGTAAAGGCCAGCAGGTCAATGCGCTGAATATCGAGTGGTTTGAGATTGAGCGCATTCCGGCGCCGAAGGAGTAACGCGTGTCGAGTGTTGCAAACTGGTCATATACCGCCACGGCGACTATCTGGCGAAAACAGAACGGTGGCACCGATGAATACGGCGATCCAATCAATGGGTACGCCGCACCGGAAGTAATCATGTGCGATTACGAAGGCGGGCTGTCAAAGCGCATCGGCAGCCTGGGCGCAGAAATCGTCGTGAAAAATACCGTGTGGACGGAGTTTGCGCTGGCGGCCGCAGGTGATTACCTGCTGATTGGCGCGTCGACAGAGCCAGACCCGGTTGTGGCCGGTGCCGACGAAGTACGGCAGGTTATACGCTACGCCGACACGTTCGAGCGACTGGCGGATGACTATGCAATTTTGACAGGTGTCTAGCCATGGGTATCAAAGTTAAAGGTATCGATCAGACCATTGCTAAGTTGAACCGTATGATTGGTGACGTTAAAAGCGTACGCATCATTCGGGCTTTGTACCTGGCATCAGAACAGGTTATTGAGTCAGCTGCTGTGATAACGCCAATAGACACATCAACCCTCGTTAACTCTCGGTTTATCGATTTTGATTCAAGCGGCAATCGAATTACGGCAAAGGTTGGGTTTTCAGCCTCGTATGCAGCCTATGTTCATGATGCACCAGGCAAGTTGAAGGGCCAACCAAGGGCGCACTTTGGCACCACCAGATCAGGCAAGCAGTTTGGTGGTGGGACAGAGCAAGGCGTTTATTGGGGGCCTGGGGGCGAGCCGCAATTCCTGAAAAAAGCTTTTGAAAAGGTTAAGCCACGAATCCCTGAAATTATTGCAAAAGGCATGAAGAAATGACCCCACCAATGGCCGACCGAGTGCGTTCAATGCTGGTTTCTGCCGGACTTACGACGGCCTTTACCTGTCAGAGTTTTTTCTGGGATGACAGTGGCAATAAGTCTGAGGCATTCATGATCTTTAAGCCTGCCGGAGGGGGAATACTCCGGCAGGATGAAGGTGGAACCTATTTTGTTCAGTTGGATGTGATCGGTGCCATCAATGAAGATCGCAAAGCGAATACCGCAGCTATGAGCATTATTGATTACGTACAGGCTAATCCTATTGCGGACCCCTGCATCGGATACATCGAGTCCTACGGTATGCCTCAACCAATGCTAACAGCAGAGGGGCGGGCGGTATTTTCGCTCCGCTTCCGCTGCGTATACGGCGAATAACCCTATCCACAACCATCAGGCTGCCATCCGGTGGCCTTTTTATTTGAGAGGTACACATGCAAGGCTGTGCTAATGATTTTGGCAAGCTGATCGGGAAAGTAGCTGTGCTACGCATGGCCTTTGGCTGCCCCGACGCAGTGCCAGCGCTTTCCGAGTGGAAGCGACTGGGCGCAATGACCACGAAAGGTTTCGATTACTCAATGAATACGGTCAGCTCTGAGGCTGATGATTCAAAGGGTCTGGTTGAAAACCTGGTCAACAACATGGATTTCACAATCTCTGGTGACGGCGAGTTCCGCAAGAACGATAAGTCTGTAGAGATTGGCGCGATCCACATGTCGAAATACATTTTCGATGAAGTTCAGGCTGGACGTCAGCCAACCGTCTGGGTTCGTTTTGATTTCGCCGGGGAAGACGCTGGCACCTACATCATGGGGTATTTCAACACCACCTCTTGGTCAGGTGACTTCGGCACCAGTGATATTTCAACTTTCTCAGGTGAGTGGAAAGTCTATGATGCCGACACGGTTGTGTTTGAGATCGCTGGCGATGCACTTGCCTTCACAACCAACCTTCCTTCAACGAAAACCGTTGCGACTGGCTCAGCGCTCAACATGAGCGTAGCTGTTACAGGCGGTACAGCTCCGTATACGTATGTCTGGAAAAAAGATGGCTCAACAGTGAGCGGTCAGACTACAGCGACGTTCAATAAGGCGAGCGCAGTCTCGGGTGATGCTGGTTCATATACCTGTGAAGTTACCGACTCTGCCGGCACGCCAGTAAAAATCACTTCAAACGCCTGCGCTGTCACTGTCAGCTAATGGCTATTCCAAAGGGCGGCTTGCTGCCCTTGATAATAATCATTAAGGCAAGAGCATGATCCCTTTAACAGACATTGGCGAGGCTGTGCTTTCGAGTAGAAAGGATGGCGATAAAGAGTACCTTCTAAGGCCATCATTCGCTGCAATGACCAGAATCGGATCGCCAGAAGAGATCGTTTCCGCATACGCAATCATCCATGGCAGTGATCTGCAAAATCTGATTGCAGCATGTTCTTCTAATCTTGGACGACTTCCTGAATGGCTTTCACCACAACTTTATCGCATGGCTGAAAAGGTCCTTTCTGTTTCCATGCAGGTGGTTCAGGCGTGCTGTGAAGATGATTTGACCCCTATGATAGGAGAGTGGAAAGGGTGGTCAAGATACATAGTTTATCGGCCCGGCGCGCTAAGCCGTAACGACATTATTGTCATCGCCCAACACCTAATGACCCATGGCGTTATAGGTAAAGCCAAAGTCAGGAAGTTGCAGCGGCATGAAACCAACTCGACCACAACAGCATTCAACGCCATTGAGTATATCAATGCTGCCCGCACTCATTTTGAAATGACACGTGAAGATGCCGCGCACCTGACGATGACAGAGTTTGCGCTGCTTCTGAACGCGAAATACCCAGACCAGAAAGGGCTGACCAGAGAGGAATACGACGCAGTAATGGATGATGACGAGCGTCGTTGGCAGGAAAAAATGATGCGCGAACAGCAAGAACGGTCAATGAAGCAGTAGCTAACGTATCCATGGAGAACAGCAATGTCGGAAAATTTAGGTGGTATTGATATCACCATCGCATTGGATACCGCTCAACTTCTTGACGGTGCCAAGGATGTGCAGAACGCGCTGAGCCAGATAGATAGCTCATCAAATAAGGCAGGGCAAGGGTTAGACGGCCTCGATGCTGCAGCGAATAAATCTGGAAAGTCGATCGCAAGGGCTGCTGATGACGCGAGCAATGCAGCCAAAATCATGGAGCGGCTTGGTAACGAAATAGCAGTTCTTGAAGAGGCAAATAAAAATGGTGCCCGCAGCGCTGCCGCCCTCGCAGCTCAAATTGCAGCGTCAGGTGATGCGTCAGAGGCGCAGAGTAGGGAGATTGGAAACCTTGCGGTAAAGCTTTTTGACGTGAAGCAGGCTGCGATCGATGCAGCCAAGGCGAATAGTGATAGTGCCGCTGCTTTCAGAGCATCAGAATCGGCAATCTCATCCCTTGAAGGTGAGTTGTCCGTCCTTAATGCTGAGATGATTGAGGGATCTCGCAGCGCTGCTATCCTGTCTGCCCAAATGAAAGCGGGGAATGGGGCAACTGACGAGCAAAAGGCGCGCATTTCTCAGCTTGCCGGCCAGCTCTATGACCTCAAATCTGCTCAAAATGCGTCAGCAAAAGCATCGTCTGAAGCAGCGAAGCAGGCGGCGCAGCAGGCCAATGACGCGGCAAGATTGCGCTCAATTTCTTTGAGCCTTACGCAGCAGATCGCTGTTCTCAATGAAGAGCAGAAAAATGGCGCGAGAAGTGCGGCAATGCTATCGGCCAGGCTCCAGGCTGGATCATCTGCTACTGCGGCTCAACGAAAAGAAATTGGCGAGCTTGCAGGGAAATTATACGACCTCAAGCAAGCGCAAAATCAGACAGCAAAATCTTCTGTTGGATTAAAAACAGGGCTTTCTGCAATAGCTTCCGCGATCGCCGTATCTCAGGTAGTTGATTATGGTAAGCGCTTCCTTGAAGCGGCTGACGCCATGTCTCAAATGCAGGCCAGGATCGAGAGGTTGACCGGCAGCGCCGCGGCCGCCACCCAGACAATGCAGGGTTTGATGCGCATAAGCTCGGCAACGGGCGGCTCACTGCAGGACACCGCGAAGCTGTGGGAAACCCTCAGCACAGCGTTGCGCGATACCGGCGCGACGAACGGCCAGATCATTCAGCTCACCGAGACACTTCAGAAAATAGGGCGCATCGGCGGATCCTCAACCGAGGAAATGGCTAATGCTCTTCGTCAGTTCGGCCAGTCGATCTCCTCTGGCACTATCCGGGCTGAGGAATTCAACTCCATCCTTGAACAAATGCCTGAACTGGCGCGTCAGATTGCCGCTGGGATGGGCGTTAGCATCGGCGAGTTGCGGCAACTCATGCTGGACGGAAAGCTCACGGCAGAAGATGCCCTCAACGCAATTCAGAAGCAAACCGGTTCAGTTAATGCAGAGTTCGAGAAACTCCCGCGCACGCTTTCACAGGCTAATACCGCGCTGACAAACTCATTCCTGTCGATGATCGATTCAGTTAACCAGGCAACAGGAGCCAGCAATGGCCTGGTTGCGGTTATCGACTCGATGACGGCGGCACTGGACAGGCTGGTGGGGAAGGCAATCTCAGCGGATTCGCAAATTTCAGATCTGAACAGCACAGCAGAAATGTTCACACGCCGGGCGCGCACCTGGTCATGGTTGGGTCTGGACGGCTGGGAGGCACAAAACAAAGCGCTAGCCGGATTGAGCAACAAAGCCGCCATGCTGGTTGGTGATCTGGCTGCTGTTTCCAAAGCATCACAGACCGCGGCTAATACCAAGCCCATCGAGATAAAGGCGGTGGCGGGAACAGGCAAGCAGAAAAAGACGCAAGCCGAAAAGGACGCTGAAAAATACGCCAAGGCTCAGGAGGCGGTTAACGAAAAGTTGGATGAACTGCGGCAAAAGGCAGAGCTGTCTGCTGGAAGTGTAGGCGAATTGTCGCGCGCGCAGGCCGTGCTCAATGCCCAGCAGTCTCTCGGGAATAGCGCTACAGAAGATCAGATTCTGCTTGCCGGGCAACTGGCTGGTAAGGCTTGGGATAATGCCAACGCGTTACGCGCCCAAGCTAAGGCAGAAAAAGAACGTACTGACGCTGCCAACAAATTCACATCGATTCAGGGAAAGACCAGCAAAACCGCAGGCCTGGATAACCAGTATCAGAAAGATATCGCTGACATCCAGCAGTACGCCCAACTTTATCCGCAGAAGATAGGCGAGGCGGAGGCAGCACGCGCTGCTATCGAACAGCAATACCGGGATCAGCGCAACGCAGCGATGTGGGAGGAATGGGCGCAACAGAACGCGGCCACGCAGGCAGCGGCGGCGGCTTTCGACTCTCTCGGGTCTGTCGCCAGTAACGCGCTAACCGGCATTGTCACCGGCAGCATGTCAGCCAGCGATGCGATGAGAAGCATTGGCATGACGGTCCTGAACAGCTTGGTTAACTCTTTCGTGCAGATGGGCCTCGAGTGGGTTAAGTCGGCGATTATGGGCCAGGCCGCAACTACGTCAGCAGTGGCAGTTTCGACAGCCGCTCAAACCGCAGGTATAGCTACCACTACGGCAGCAAGTACCGCGGCAGCGGCGACACAAACGGCGGCCTGGACACCTGCGGCAATGCTGGCGTCTATCAGTACTCTTGGCGGCGCTGCTGCCATAGGCATTGGCGCTGTTCTCGGTGCGCTGGCTATGGGAGTGGCTGGCAAACGCAAGAACGGCGGACCGGTTAGTGCTGGCGGAATGTATCAGGTCGGCGAAGGCGGGATGCCTGAAATTTACCAGGCCAGCACCGGTAAGCAGTACATGATCCCGGGCGACAACGGCAAGGTAATCAGCAATAAGGATATGCAAGGCGGGAGTGGTGTAATAATCAACAATATCGTGCAGAATTACACCTCTTCTACTGTTGATTCTCAGGGAACTGTGAACTCAGATGGTAGTATTACCCTCACGACGATTATCGCTGATTTAAATAATGGTGGCCCGATAAGTCAGGGTATAACCAGTAATTTCAACGTAAAAAGAACCCCGAACGGTCAGGGATAAGGAGACTTACGTGGTAATTGAGCCGGGCGAAGTGCAGTCAATACCAACTGAGATAGGTAAGCCACATAGGATACGCCCGAACAGGGCGGTCGAGTTTGTGTTTACTCTAAGTGATGGATCAACAATCAAGGGCATAACGCCTGCTGGGGAAGAGCAGGAATTTACCAATAATGGCGAAATCGTTGACATAAAAATCAATATCTACGAGGCACCAACCGGGCCCCGGCTTGTTGATTAAGCAAACCCGCTCCGGCGGGTTTTTTATTGCCTGGAGTTTAGATGCCAATCATCGACTATCCTGACTGGCTGCCGCTGGCGCAGAAGGCCAGCAAAAACATGACGCTCGATACCGGGTTCCAGACCGATCAGCCAGCGGTAGGCCCGGCTATCTTCCAGAACCTTACTGACGACCTGAAAGTGACCTGGTCACTGACGTGGATCTTCACTCTGGACCAGGAGCGCGCATTCAAGCAGTGGCTGCGCAGCCCGAACTATCTCAACCGTGGTCTGAACTGGTTCCGGGTGAATATCAACCTGGGCGGCAGTGGCCTGCAGCTGCAGGAGCTTCACTTCACGCAGATGCCGGTGCAAACCAGTATCGACGGCGGGGTGGTGACCTGGACAGGGACAGTTATTGCGAACCACCTCTACAACGCCGACGACGAGTTCGACGACATCATTGTTGAGCTGCCGCCACCGTGGGATTCGTGGCTGGATATCGTGGTTACGGGTTATCCGGACAATAGAGACCCAGAATCACTGCCGAGGGTGCCGTAATGCCTAGCTTCAGGGAATATAAGCAGCAGCGCCCGACGCGCGGCCTGTACGACACAATCACTTTCTACCATCCATCCTTTGGCTATGTCCGCCTGGTCGACAAGCAGTTCTTCCCTAAAACGCTCGCCAGCCAGACGTACACGCCAGCGCGCTTTGAAATCGAAGAGAGCCAGCAGAGCGGTACGCCGGTGATCGACGCGACGGTGAAGTTAGGGCGGCTGTCGTCTGACATCAAATCGCTGATGAAGAAGTGGAAGGGCGCTGCCCGGCTGACAGCCATCACGGCCACGCGGCAGATATTCGACAGCGGCGATGTGTCGGTACCAATTAAGTCGTGGCAGCTTTACGTCAAGACGGTGGATATCGATGCCGACTCAGCGTCGGTAACCCTTTCTGTTACCAACCCTCTGAATAACAACATCGGAAGGCTCTATGACCCAACGGAATATACCGGCCTGCAGTACCTCTGATTTTATTCGGAAGGTGATCGGCGTGCCCTGGGCTAACCGGGCGTGCTCATTCGAGAGGGTGGATTGCTGGGGCCTGTGCGTGCTGTATTACCGGCACGTTCTCGGCATTGAGCTGCACCAGACGCCGGACTACGAAGCCGGGTCCGACTTCTTTACCTGCTATCAGGGTGACGTCGTTTTCTGGCGCCAGGTCGATAAGCCGGTCGACGGCGGGATATTCGTCGGGTACTGCGGCGCGCAACCAGCGCACGTTGGACTGGTGCTTAACAGGCAGGCGCTGCACTCCCGCGGCGAGAATGGAAGCGTGCGCATGGATTCGTTGCTGGTCATTCAGCGGGCATTCACCAAAGTGGAGTTTTTCGAATATGGCGCTGGTTGAGATATCGAATTTTCCAGGAACGCCTAAGCTGCGTTGCAGGGTGCCAAACGGCACCCTTTTTTATGACTGGCTGGCGGCCAATGACGCTACATTTCACCGTGACCTGCTGATCGTCCGAAACGGCGTGAAGCTGGGCGATGATGACGAGTTGGCTTTTGAGTTGAGCGAGCTGGACCATATCCAGATATTCGACCAGCCGAAAGGCATTGTCGGCGACATCCTGAGTCCGATTTTCAAAGTCGTTGGGCAGGTGTTTTCGTTCCTCGCGCCGAAGCCGGCCATTGCTAACAACGGCGGAAATTCTGTCGACTCACCGAACAATAGCCTGACCGGTCAGACAAACACCGCGCGTGTTTACAAGGCCAAGCCAGACATCTACGGCCAGATACGTTCGTTTCCCGATCTGATTCAGGAATCAGTATTCGAATACGTTCATCAGACGGCTACCGACGGCGGCCTGAAGTACGTTACAGAGTGGATGTGCATCGGAATCGGTAAATACGATTATGAGTCCGTGCGCTACTCAGAATCCAGCCTGGGCTCTCTGGCAGGCGCTGAATTCCAGTTCTTCCAGCCGGGAGAAGTCATCCCGCAAATCGTCGAGGGATACGGGTTCGATGACGTCGACGGGCAGGAGGTTCCCGGGCAGAACGAAGCCAGCGACTTCCCGATCGAAACAGCAACGGCAAACACGGTGGTCAGCGGAACGTATTCCGGCGGCCAGATAGCGATGAAAATCGTTAAGCAGGCTGAGTTCGACTATTTCATGGGGCTGGTTCTGCCGCACGCTGTAACCTTCACCATCAACGTGACGTACAGCACGGCCTCCGGAACCGTTACTACCGATGCTACATTCTCCGGCACGCTGATCTCCGCCGTTGAAACAAACGATGGCGCGGTTGTTAACCCGGTGCGCTGGTACACGTTTACGATGAACCAACTGGAGGGTCCGCAGGACATCCCGGCCAACGCTACTATTAACACCACGAAATTCATCCTCAACGACAATGAGGCGCTGGTGGTTGGGCCGTTCTTCTCGCCGGTCGAGTCTACGCAACTGTGGTTGCACACCCAATCTAGCCTGGGCGGGAAGAAAGAGACCAACTGGAAGGTTGTCATCTGGAAAATTGACGATGACTACAACCAGGTGCCGGGAACGCAGCAGACGTTTACGTACCGGCAGACGACGCCGCACCAGTCGACCAGCGAAGTGTTCTACCGCACAGACAAATTAACGCCGTCCGGCGGTTTCGGGAAATACGCCGTCAGCTTCCAGCGCACCGATAACTCCAGCGATGCCAGTCTGCTGAAGGTCGAAGAAATCCACAGCATTAACATCCGGACCAATGTCGTTCACCCGACAGACACGCTTGTGCGCGTAAAGGTCCGGGCGACAGAAAACGCGCTGGGCAGCCGCGAGCGCAAATATAACGCTCTGGTGACACGCCATACCATCACGTACAACATGGACACGCAGACGGTGGATTACACGCTTCGGCCGTCGCGTTCGTTTGCCGATGCAGTGACGCACACCTGGCTAATTATGGGTGAGCAGCCGGTCAGCAGCATTGACCTGTACGGGCTGTATTCGATCGCCGAGAGTCTGCCTGATGAGCGCCTGGGCTACTTTGACTACACGTTTGACGACGAAAACGACTCGCTGGGCGATCGGGTTCAGGCGATCTGCAACGCAGCCAGCGTTATTGCGTACTGGGATGACGGCGTGCTGACATTTACCCGCGATCAGAAGGTTGATTATCCGGCTGCAGTATTCAACCGGGCCAACATGAAGACTGATGAGTACAAAATGACGTACGAAGCCACTCTTCCGGGCGGTTATGACGGCGTGCAGGTGTCCTACGTTCACCCGACAACGAATAACAAGACCTATATCAACTACCGGGTCCTGAACGGCTCTATTGTCGAACAGGAAGCGGAGAACCCGAACAAACTGGAGATCGTCGGCTTCCGTAACGAGTTTCAGGCCCGGGAACGCGCGCTGCGCGAAACCAAACGTCTGATTTACTCCCGGGTAAAGATGAACGCCAAAGTGTTCGAAGACGGAATCATCCAGGTCGGCAGCGTCATTCAGATGCCTGATATCTATGATAGCAACCAACAACAGGGTTACATAACCGGCCGCGCCGGGAATAACTTTGATACAAGCGAACCGATCACGTTTGCCGGTTCGATGTATGTGCTGGTGACCGACAGTCTGGGTAACCCGACATTGAGATACCCGGCAACAGCCCGATCCGATACGAAGTACGGCTTCACCGCACTAATACCCGACATTCAGCTCAACATATGGAACGGAGACACTGTCCAGCTACCGTCGCGTTACCTCATAGCAACGGTGCAGGAGTTGGACAGCCAACTATGGACGGTCAACAGCATCAAGCCGAACACAGATAACACGGTATCTCTGACCGTCGCGGAGTACAGCGACGCCATCTACCAATAAGAACCTTCCCCGACCAACCAGACCCGGCCACCGTGCCGGGTTTTTTTATGGAATCAATATGGCTACGCAACCAACAAACCTGCCAGTACCAAGTGAATCGCCGCGCGACCTGAAATTCAACGCAGGAAAAATTGACGAGTTTGTTACCTCGCTTGAGCGAAAATACATCGATCGTTTCGGTGGTCAGCATTACACGATAGAAGGGCTTCGCTGGCTTATTCAGCAGGCTATTTCATCTATGGGATGGGTGCTTATCGACTCATTCCAGGACGGGGCCGACATAACTCTGCCTAACCAGGCACTGCGTGATGAAGCGAGCGGAGAATATTATCGCTGGGATGGCCCACTTCCAAAGCATGTTGATGCTGGGTCCACGCCCGCGTCATCAGGCGGAGTTGGGGTCGGCGCATGGATTGGGGTTGGGGATGCTTCACTTCGGGCTTATCTGGCAACTGTGGCAGGTGCGGCTTCGATCGGCCTGCAGCCAGGTGGAAATCTTCAGCAGGCGATCACCTGGGTAACCCCAGAGCAATTTGGCGCTATTGGTGATGGCACCGTACACCCTCTTTCCGAGAGATATCCGACCCTAGCTGCAGCACAGGCTGTATACCCATTCGTGACCTCACTGACACAAACCATCGACTGGGCTGCATGCCAGGCGGCTGAGAACTATGCGCGTGGCAAGGTCCCGGTGCGCTGCCCATATGCAATTTACCATTTTGGTGTAGATGGCATGCTTCAGCAGGGGAATCATAGCAAGTGGTACGGGGTGGCAAGCACGCCACTGTCAAATCAGTTCGGAACTACTATGATTCGCTCAAAAACGTCTGTTAAGCCAAGTTTTGGAAAGGATGCGGTCGTAAGGGTAATGGATGCCTCAGCAGCTGGCAGTTCTGATGAATTCGTACGCGGTATCGTATTCGATGGAATTCATTGCTCCAGAGGTGTACCGCGCAGGACCATAACAAAGAATGTCGGTGATATTTGCTATCATGCGAATACGGCAATGAAAGCAAAAGTTAACATCTCTGTAAGCGGTGCTGAGTATGGTTTTCTTGGATATGGTTGCTGGGGGTTAACAGGAGTAGTCAGGGCTGATTCATGCCATAAGGCTGTATATCTTGATTCCGCAACAGCAACCCCCGAGTATGCCCCGGCAGCAGGATCGACAATCACGAGTGTCGATCTCAGGGTTGAAATTGACGCATCTCCTTTCGGGCTGGTTCTTCGCAGATGTAAGTATTGCAAGTTCCATGGGTTTATCGAAGGGGCATTAACAACCTATGCAAACTATGACTTCGCCAATGAAACGGCGATAGCTGTAAGTAGATATCAATGTGACAGCGTTGATATAGAAAATATCGGCATTGAGGCATGGCAGGGTGTGCACGACTACTCATATGCATCGACGGGTATTTTTGCCAATAGCTGGACACAAGACTATAAGCTCCTCAACACAACAGGGAAACATGGACCATACCAGGCAATGTCTATTCTGATGGGGGGATCTGAGCTTTACACTCTGCCAGCTACTAATAATAGTTATTATTATAGCCTTGGCGGATCGCTTGTGACCCTGATGAACATGACTGGTGATATGTCCACATCAGAATTCACAAACACCTTCCTGGTAACGCCTGACTCAACATCTAAGTTCTATATGCAAAACACAGGCATTTATTTTGGCTCTAGCAGGCTTATAGCCCCATCAAACTGGGTAAATATAGACTGTATCAATGACAGATTTATGCCTGTATATTTAGCCCCGAACGGATATGAGTATGAAGGAAGAGGGGTTTCATACGCCTCTGCGTATTCAACACAGCTGATAAATGGTGGCGATGGTAGGGTACAAGTAACTCCACCTACGGGATGGAAAATAATTAATGTCGAGGCATGGGTAATCATTGGTACGCAGGGGCAGGCGACATCTGTAGCACCAATGGGTATCGTAAGCTATAGCGATACAGTTGTAACCTTACAGACCCCCGTAAACGTAGCAAGTACATATAGCATCAACTACAAGCTGAGGCTAAAGATTACCAAATAGCCCTCGCGGGCTATTTTAAAGTTACGTATATCTCATTTCCGGATATGATGTTGAAATACCTGCTTGAGTGTAAAGGGACGCCACTGTTTTCGGTGTTGGTGGTGCTTCCCATCTCCGCATTTATCCCATAATGTTTCAGCATTATCATTCCTGACCAGTTGTATAGCGGCATAACCATCCACTTAAGGGAAGGGAATCTCTTAAATTCCATATCAGTAGCTATAGCTGTAGATATCTGGCCTGAGATATACACATTTTTGCCATCCAGCTTAGAGGGCAAATAAGATGCTATATCATAAAACACCTTATCTTCGAGCGAGCGCTGATGCTTGCTCGCATTCCCATATGCAGAAGAGTAAGACAAGGAGAACATTACAGGGATAATGCATGCGATTGTAGTGATTCTCTTTGAAGAAAGCATGGACGCCAGATAGCCAATCAGCAGCATAAACCCAGGCAAGCCCATCATTACCCGAGGGGCAACCACTGTCTTATCGACAAAGATAAATGGCCCAACAATGGAGAATGCTGCCACAGCAATACTGAGCACCAAAACTGTAAAACCTATTATTTTTGATAATGAAGAAAAATCAGATTTTATCAGCCTGATAGCAAGCATTATCAATCCAACAATCGAAAGCGCAAGCGCCAGAAACCATGCCATGTAAAGCGATTCATTTAGCAGGCTTGAAGCAATGCTCCAGAATCTTTCAAAATTGTAAGACAGGCTTTTTAGTGGGTCGTCAGCTTTTACAACAAGATCCGAGTGGACATTCTTTGACAAGAAGAAGGGAGTCACACCCTTCATGTAGATTATCATCCCAACAATTGCGCTTGCCGCTCTTTCGGCAGACATTCGAAGTGCATATGTTCCGCACCCCCTATTGTAAAGCGCATAAGCTATTTCTATGGCGCACAATGAAAGAAATACATTTATTGTTGCCTGATAGAGACTCAAGGCAAGCACAAGGCATACAGCCCCAAATAGCACCCTAACTGCCAACTTATATGATGCTGCCATTTTAGAGTAAGGCAGTGTAGCAAGGAAAACGCCAAGCATCATGGGGAAGGAGTCAAAGTGATAAGAAAGGTTTTGAAGGAAGAACGGGCTTAGTGAAAATAAAGAAAAAACCAAGCCTGATGCAATGTCGCGACTGATTGCGAACCGACAATAAAGCATCATTGAAGAAGCGCCAAGTAATGAGCCAGCCAGTATTAGAGATAATGGAAAAGAATCTACAACGAATCCTGAACCAAACCCAAGCGCCATAACAGCAACGTCAGAAAGAGGGCGACCAAGTACGCCCCAATACGCCTCACCATTTGCCGCTCTTAGTATGTCGTCCTGATACAAAACACCTGAAAGCAGGATAGGCAATACAAAGAGAGCGGTAACGCAAACAATTACCCAGCACCCACTATCAAATCTATTCAACTTAAACATCTTTATTCCTTTTCTTCAGAATAAATCTTGGGCGCTGCTTGGACTCAACATAAATCCTGCCAATATACTCACCAAGAACGCCAATCCCAATCAGCTGAACCCCACCAAGGAACAGGATAGAAACAAGCAGAGAAGGATATCCACGCACGGCATTACCGAATGCTAGCGTATCGACGATCATCCATGCGCCGTAGATAAATGCTATTCCGGCAACGATAAGTCCGATGTAAGTCCACACTCGAAGCGGGAAGGTTGAGAAGCTTGTTATACCTTCAAGAGCAAGGTTCCACAGCTTCCATCCGTTGAACTTTGTATTGCCTGCCACACGTTCTGCGCGGGCATATTCGACAACATCAGTACGTCCGCCAACCCAGCTCAGAATGCCTTTCATGAACAGGTTGCGCTCAGGCATGAGCTTGATGTTTTCCACAACTTCACGAGACATTAGTCGGAAGTCGCCAACATTTTCCTCAATCTTCGGATTGCTGATTTTATTGTGGAGTTTGTAGAACCACTCGGCAGATTTACGTTTAAGTCTGCTGTCAGTTGAACGGTCAGAGCGCTTTGCAAGAACCATATCCGCACCGGCCTGCCACTTCTCAATCAGATGCGGAATGACTTCAATCGGGTCCTGCAGGTCAACGTCAATCGGAATAACCGCATCACCAGTGGCGTGGTCAAGTCCGGCAAACAGAGCGGGCTCTTTCCCGAAGTTACGCGTAAATGACAGGGGAACCACAAGCGGGTCGGCAACAGCTAGCGCATTAATAATTGATTCTGTAGCGTCTTTGCTGCCGTCATTGATGAATACTATCTCGACTTCATGCTGCAGCAAACCCTCAAATTCCCGCACGGTTTTATAGAAGATTGGAATTGCTTCTTCTTCATTAAATACCGGAACGACCAGAGAAATTTTCATTTCGCATCCCTAAAGACAATGAACTTTGAATAAATAAACCCGCACACCAGACTGATGGCGGAGAACACGATTAACGTGATGACAGGAGCCATGCCTGATTTATCAGCACACCAACCTACAGCCGCACTTAGGGTCCCCATAAAGCCCACATAAAGCATGTAGCGCATCGTTGTTGTGGATGCCTTGAACGTGAATCTGGCATTGGCGAAGAAGCTGAACGATACCGCCACCACAAACCCTGCGAAGTTAGCCAGGGCCTGGCCTGTGTGGAATACGTAAATACATATAGCGAACACTACCCAGTGTATGAGCGTGTTAATGACACCTATCGATGTGTACCTGGCGAATAACTTTAACATTATAGAAATCAGTGAATTCGGAAAGGTCTGAAGTGTAGCACTACAAACACTATTGATCGACACCGCCGATCGGTACTACTGTATTAATATACAGTATCTATCGGAGGTGAGTTATGGGATTCCCGAGCCCGGCAGCAGATTACGTTGAGCAGCGCATATCACTTGATGATCGCTTCATCCACAAACCAGCAGCCACCTACTTCATGAGAGCGTCAGAGACTATATACAGATGCGGCATCATGAAGGATGCGCTACTGGTCATAGACTCATCGCTTAACCCGTGTGACGGCTCATTGCTCGTCTGTGACTGCGGAGGAGAGTTTGCTGTGAGGCGCTATAGAGTTTACCCGCACCCGCATCTGGAGAACGTGACGAACGGAAGAAAGGAAAAGTTACCTGGTCACGATGAGAACGCAACCGGACCCGGCCCAGTGTTCGGAGTGATAACCTACATCATCAACGATGCGCGTTCTGGTGAGTTTGATGATTGCCCGGTGATGTGAGACAGAAATGGGACACACAAAGCTTTGCATCGGTTTGCAAGGCTTTGCATGTTTTTCGAAGATGGGACGTGTGAGCGCCGTAGTGATGGGGTAAGTTGTTGTTAGCTCAGGTAGTTCCAGGAACTTCTAAGCCGTAGGTCGTAGGTTCGAATCCTACAGGGCGTACCATCTTCACTTCTACTAACCTCTCTTAAAGTCTACAAAACCCAGATATATCAAGGTTCGAGGCGTAATATCATTATTTCAACGTCTACTATCATCTATTGAAATCTACGCTCATCTGGGGGTACATTCGGGGGTATATGCAGGATCAATGAAGTGAGATACCCCCAATATGAAGTTAACAGCCCGCCAGATCAGTTCTTCGAAACCAACCGATAAACCCTATAAGCTGTCAGATGGTGGTGGCTTGTATCTGCTTGTTAACCCGAGCGGTTCCAGATACTGGCGCATGAAGTACCGCTATGCCGGTAAAGAAAAGCTGCTATCCATAGGCGTTTATCCTGATGTGACGCTTGCTGAGGCCAGAGACAAACGAACGGAAGCCAAGCGTATACTTGCTGCGGGTAACGACCCCTCTGCTGTTAAACAGTCTGCAAGAGAGGCAAAGAATCTAGCAATTAACAATAGCTTTGAGCTTATGGCGCTTGAATGGCATGAACATAAGAGGCCGAACTGGTCTTCCGGGTATGCTGAGGACATACTTGAATATTTAAGAAAGGATATATTCCCGTATGTCGGCAAGCGGGCCATTACTGATATCAAGCCAATGGACATGCTATCAGTCTTACGCAAAATGGAAGAGCGTGGTGTACTAGATAAGCTCAAGAAAACCCGTCAGGCATGTCGGCAGATTTTCACTTATGCGATCATTACTGGCAGGGCAGAGGTGAACCCCGTAACCGATCTGGCCGGCGCATTAAAATCACCCAAGCAAAATCACTTCCCGCACCTATCCCCTTCCGAACTTGGTCCATTTATTCTCGCAGTGAACGCCTATAGTGGTAGTAAAGTGACTCGTATTGCGACATTGCTGCTTATGTACACCAGTGTCAGGACCATTGAACTACGCGCCTCAGAATGGGCTGAGTTCGATTTAAAGGAGGATTTGTGGCAGATCCCCAAAGAACGCATGAAGATGCGCCGACCACACCTTGTACCGCTTTCTATGCAGGTTAAATCGCTTCTTTTGGAACTGAAATCGATCACTGGTTGGGGGAAATATGTTTTCCCTGGGCGTAACGATGCACACAAGCCAATGAGTGAGGCCAGCATAAACCAGGTGATCAAGCGCATAGGTTATGCTGGGAAGGCAACAGGGCATGGGTTCAGGCACACAATGAGCACTGTGCTACACGAGAAAGGGTTCAGTTCTGCATGGATTGAGGCTCAACTGGCGCATGCTGACCGAAATACCATTCGCGGGACTTACAACCATGCTCAGTACCTTGATGGGCGGCGCGAAATGCTCCAGTGGTATGCGGACTACCTGGATGAGTTGGCTGGAAAAGTTGTGGGCTAACCAATTTTCTTCATGTGCGATGAAAGATAGTTGTTCCAGTCGTTCCAGTTGTTCCATATGTATATCTATAAAGATAACTTATTGTTTTTATTTATATGTATGCTTTCAGGCTGGAACAACTCCGGAACAACTTTTTGCTATTTTGGAACAACTGCTTAAGATTTATTTTTTGTTTTAGCTGTTACTTTACTGGGTATGCATACAGCCCACTCTAGACATGTATACTTCACTAGACGATAATTCCCCCAACGAAAAGGGCTATGTCTAGGCTTATCTGCGAAAACCCGTTCACCTCTGCGGGCGGGCATAGCCACCGAAATCAGGGGACGCGAGGTGACGTTATGTTAGACATCGCTGAAGTGCTCAAAGCGCGCGAGAGTGAATTTGTTAGTCTGAGAGAGTTAGTAACGCGTATTCGTTTACATCAACCACATGTCAGTGAGACCCAAATTGCAGATTTTCTTTATATTCAAGAGTCCAACGGTGATCTCCCCGAATGGGTTAAACAAGGCATAGCTGGCACAATTGAGCCTACAGATACTGACAACAATTATGATGGCGATCCCTCTTTAATATCCCTTCTCAAAGCCATACGTGAAGAAGGATATATGCCTGAAGTGAAACCTACGCTCCAGGCGGCTCCGCCTGCTGTGAGCCAACCTTCTATGGATTTTGACGATGACATTCCATTTTAATGAAGAATTAAGGAGAGAATGATGGCTGGTTGGGGAAGCACGGATCATTGGTCAGCGCCACACTTTGATGTTTATGGTTTTAGGCGCTCAGATTTAGAGGCATTAGCAGAAAAGCTAAGCATGGATTTGTCTATTCCATTAGATAAAATAAAGCCAAGCATTCCAGAAACTATGGATAGCAAACCTTTGAGCGATGCTGATGTTGAAATGTTGCGTATGGAAATTGATTCGCTTAAAAGGCAGGTTCGTAAACTTGAAAGCGAACGCCCAATTCTCATAAAAAAATACAGGGAGGACGATCCGCTTTATCTGGCCATACAAATAAGAAATAAAGAGTGGTCAAAATATGACCATGAAAACGATAGGGCTACACGTGCAAATCAAGCTTCCATCAAGCAAGAACTGGAGGGGATGGGATTCACCAGTCGTCAGGCCGAATCTATTGAACTAGTCGCTTGCCCTATAAAAAGAGGGTGAGAGCCCTACCCTCAGGGTTATTTGAGCTTATTTGCTCCCACCCTGAGGGTACTTTTGTTGGGGCCCTCAGGGTAACTGAGCTTTAAACTGAAAAAGTACTCCAAACCCTCAGGGTAATTTATTCATTAATACCCATCATGCTTGAGGGTATGAAAAAAAACATGTTTTTCATGTCATCATCTATCTCGTAAATCGCAATAGACGTTACGAGGTAAATATGTCGCAATCATTTATTCGTCTTTCCGAAGTCCAGCGCCGTACTGGTTACAGCAAAGCCTGGATTTATCGCCTTATGAGTCAGGGGAAATTCCCTTCGTCTGTCAAAATTGGTTCCCGTGCGATCGCCTTTGTCGAAAGTGAAGTTGATGGCTGGATTAGCAAGCGCATCGAAGAGTCTCGCAAGGAGGTAGCCTGATAAAGAACCCCCTATGTTCATTTGTTGCGGGTCGTTGCATTCACATCTGATTAAGATTTGGTTGTCGCGACAGTCATCAAGCTAATTAACCTCAGGTAAATAGCCATGAATAAATTAAATGCCCTCTCCGGGCAGGGGCTCGATCACTCTGAAATCGGTCAGAGCGTTAATTGCCGCGAACTGAAGTTTCATGACCAGGTGGTTATTCCGTATGACAATGGCGACGGGAATATTTGGTTCACGGCAAAACAGGCTGCGGGGCTTTTGGGGTATGCACAAGTTAAGGCCATCACCAACTTGTACAACAGGAACAATGACGAGTTTACCGAAGGAATGTCAAAGGTCATCAATGTGATGACCAATGGAATAAACAATAACTTACGTAGAAAAAAGGTGCGAGTTTTCTCTCCACGCGGACTCCATTTGCTGGGGTTCCTTGCTGATACTCAGGTTGCCAAAGAGGTCAGAAAGTGGGCTCTTGATCTCATTGAGAAAGAGAATTCGGATCCTCAGCTTGGCGTTCATCACACGATTGAACAGATGCGGAAGATTGTTGCAGCAGCCTGGAAGGCTTCAGACGAGGATTCTTCCGATGCCGGCCGCCGTCTTCGTAAGCGCCAGGATGATTTGCCTGAACTGGTTAAGGCGCAAAAGCTGGTAGATGAAATTGGTCAGATTCCATTTGAGTTGATTGGTGGCGGGAAAGTCGAGGTATCAGTATGAGCGGCTTTACTGGCAGCACACCCCATGCGCACAAAGAAAAAGGCAACGCTGCGAACGTTGCCTTTGAGAACCACACCGATCACTGGTCAGGATCGTCTTTTGACTTCTTGCGCTGCCGACGCTTGATTTCGCCTTTAGCTGCCGTAACTAAAAAACCAGCTGTACTTTCGCCTTCCTCCTTGAGGGATTCGATATCCTCCATCACTTCATGGGGGATTCGTACTGTGGTCATTTGTGACTTGGCGTTCTTTGCACCTGTTGCCATTACTGACACTCCTTTGACTTGGTGTATGTCAGTATACGCAAAAAAAAGATTAAAAAAAGGCTTGCGGTGTATTTCACCATGGAGTAGCCTTTATTTCGAAGGTGAAATACACCTCGAATTATTCGAAGCCCAACACGGACGGCAATCCGGTTGGGCCTCTAACCACAACGTTAGTTGGAGTAACATTATGGCATGTTCACATGATACCCAAACTCGCCCGGAATTTACATACCTGTTCCTGGGCACTCCGTCAGATAAACCTGACACTACCCCGGTTGTTTTGCGCGCTGAGGCTAATACTGAGCAGCAAGCACGCTCACATTTTCTGAACTGGAATCTCGTATTCGCCGCGCAGATCCGCACCAAAGCCCCATGCCGCCTTCAGTTGATGGACGATGGCGATTACTTCTCCTGGCTTTATGAGCAACGATTCGATACCTGCACCTCCGGTGTTCAGGAGGTGGTGCATGGCTGAACTCACCAAAACTGACGCCCTGATCGAAATTGAGGCACTGGCGCGCGCAGCTCAGTTCCTTACCGATACGCCAGCCCGCATTGAACTGGCGGGGATCCTGATGTCGCAGATTGAAGAGGTCGCTAAAAAAGCGCAGGAGGCCGGGAATGAGTGACATTCTGAAAATCATCGGATCGTGTGTTCATCTTGATCGCCAGGGAAAGAACTACGTCGGGTTCTGTCCATTACATAGCGAGAAAACACCGTCCTTCACTGTTGATCCCGAAGCTCAAACCTTCCGCTGTTTTGGCTGTGGCGTGCACGGCGATGCTGCTGATTTTGCGAAGCTGATGCTGGAGAAAGGCCTCAACACTTTAATTAACGTAAACCTGCATGTGGCACCGGGCTTTACCGGAACCGTGATCGTACATCTGAAGAATGGGCGCCATGTTTGCGATTACCCGCTGGTCAATGGGGAATATGTAGCAACGCTGCCAGCGTTTCTCGAAGTGGCGCGTAGGGCCGGATGGTCTGTCAAACCTGAACAGGGGGTATGAAATGCGCAACGTTAAGGTACTCGATGCTTTCAATGCTCTGAATAAAATTCAGGCGCTCGCTGCAGCAGCTGGATTTCTTACTTCCAGCGAGGAAGAAGAGGAAATGTGCTTCAGGCTGGTTGATCTGATTGAAGAGATCGCCCGGAAAGCTGCGGAGGCTGAGAATGAATAAGTCATATGTTTACCGCACAGAAGGTGATGTGTTGCTCAACCTTCAGCGGTCGCTGGATCTGATGAACTGCGCAACCCACATTCTCGGTTCTGGTGATAAGAATTTACAGATGTACGTGATGTCGCTTGTCGATATTGCCGCCGAACTTACGCAGCAGTCCACAAATGCCCTGGATCTAGGTGAGCTAACAGAAAATGAACACGAGGTGTGCAATGACTGAACAATATGAAAAGCACACTGGACGTCTGTGTCTGAAGCTGGCAAAGGCATACATCAGCCATGTGATGAAAGACAGCGGCAGGCCTGTCGCTTTTGTTGATGCTGATAATGGCCAGCGCGTAACGATCATGCTCGAAGAAACCTCCACGGCGGAATGCATTCGTAAGGGACTGGTCATTCCGGCAGAGAAAGAATATCCGGGTCAAACCGGAAAGGCTTTTGCGTTGCACATGCTGAATGTCTGCTTTAGCGGCGACAATATCAGCAGCGAAGGACTGGATGTGATGAACAGTATCTTTAGCGATGGTGTGGCGAACTTTTTGGCTCAGGAGAAGAACAATGGCTGATACAACTGAACTGATGATGGGTTTTCACGTCGTGGGAAATTCCGGCGAGATTGACTCCGATACGCTGCTGGAAATGGTGAACGAGACCCGCAAAGAGTGCGGAGAAAAACCAATTCGCAACAATGTTTTCATCGATCGTATTAAGGATGAACTGGTCGGGGAATTTTACAAAACTTTTGTAAAATCCCATGGCACAAGGGCTGGACGGCCATCTGAAGGTATCATCATGCTGATGAAGCAGGCGCTCCGCGTTGCTGCCCGCGAGTCAAAGTCAGTACGCCGCAGCCTGGTCGATAAGCTGGAGGCTCGCTTTCAGCCAGCACCTGTTCAACGTGAACTGTCCACGATGGAAATCCTCCAGATTGCGATGGCCTCAGAGCAGGGCCGCCTGGCAGAGAAAGCCCGTGCTGACGAAGCTGAGCGTACCAAAGCCGAAATTGGCAGCCGTCGGGAAGCAACTGCAATGGCAACCGCATCCGCTGCCGTGCGTAAATCGAAACAACTGGCCGAGCGGCTGGGTGAATCAGAGAAGCATGCCACGGTGAAAGCGGTGAAGCAGGTCACCGATATTGAATATGACTGGCGTCCGCTCAAAAAATGGTGTCAGGCAAACGGGCTTGAACCTCGTAAGGTGGCGGATGCTCAGTTTGGCTTCGTCAGATCCTGGCCGCGAGAAGCCTGGCTTGCTGTGTACGACGTGGATCTTACTGATTACTGGGGAGCACAGGTATGAGCAGGATTGAACAATTACTTTCACGCTGCGATTTGAGCAAAGAAGATGATGACACTCTTACAGAGATCCGCATGCATTCCGAGGCGGCGTACGATGGCATCATGTCCGGTCTGGGGTCTGTAGGTAATATTGTGTTCTGGGCCTGCGATAACAAAAACTACACCGATGATATGGCTCGGGAGGATTTGCATAATCTGGGTGAAATGTTGATGTCTTTGCCCGGCATTGCCTCAGCGTTGAAATTTAACGCTGATGAAGCGGATTTTAATATCGGTGAACGCAGGCGGAAGTCTTCAAAATAAACGCGTAATACCAGAATAAATTCCTTACAGAAATTAACGGTCATCAGGCCGGGGAAACGCTCGGCCTGATGACGGGAGAAGCAGTAATTATGAGCCAGTCAAATAAAACTCTTGAATTAAACCGAAAGCATATTGCTGATGCTTTTATCCATTATTGCCGCCTGCGTAACAGCGGTTCCGCAGTTCTTAATCTCATGGTGAAAAAACAAGTAGTGGCGCTGGATAACCTTACTGAGGAGGCTGTTGCCAGATGCCTTATCAACAGCATGGAGCTTCAGTGCTTCCGCAAGTTCGGCCGGGATAAAGGCGTGACGATGCTGGCGGAGACCTATGCCGTGATGCTGAGCAAGGATAACAGTCGCCTCACCTCCGATGGTGTGGAGTTTATGAATGAAGTGATGAAAGAAGCGGTGACCTACGCACTGGAAAACCCGAAAGATAATAACTTTGGTCTGGAGATTTATCATGCGTAAAACACATAGCAATTATTTCTTCAGCGACAACAGCCAGACAGGTAAATATATCCTGATGAGTCGTCTGGAAGCAGAAAAAAACTTCGTTCTCTATTTCAACCGCAACCAAAACGGATCCGATGCGGTCGTTCCGGAAACTGATATTCAGAAGCTCGACAGCGGAGAGTATGACAACGATTTAGTGGAGGGATTGCGTCTGGTTGCTGCCATCTGGCACGGCATGCACGCCGGATGTCTGGTCGTGACGGATCAACAAAATCTTGTGCTCTGGCGCTGGGTTGTGGCAGCTGCTTATGTTTGCGAAATGTTTGATACCAACGGTGCCGTTGAAGTGAAAAATGAGCAGGGAGAGCCGGAGAAAGTCGCCATTTATAGCGGTGAACAGGGGGGCATTGTCATTTACCCGTGGTCGGAGCGTTTCGCCCTGGCGAACCATGTTGAGGGGCTGGCATATGAAATGTTCCCTGCGGATAAAGCGACTGAAATGGCTGTAGCAATTTACCGGAGCATGATCGACATCAGTTCTGTAACAGGCATCGATATGTCCGAAGAGGGGCTTAAAGGGATGGCGCTTCTTCACGATAGCTTTATTGAAACGCTCAAAACGGAAGGTATTCCGGCAGCACCAGTGGCTCACTGAGGGGAAGATGATGAAGAACGCACCGAACCTGAACAAACTGCCGCCAGATCCGTTTACCGAGGCAATTATCTTTGCCGGGGAAAAGGCATGGACCTTCGCTGAGGACTGGCAGCGCCACAATACAATCGGCGACACGATCCCGCCGGTTTATCTCGGTAAAAAGCAGCTCGATGAACTGCAAAATCTGAACATCGTTGACGCCGATCGGCGCTATGTACGGGTCTACCGGGCCGGGGCAATATCCGAAAAGCACCTCAGTCTTATCGCCACGAAGCTTGCCCTTGCCGGCGTGCAGGAGGCCCGTTTTTATTCCGAAAGTCAGGAGTTGCTGGAGGACTGGACGGCGCGACTGCCTTCACTAAAGGCAGATGCTGAGCAGGGGAATAGCGTGGTGGTCTCTCTGCCCGACAAAGGAAAAAAACACCAGGCTGTGACCGATGATGATCTTAAACCCCGGATTGAAAGCCGCGACGACGGGGTGTACTGGGTAACACCAAAAGTGGACAAGGAAAGCGGTGGAGTGACCCTCAACGAGAGCTGGCTGTGTTCACCGCTGGACGTTATGAGCATCGGCTCTGACGGCAAGGACCGCTATCTTATCCTGCGCTGGCAGCCTGAAGGTGAAGACGTGCCGATAATCCGTGCCATTCCTCAGGCGGATATCGGTGAACGGGAAGGCTGGCGTACCCTGAAGGGCGGCGGTGTCAACGTCACCACAAAAAGTAACCTGAGGGCTACCCTGGCCGACTGGATGCAGAGAAGCGGCAGCGGGCAACTCTGGCGCGTCGCTCATGCTACTGGCTGGCAGTGCGGTGCCTACATTATGCCGGACGGTGAGATTATCGGAAAGCCTGAACACCCGGTGCTCTTTAATGGACGTAGTTCTGCCGCTGCGGGCTACACCATAAAGGGGGATGCTGAAAGCTGGCGTAATAGCGTGGCGCGCCTCGCCAGAGGTAACTACTCCATGATGACAGCCATGGCGGCAGCGCTGGCTGCACCGCTTATTGGCCTTACTGGTGCCGACGGTTTCGGTATTCACTTTTACGAGCAATCAAGTGCCGGGAAAACCACTACAGCAAACGTGGCCTCCAGCCTGTATGGCAATCCCGATATGTTGCGCCTGACCTGGTACGGGACAGCGCTGGGGCTGGCGAACGAGGCGGCGGCACATAATGATGCGTTGATGCCGCTGGATGAAATTGGGCAGGGTGCTGACCCCGTGGAGGTGTGGAAATCTGCCTACGCGCTGTTCAACGGTACCGGGAAGCTGCAGGGGGCCAAAGAAGGCGGTAACCGGGAACTGAAGCGCTGGCGGACCGTTGCGATCAGCACCGGGGAAGTGGATATGGAGACATTTGTCGCGGGTGCCGGGCGTAAGGCCAAAGCCGGGCAACTGGTACGTCTGCTTAATATTCCAATGAGCAGGGCGGTACGGTTCCATGATTACGAAAACGGCAAGCAGCATGCCGATGCCCTGAAAGATGCGTATCAGAATAATCATGGTGTTGCCGGGCGGGAGTGGATCCGCTGGCTTGCTGAGCATCGCGATGAAGCCGTCGCTGCGGTACGTTCGGCAGAGGAGCGATGGCGGAATCTTATCCCGGCTGATTATGGTGAGCAGGTTCACCGTGTTGGCTCGCGTTTTGCCATTCTGGAAGCTGCCCTGTTGCTGGGCAGGGTAATTACCGGCTGGGATGAGCAGACCTGTCGTGATGCCCTGCAGCACAGCTATAACGCCTGGATTGGCGTGTTCGGTACCGGCAACAAAGAAATTGAGCAGATCATCGAGCAGGCGGTGCAGTTCCTGAGCACGTTCGGTATGCGACGGTTCGCCCCTTTACCCTATGACGAGCAAAGTCTGCCAATAAGTGAGCTGGCGGGGTACCGGAATAAGGGTAATCACGTGGACGATCCGCTGCTGTTCTATGTGTTGCCCGGCGTATTCAAGTCTGAGGTGGCGAAGGGGTTCGACAGCGGACAGTTTGCCCGCACGTTATGTGAGGCCGGAATACTGAAGAAGTCGCCGAGCGATAAAGGATACCAGACGCTGACGCCGCGGCTCAGGCACCTGGGCAACATCCGTATGCGTTCTTATTTACTTGTCCAGCTTGACGAAGGTGAGGAGACGACGAAATGACAGCACATATTGCAGCGCATGGCCGACTGGTGGTCGACGTGCAGAGCAAGGCCATCAGCAACGGCAACAACATGGCATATGCCCGGCTGGCTGTGGCTCTTCCCTGTCGGGATGCCGAGAGTGGCGAACTGACATTCTGGCTGGCGGTGACGGCGTTCGGAAAACAAGCGGACTATCTGTTGAAACACCAGAAAGGCGATCTGATCAGCGTGTCGGGCACTATGCAGGCCAGTCAGTGGAAGGGGAATAATGGCGTCCTGCAGACGGGTTATCAGATGGTGGCTGATTCTGTCATTAGCGCAAAGACCGTGCGCCCGGGCGGCCGGAAGAAAAATGCTGGTGGGCAACCTGCGCCGGGTAACGATTTTGCGGATGATGTACCTTTTTGATAACAGGCGGGGCGGGGCAACCCGCCCGCATACCGGGTGTGTAATGAACAACGATATTAAAGAGCAAATCCTCAGCCTTAAACGTAGCGGCAGAGGGTATAAAACCATCTCACGTGAAACTGGCGTCAATCTAAATACGGTGAAAAGCCTCTGTCGTCGCTCTGGATTATTTCGCGACAATCCTGAGCACCGGGCGCTTTTCACTATCCCGGAGCCGAAATACAGCACGGAACTGGCGACTATCAAACCTTTGCCCCTGCAACGGGTTATCACCGGACATAAACAGACGGATGCTTATCTCTGGGTACTGGAGGTTATCAAGACTGGTGAACCAGCCCATATTGCAGCAGCAGAAGCAGCGCTGAAGAAGCTGAGCATCTCCCCGAAAGAAGCACAGGAACGATATACACGATACTTGCAGCAGAACGGCGCGGGCTGGACAGCTGCGCTTTCGACAATGTGGCTTGATATCCCACATCACTTCATCAATAACGCGAAATTACAACGGGAGAAGGCCGCTAAGGTTCGTGCTGCCTTCGGCAGTCATGAGGCTGTTTTTGAACCTGTTCCGGCTGAATGCCTGATTGAGTCCAGGTATGGGTCTTATCGGGAGATTTACTGTGATTATCTGCAGGAAGGTGACGGGGAGTTTGTTTATACGGATGTGCTACCCGCGCCTTATACCCTCAGTGACGTGGTTCGGGAATATCAGTACTGGGACTGGTTGTCTCAGATGCGTGGCGCGGCCCACAGAGAGTTGTACCCTGAGGACCATCTATGGGAAAACTCTCACCTCTGGAACAGGGAAAACTGGCTGGAGAAGCAGTTGGAAACTATCAGGCCGGTTAGCCGAGGGGAGGCGCTTGATGTACTTAAATGGTATCTGGAGAGTGAAAATTTTGCGGATATGGGCAGGCGTCAGGACGGCGTATATCTGAACCTGATTGGCTCTCATCAGGGGGATTAGTGGTATTGCATTTATTGCATCAAGGTGGATGTGTGTTGCAATAATTGAGATAATAAATGCATCCCACTTCCGGAGGCAATTATTGTGAAGCTTGAATCTGCTCTTAAACACTTCAGCCCTCAGGGAATGCACATCAGCGACGACGTGAAAGGAACCTCTCCGGACCGCCTTACAGGAACAGATGTAATGGCGGCGATAGGCACCACCAGCAGCCGTGCGCGCTTTGGCCTGGCGGCATTCTTCGGAAAGGCGGGCATCAGTAAAACCGACGAACAGATGGCGGTACAGGCTCTTGTGCGGTATGCGATTGAAAAAGCACCAAAAAATATCCGCAAGGTGGCGGGCACAGAACTGGGGAGTTGTATGCTGGTGCTGGCACAATTTGCCTTTGCCGATTACTCCCGTTCGGCGGCTACCAGCGTGACGTGTCACAGCTGCAATGGGACCGGGTTTATCTCCGCGAATGAGGATGTGATTAAACACCCTGGTATTTTCGACGCCGACGGTGCCGAAGTGGTGGCCCCAAAGATTAAAAATGAGCTAGTGAATAGGGTTTGCGGAACATGCGAAGGAAAGAAAGTGATCCTTGCACGGTGCAGGTGTGGCGGTAAAGGCGAAGTTTTGGATCGCAAAGCCACAAAAGACCGCGGCGCGCCGGTTTTTAAGACGTGTGAACGTTGCTCTGGAAATGGCTTCTCTGCTATCTCCTCGGCGACAGTACACCGCGCCATTCTGAAGCGTCTCCCGGACCTCCATCAGTCCTCATGGTCACGTAACTGGAAACCCTTCTATGAAATGCTGGTGGACACTCTGCGCCAGGGGGAGCGCCATGCTGCTTTAGAATTCGAGAAGGCAACAACTTATTGATGTGATCGGAACAAATGGCGACACTTTTTTGCGTGTTAGGGTTGACTTTGCATAAAACTGTCCTGTATGCTTTCCATCGTGGGATATTACGCCTACACGACATCAAACCCGCCTCAACGCGGGTTTTTTATTTATAAACTTGGAAGAACCTCAAGTTTTTATGTTTGCTATCATTCCCTCTACGGTTAGCTGATGAGATGATATTCCTTTTCTTTAATAAAGGAATTAATCATGCTTATTAAGTTTTCAGATTTTATTCAAGCAAGAGAGCAAGTTGAAAAAAGAGTCCAAGAACTAACTCAGATGCTTCGCAATGAAGCGGAAGAGTTTCTGACACAATATAAACAATCCTTACATACACCTTATGATTCTTGGTCTGATGGGCAAAGAGATTCCCCTTACGCCAGACTCATGAACATGAGTGACGAAGGAGTGTATGCTCAACAATCTATCAAAACTCTTGCACTTGATAATCAAAATAACGTGTCTTTTTTAATGGCAACATTAATAAACGAGAACATTCAAGGCGGTCAGTGGATTTACGTTCCAATTAGGATGTCTATAAGTAATCGTAGCGTTATTGTCACTGTTGGTAACTCTGAACAGGAGGAGGTTCCTCTTGGTGGGGAAGGTAACGGCTACTACGAAGCTTGCGGCCTCGTTAAAGAAGCAGTTATGAGACAAATAAATTCTAGGTTTCCTAATTAACGGAACTTAGCAGAAAGCTAACAACATTAGATGTTTTGGATTAAGGGCTGCTTTCGGGTGGCCTTTTTTGTTCTCTCGTTCTGAGAGTATTCACAGCAATAAGAGGGGCTAAATATCCGATCCCGTTCCTGGCACGGCGGTAGCGTCTGGTGGTCTGATGGGAGCCAGAATGTTTGGCCCGCAATCGAGTATTTGCGAAGGTGCTTTGCACCAGCACCCATATCGTATAGTCGGTTGTCACAAGACCTTATTCTTGCAAGGGTAGTTTCGCTTATGTATCATCTCGCTCCCGGCCCTTTAGCTCAGTTGGTTAGAGCGTGCGACTCATAATCGCCCGGTCGCTGGTTCAAGTCCAGCAAGGGCCACCAAACCGCCACTAGCTCATCGGGAAGAGCGGCAACCTAAGGGTTGTAGTACGGGGTTCGAGGCTCCGGTGGCGGACCACTGCCGACTTAGCTCAGTAGGTAGAGCAACTGACTTGTAATCAGTAGGTCACCAGTTCGATTCCGGTAGTCGGCACCATATGCGGGCATCGTATAATGGCTATTACCTCAGCCTTCCAAGCTGATGATGCGGGTTCGATTCCCGCTGCCCGCTCCAGTTAAAGCTTTTCAGTCTACGATGATGGGTTCCCCAGGAGTGACTGAAAAGCGACCCAGTTTTGAATGAGCGCTGCTTTTTGCAAAATTGCTGTGTTAAAAGACTTACCTTTGGGTTCAGCGCTCATCCAAAAGCATCTCGTCGAAGTCCAACCAACCGGGGTGGTTTGTTGGATGAGGTGCCTCTCTAGCATCTGGCCTCGCTTCGGCGAGGTTTTTCTTTCTCGCGACTGCATTTCGAATGATAGATGTTAGTCAAAATAATTCGCATTGCAGGATGTGGGATAGATAGTGACATAAGCATTTTGCCGAATAATTAGTTGTCACTTTTGTAACTACAAATCTCTATACGACAAGTAATTGGACAGCTTGAAAAGGTTTTGTTGTTTTTAGGGCACCTCAGATTGGATATCAGTATTGACCACAGAGAGGGCTTGAAGGGAATTATATGATATATTTTATATTTATTATGTTCTGAACCCCTGCTAATACCTTCACTTATAGTTGTTATCTCATCTCCAGGTAGAAATTGTATTTTCCCGCTATGCCAGAGTATCAAATTCATCTTGTTAGTTGAGGTAATCCACGAGAATACAGTACCTGTCGATGGGTCAATCAAACTGTCCATTACTATCCACATACCAGAATCCTTAGTCATCTTGAACGTTTCCTTGATTTAACTTAAGTATAGATCTTAACTTATTGAAAAAGATCGAAAATCTGTGTGTGGTTGGTTTGTGATGAGAAATACTGAACTATGATGATGTCACTTTTAAAATTCACTGACGTCCAATCATCGCTGATGGTTTGCTGGTGGTTGGGAGAATTACCTTGCTCAAACCACGGATTAAACCCACTAAATAGCGCTGTGCAAAAGGACATTTCTGAGTGCCTATGACAGAGTGTAGTTTCAGTCGAAGTGCTATAATTAAAGTGGCATTCGATAATGCTCTCGATACTTCAAAACACTGGGCGGGGATACGCCTAACACGCATAGACAACTGCATGACCCCTGACCAGCAACTTCTTGCTGGTCTTTTTTTCGTGTTGAGATAATTATTGACGGCGTGAATGATTGAGAAATAAATTATGTAGATGGTGAGTCCTTTCTAAGCGAAAGGGCGTCCAGTCACTGCATCTGCAGGTATGCACGCGCCTTTACTGACTGGGGTAAGGGCACCGGGAGGAAACCCGGCACCACGTTACTTTTGCACAATCTTATCCCAATGGAAGGGGGTGAAGTGATCAAGTTTAATTTATCTATATTGGCGTTTTTCCTCCTGTCTGGTTGTAGTTCTGAGGTTGTTATCAGTCCTCCCCAAAAGCCAGATTACAGGCCAATGCCTGAAATAACCCAGTCGGTGACACCGTCTCAACAGCGTGCCATTATGGCTGGTGAGCGACCTGACTGGTCTGAAAGAGCCCCGGTCAACACAATGAAGCGATATTAAAAACATTATCAAATAAGGCTGCCATCCGGTGGCCTTTTTTATTTCCCCTCAATTTTTCTGAGAGGATCCATAGTAAGAAGAGGGGGCTCAATGTCCGATCCATTAACAGGAGCCGGCGCTGTTCTCAGCGGCGGCCTGCTGGGTTCAGTCCTGTACGGTTTCTTTACTCATACAGATTTCGGTGTGGTATTCGGAGCGTTTGGTGGCGCGGTGTTCTACGTCGCGACGGCTGCAAACCTGACACGTGCCCGACTGGCTGCATATTTCCTGACGTCATTTATTGTAGGAGTGCTAGGGGCCGGGTTTGTTGGTTCATGGCTAAATGCTGTATCGCGATATGAAAAACCGCTTGATGCACTTGGTGCAGTGATTCTGTCTGCGCTGTGTATAAAAATCCTAACTTTTCTTAATAACCAGGACCTGAACAGCCTGTTCGGCTTTTTCTCGCGGTTACGCGGAGGAGGGGGAAATGGCAGGTGAGCTGACAGCATTCTTTAATGCATTTATATGCGCGGTGATCGTCGTCGTTCTGATGTTCTATCAGCGACAAGGTGCCCGGCATCGTCCTTTTATCTCTATCCTGGCGTATGTAACCGTACTGGTTTACGCCGCTATTCCGTTGCAGTTTATCTTCGGCTTTTATCGTGATTCCAACTACCTGGTGGTGGTGGCAAACCTCCTAATCTGCGTCGCCGTTATGAAGGTTCGGGGAAATCTGGCACGTCTGGTAGATCATCTGAGGCACTAATGAACCAAACACAATTTCAGAAGGCGGCTGGCATTACTGCCGGACTGACCGCGCGCTGGTTTCCGCATATCGATGCTGCAATGAAGGAATTCGGCATCATGGCGCCGCTGGATCAGGCCATGTTTATCGCACAGATGGGGCAGGAGTCCGGAGGGTTCACCTGGCTGGTGGAAAACCTGAACTATTCGGCGGAAAACCTCGTCCCCACATTTGGCAGGCACCGCATTACTACTCAGCAGGCCGCCGCGCTCGGCAGAACGGCAACGCAACCGGCCAACCAGAAAGCGATTGCCAATCTGGTATACGGTGGTGAGTGGGGAAAAGAACACCTGGGCAATCAGGTTGCCGGTGATGGCTGGAAATATCGCGGTCGCGGCCTGAAACAAATCACCGGGCTCAGCAATTACCGCAACTGTGGCCACGCGCTGAAGCTTGACCTTGTAACCCAGCCTGAACTGCTGGAACAGGATGAATATGCTGCTCGCTCAGCTGCATGGTTCTACGTCTCTCACGGATGCCTGCTCTACTCCGGCGACGTGGAGCGCGTCACACTGCTTATCAACGGCGGTAAAAACGGCCTTGATGACCGTCGGCGTCGCTTTAATCAGGCACAAGCCGTGCTGTTAGTTTAGGCCAACCCATAAAGCAAAAACCCCGATTGCGCCAACAGTCGGGGTTTTCTGTTTCTACACCTGAGTGAGACAGGGAGAAGCTGTGATTGATTTTAGCAAACTGATACGGGAGTTGCGAGAGATGGCTGAAAAATTGCCCAACTGGAAATTCCTTCTTATCTGGTCGGTGCTGTTCATTCTGTCTGTCGGTTATTTCATCGGGCAGGTGCGCTGGTGGTGACCATTAATATGACGAGGTAGCTATGAGCATCATCGAAATGATTTTAGGCGGTATTGCTGCGCTGGTGGCCGTCGCGTTTAGCGGGTTTGTTGCTGGGAATATTCGCGGCAGCGGAAAGGCAGAGGCAAAAGCAAATCAGCAGCGCACCGAAGAGAACGCCGCGGCGACCGTTGCGGTGGCAGAACGTAAAGCTGAAGTCACTAAAGAGGCCAATAATGCACTGCAGACTGTTAATCACATGCCTGATGACGATGTTGATCGCGAGCTGCGCGAAAACTTCACCCGCCCCGATGGTGGTTGATACGGGCTGCCTGTGGACCCGGATTATCTATCTGACAAACCACGATATTGACGTTCTGGATAAGCAGAGCAAACGTGACATCCTGGCACATAACAAAGCGTGGCAGGCGAACTGCTTGAAAAAATAGAGCCTCTTATCATACATTCACTGTCAGTTTAGCTGAGATGGCTTGCTGATTAACTAAATGTAACATTATCCTTAAGAAAAAATGCGGCAAAATTATTAAAATAGTTTCATCTAGGATGGATAGGTGAACTTCATGAAACATATAATTTGTGCGCTATTTGTTTTCGTATCATCGTCTGCTTTCGCTGATGTTGAACAGCATCTTGCCGAGTTAGAGCAAAAAAGTAATGCGGTCCGAACAAAAATTATCAACGAAGTAAGTAGTGAGCAAATCAGGCAACAAAATAAACTTGCCATTCAAATGAAAATAGATAAATTGCGGGCACAAATCGGCGGCGAAGCAGATTTGCAAAAGAAAGTAGAAATGGAAGAGCAGCTCAAAAATTTACAGTCTCAAAAAAATAGTCTCTGAATTCTAGTCAAATCAGATTTCATAATCAAAATAAAATAGCATATCTATAGCCTCGCTCACGCGGGGCTTTTTTACAGACAATTCTCAACTTGTAAATGAAAATTAACATCATTTGTAAAAGGTACTCCTGACGATTCAGAACACCGAGGGGGCGAGGACACGCGGAAAAAGCCAAATTTTTGCATTTTTATCGGTCATCACCACCACTCCAATTCATTGAAACATCGGAATAAAAAATTTCCCGGTGTCGATTTTGTTTGTTTTTTGTTCACCACTGGAGCTATTCATGGATCATGAATTAAAGCGACTACAGCTTAACGTCAGCCAGTTGGCGGCCTTGTCCGGTGTGCATCGCCAGACTGTGTCAGCCAGGCTGAAAAATGTCCGCCCTGCAGGTGGCAACGATAGCAACCTGAAGCTGTATGGCCTGACGGATGTCCTTGCTGAGTTGATGAAAATGCCTGCCCCGGTTGCTGAAGGGGAAATGGAACCTCAGGACCGTAAAGCCTGGTATCAGTCAGAGAGAGAAAGGCTGAAGTTTGAACAGGAAGTTGGAGAGCTTATTCCTGCTTCAGATGTTGCTCGTGAGTTTGCTGAAATGGCGAAGGCCATGATTCAGGTACTTGAGACGTTGCCGGATATTCTTGAACGCGATT
Organism: Enterobacter sp. UPMP2052; assembly: GCF_053709675.1. Classification (NCBI taxonomy): domain Bacteria; kingdom Pseudomonadati; phylum Pseudomonadota; class Gammaproteobacteria; order Enterobacterales; family Enterobacteriaceae; genus Enterobacter; species Enterobacter sp. UPMP2052. The sequence continues at coordinate 289,617 of NZ_JBSKJR010000002.1, forward strand.
GTGCGCTTAATCCTGCAGCGGTTTCCCGCGTCCAGTCGATTATTGACGATCTCCGCGATGAAATTGCCCGGCGGGTCATGAGTGACGAAGAAAAAGTAGAGGAGGACATCCCGGAGGAGGAATAATGTCGGCACTGGCGACCGCCCTCACATTGAAACGTGACACCGGACACCTGATTAAAGCGCCACGCAGAATGCCTGTATCAGTGGCGGTAGCAAAATATATGCGTGTCCCCACCTCCGGAGGTAATTCCGTTCCCTGGGACCCGATGGTGGCGCCTTATGTTCTGGAGCCAATGGACTGCCTGGCATCCCGTGAATACGATGCCGTGATATTCGTCGGACCTGCCCGAACGGGTAAGACAAATGGTCTGATTGACGGATGGGTGGTTTACAACATTGTCTGCGATCCGTCGGATATGCTGCTGGTGCAAATGACGCAGGATAAGGCGCAGGAGCACTCAAAAAAGCGTCTTGCCCGAACATTTCGCTGCAGTCCGGAGGTCAGAAAAAACCTCAGCCCCCGGCGTAATGACAACAACGTTCATGATAAATATTTCCTTTCCGGTAGCTTCCTGAAAATTGGCTGGCCGTCCATTAACGTCATGTCATCGTCAGATTTTAAGTGTGTAGCGCTGACAGATTATGACCGCTTCCCTGAGGATATTGACGGAGAAGGTGATGGCTTCTCACTGGCTTCGAAGCGTACAACTACCTTTATGTCTGCCGGGATGACGCTGGTGGAGAGCTCGCCGGGCCGTGACATACGCGACAGTAAGTGGCGACGTAAGACGCTACATGAGGCACCACCGACCACTGGTATTCTTTCCCTGTACAACCGGGGCGATCGCCGTCGGTGGTACTGGCCGTGCCCGCACTGTGGTGAATATTTTCAGCCAGCAATGGAGGCGATGACCGGCTACCGCGATGAGCCTGATCCGGTGAAAGCCAGCGAGTCGGCCCATCTGCTTTGCCCGCATTGCAACGGCATTATCACGGCAGACAAAAAGCGCGAGTTGAACGGGGTGGGAGTCTGGTTGCGTGAAGGTCAGAGCATTGACCGTGACGGCAATATTTCCGGCGAACCTCGCCGTTCGCGCATAGCATCGTTCTGGATGGAAGGACCCGCAGCCGCATACCAGACCTGGGCGCAGCTGGTGTATAAGTTGCTGACAGCTGAGCAGGAATACGAGGCGACAGGCAGCGAAGAAACCCTGAAGGCGGTAATTAACACCGACTGGGGGCTGCCGTACCTGCCGCGCTCGGCCAGCGAACAGCGACGCGCCGATGCGTTAATGTTGCGAGCGGAGGATTACGGCAAACGCCTGGTCCCGCCAAAAGTGCGTTTTCTGCTGGCGGCCGTGGACGTCCAGGGCGGCAAAAAGCGCCGTTTCGTCGTGCAGATTATTGGCTATGGCGAAAACGGCGAGCGCTGGCTGGTGGACCGCTACAACATCCGCCAGTCCCTGCGCTGCAATGAGCATGGCGAGGCGGAGCCTGTTCACCCCGGCGCGTATCCGGAGGACTGGCAGTTGCTCGTCTCCGATGTGCTGGAGAAGACCTATGCGCTGCAGGCTGATCCGACGCGCTGTATGCCGGTACTGGCGATGGCCGTCGACAGCGGCGGTGAAGAGGGCGTGACCGACAACGCCTATAAATTCTGGCACCAGTGCCGCCGTAATGGCCTGGGTAAACGTGTTTACCTGGTCAAGGGAGACAGTACAAAACGCCAGAAAGTCATCACCAAAACCCACCCGAATAATACCGAACGCAGCGACCGTCGCGCCGACGCGCGCGGCGAGGTGCCGGTGTACCTGCTGCAGACCGACCTGCTCAAGGATCAGCTCAGCAACAATCTGGACCGCGAGACACCCGGCGCGGGCTATATCCATTTTCCCGACTGGCTGGGGGAGTGGTTTTACGAAGAACTCACCTACGAAGAGCGTGGTGTGGACGGAAAATGGCGCAAGCCCGGCAAGGGTGCCAACGAAGCCTTTGACCTGTTCTGCTATGCCCATGCCGTGGCGGTCCTGCGCGGCTACGAAAAAATTCGAGACTGGGAAACCCCCCCAGCATGGGCGGAGCCGCAGGATCACAATCCAAATATTTTTGAAGGGGAACGCCCCCGGGAGATATCCGTGAAAAAATCAAAACCTGTTCAGTCGCCTGTCCAGGCGGAACCTGAAAAGGACACAGCACTCTCCGGCAACTGGCTCGGGTCTTCCGGTAGGGGAGGCTGGTTGCTGTGACGAAAGACGACATCTGGAAAACGCTGCTGATGGTGCGCCAGGCCTACCAGGATTCGCTGGACGGCAAGAGTATCTCCTTTACCGGCGTAAACGGTCGCGCCATTACCAACCACGATCCGAAAGCGCTGCGCGACGAGCTTGAATACTGGGAGCGGCGCTGGCGGACGGTTAACAGCCGCGGCGGATCGTACAAACTCGCTAACTTTCTGTAAGGCATTCTATGGGCATTCTTGAAAGAACACTGGGAGCTATTTCTCCCGGGTGGGCAGCGGCACGCGCGCGGGACCGTCTCAGGCTCAATGCTTATGAAGCGGCAAACCCCTCACGGCTGCACAAGGCGAAAAAACAGAGCCAGTCAGCGGACACATCGGTATTTGCCGCAGGCCAGTCCCTGCGGGAACAGGCCCGCTGGCTGGATGAAAACCATGACCTGGTGATCGGCCTGTTCGACAAAATGGAAGACAGGGTGATTGGGGCTCACGGCATCCATGTTGAACCCCAGCCTCTCGATCTGGAGGGCAATCTCCATTCCGATTTTGCCGGGCAGCTTTCGGCTCTCTGGGCTGAATGGTCCGTGCGTCCGGAAGTGACCGGCATGTTTACCCGCCCGGAGGCTGAACGTCTGCTGTTGCGTTCTGCGCTGCGTGACGGGGAAGTGTTCACGCAGTTGGTCAGGGGGAATGTGCCGGGCCTGCAGCACGCCACTTCTGTGCCATTCTCGCTGGAAATGCTCGAGGCGGATTTTGTGCCGTTCAACCTCAACAGCACCGCCGGCCAGCAGGTGCGCCAGGGCATCATCGTTAACGAGTGGGGCCGTCCTGTCGGGTACCGGGTTTACAAATACCACCCGGCGAACATGACGAGGTTCAGCGCCGAACTCAAAACGGTCTCTGCCGACAACATGCTTCACCTGGCGCAACGCAAGCGCCTGCACCAGCTGCGCGGTATCAGCTTGATCCACGGTGTAATTACACGGCTGTCTGATATCAAGGATTACGAAGAGAGCGAGCGCGTGGCCGCCCGTATTGCCGCCGCGCTGGGGTTCTATATCAAGCGTGGCGATGCGCAGTCTCTTGGCGATGACGGTGAGTTTTCAACGCCCGGCGGCCAGCGTCACTACGATATTGCGCCGGGGATGATTTATGACGAACTCAGGCCCGGCGAGGACCTGGGCATGGTGGAGTCAAACCGTCCGAATGTACACCTCTATGAATTCCGGAACGGGCAGATGCGGGCCGTGGCCGCCGGTACGCGCGGCAGCTATTCCAGTATTGCCCGGGACTATAACGGCACCTACAGCTCCCAGCGCCAGGAGCTGGTGGAAAGCTTCGAAGGTTACAACGTTCTGCAGCAGTGGTTTGTCGGCCAGCACAGCCGTCCTGTATACCGCGCCTGGGTGGCGATGGCACTGCTGAGCGGCGTTGAAGTCCCGCCGGATGTGGATCCGAATTCCCTCTATAACGCGCTTTATCTCGGGCCTGTGATGCCGTGGATTGATCCGGGTAAAGAGGCCAGCGCGTGGAAAGCCATTGTGCGTGGCGGCGCGGGTACTGAAGCGGAATGGGCGCGGGCCAGGGGGAAAAATCCTCAGGAGGTTAAGCGCCAGCGACTGCGTGAAACTGAATTTAACCGTAAACACGGGCTGGTGTTTGATTCCGACGCCGCCAATGACAAAGGAGCGATGCCAGATGCAACGGCAAAACCAGACGATAACCGGCGTGAGCCGGACGATGATGATTAACCCCCGCGCCAGTCTGGCGGGTGTCGATGCGGCAAACGGCCAGTGCTGGTATGAAATCCGCGCGCTGGCCGCAGGTCGCGTCGAAATCTTCCTTTATGACGTGATCGGCGGCTGGGGCATCACCGCCCAGCAGTTCGTCTCTGACTGTAAGGAGGCGGGGGTATTTGAGGCCAGCGCGGTGGATTTGCATATCCACAGCCCGGGCGGCGATGTCATGCAGGGTTTTGCCATCTACAACACCCTGTCGCGGCTGAAAGCGAAGGTGGATATCTGGGTAGACGGCGTGGCGGCCAGCATGGCCTCGATGATTGTCTGCCTGCCCGGCGCCACGGTGCACATGCCGGAGAACGCCTGGATTATGGTCCACAAACCGTGGGGCGGCATTGCCGGTGACTCTGACGACATGCGCGACTATGCCGCCTGGCTTGACCGGAATGAAGCCCTGATGCTCAGCGCCTACATGAACAAAACCGGACTGGGGCAGGAGGAGTTGGAGGCGATGCTGAAAGCGGAGACCTGGCTTAACGGTGCCGAAGCGGTGGAAAAAGGTTTCGCCGACACGCTTGAACCTGAACTGCAGGCCGCGGCCTGTGTGAATGAAAATAAACTGAAGGATTACCAGAACATGCCAGAACAGATTAAATCCCTTTTTGCGCCGCGTGCCGAAACTCCGGTGAATCAGCCACAGCAGCCTGCCCCCGTACAACAGCCCACGCCGGTACAGGCAAACCTGAACCCGCCAGCGCCACAACAGCCCGCGCCGCAGATGGCAAACATCGATATCACCGCGCTGGCCCAGCAGTTGCAGCAGCAGATGCAGACGGCGAACGCGGAGCGCGTGAATTCCGTCTCAGCCGTGTTTGAGGCTTTTCCAGCCTTCGCGACGCTGAAGGCGGAATGCCTGGCCGATTTCTCATGCAACGCCGAAAAGGCCCGCGACAAACTGCTGCAGGCGCTGGCAGCGGGTACCACCCCGAGCGCTGGTCCGGGGGCCATTCACCTTTATGCCGGCAACGGTAATCTGGTGGGTGACTCCATCCGCGCGGCTATCATGACCCGGGCAGGGTATGCGCAGGCCGAGAAGGATAACGCCTACAACGGTTACACCCTGCGTGAGCTGGCGCGCGCTTCCCTGGTGGATCGCGGTATCGGTATTTCCGGTCACTCAGCACCGCTGGCGATGGTCGGCCTGGCGTTCACCCACAGCAGCAGCGATTTCGGCAATATCCTGATGGATGTGGCGCATAAAGCCGCGCTGATGGGCTGGGATGAGGCCAGCGAAACCTTTGACCAGTGGACCCGCAAGGGCACGCTGACCGATTTCAAAACCGCGCACCGCGTCGGCCTGGAAGCCTTCCCGACCCTGCGTAAGGTGCGTGCCGGGGCGGAATATAAATATGTCACCCTGAAAGATCGCGGCGAACCGATTGCCCTGGCGACCTACGGCGAACTGTTCAGCCTTGACCGTCAGACCATCATCAACGATGACATGGATATGCTGACGCGTATCCCGATGGCGATGGGCGGCGCGGCGCGTGCCACCATCGGCGACCTTGTGTGGGCAGTGCTGACCAGCAACCCGAAAATGTCGGACGGCAAGCCGCTGTTCCACGCCGATCACGGAAACCTTGTTGCCGCCGATCTGAGCATTGATGGTCTGGACACTGCCCGTAAGGCCATGAAGTTACAGAAGTCCGGAGAGCGACACCTGAATATCCGTCCTGAGTTTGTGCTGACACCAGTGGCGATTGAGTCACGTGCGAACCAGTTGATCAAATCGGCCAGCGTGCCGGGTGCTGACGTCAATAGTGGTATTGATAACCCGATCCGGAATTTCGCCACGGTACTTTCTGAGGCGCGACTGGATGACAGCAGCCAGACGGATTACTACCTGGCAGCGGCGAAGGGGCGCGACACCATTGAGGTGGCCTATCTCGACGGCATCGACACCCCGTATCTGGAGCAGCAGCAGGGCTTCACCGTTGACGGTGCCGCCTTCAAGGTGCGCATCGATGCCGGGGTGGCCGCGCTTGACCACCGTGGCATGGTGAAAGTGACCAAAAAATAACGACCGTCATCTGACGGTTTTTTTATATCCGGGGGCGGCGCGTGTCGCCCCGTAGCTTTGCGGAGAATAACAATGGCGACAAATTATTATCAGGACGGCACCACGATGGACTGGAGCAACAGCACGGGTAAGGACGTTAAGTCCGGTGAACCGGTTGCAGTCGGGCAGTTTATGGGGGTGGCACACGGGGATATCCCGGATGGCGGGGAGGGCGTGCTCCATACCACGGGGGTCTTTGTCCTGCCCAAGGTACCGGACGAAACCTGGCAGCGAGGTACAAAACTGTACCTGAACGATGCCGGGCTGCTGACGGCGGTGAAGCCTGCCGACGACGCACTGGTGGTGGCGGGCACGGCGTGGATCACAAACAATCCGGGCGAAACTGAAACCCGCGTGCGTCTGGGGTTCTGATGAACCGCTTTCGCCAACGCCTGTTAAAAGCAGATACCCGGATCTCCCGGGCATTTGCCGAAGCGGTGCCCGCCGTTCTGACCATCGACGCTGAGGTGCGACCTGTTACCGTGATTTTCGAGACGCCCGATGCCCCGGTTGACGTGCCCGGCGGGGGGCAAATTCAGGACCGGGCTCCGGCATTCAGCGCGATGACCGCCGATATTGCGGGGCTTGAGAAGCACCACGGCGTGGAAATCAACGGCACGGCTTATCGTGTGACGCACGTCGGGGCTGATGAAGAAGGCCGCACCCGCGTCACGCTGGCGTATGGCGCACCGGGTAAGGTGCAGCCGGACATCAATAAGTGGAGCTGATATGGCGCGTGAGTCCAGACTGCGGCGGGATTTGCCCGTCGATATCGATGTTGATGCCATCTGGCGGATAGCTGAGCACATCGGTGCCACCCATAAACAGTTTCGGGCGGCGTATTCCCGCGCCCTGAAACGTACAGCCGCAACCCTGCGTAAAAAAGCGATGGCAGACCTGAAGGACGGACTGGCCCCCCGCAGCCTGGACCTTGTGCGCCGACGCCTGCTTTCCTTTCGTCTTGATCGCGCCTCTCAGTCAAAACTGGATAACTTTCGTCTCTGGTTTGGCCTGAATGCTATCAAGGTCAAAGATCTGAAAGGGCGGATTAACGGGCGGATCAAGCCTCACCATACCCGGCGGGATAAATCCACCGGACGGTTTATCAAGGCGCGACGCCAGGCGGACAATGCCGGGTTTACGCCAAAGGGCAGCATGCTTACCCCGCGCACATTTGAAAACGGGGAAGTGGCACGCTCCCGTCGTGAGAACAGGCGAACGGTGGTTATTCGCGATCCTGACACACGCCGCACCCGCGAGGCGGAAGTGGATATTTATGAGCCGATGCTGAACTACATCGAAGATAACGCCTTTGCGGAGGCGATGGATATTTTCATGCATCACTTTGAAACCGATCTGCGCGGGCGTGTGAAAGCCCGTATTTCTGTCTGAGGTTGATCATGGCCGAGCCATTACTGCTGGGGCAGTATCACGATGCTGTCACCGGCGCGCTGAAAAAAATTGCGTGGGTGCGTGATGCAGATGCCTACCCGGAAAAAAACGTGCCACGCTTTACCGGGTTGACCACCCCGGCGGTGTATTTCTCCATTAACAGCTGGGAGCAGAACGGGGGCAACGAGGGGCAGCTTAACGTGAATCTCGCCTGCGACTTGTTCGTGGTTGTGGATGCGGCAGGGGCTGGCGTCAGCCGCCCCGAAATTTTCCTGCGCACGGCCGCCGCCGATATCACGCAGTGGATTGACGGCCAGCAGTTCGGCCTGACGCATCTGGATCCAGCCGTCTTTATCGATGCGTCACGCGATGAGTTTGATCCGCGCATGGATGATTATCTGGTCTGGCGAATTTCCTTCACACAGTCAGCCGCCTTTGGTGCCGATCCGTTTGCACAGCTGAATGCTCCTCTGAAAGCGGCCTGGCTGGGCAAGGCCCCGGATATCGGGCGCGCGCATGTGGACGATTACCAGTTGATTTACGAGGCAAAACCCGATGAGTGATATCGAGGGCGATCTACAGCGCCGTCTTGCGAATATCGTGCGGCGCGGGGTTATTCATTCCGTTAAGCATGACGGTATACCGAAGTGCCGGGTGGATTTGGGCGACATCACCACTACCTGGCTGCCGCTCTGCCAGGGCTTTTCCGGGGCAAACCGGGCTGACTCCAATCCGTATGCGGTCGGAGATGCGGTTACGGTGCTGTCGGAGGCGGGCGAGCTGAATAATGGCCGGGTGTTTCCCGGCTGGAATACCGGCGGTCTGCCGGTACCGGAGGGCAGCGACAGCGAACATATCACCCGCTACGGTGACGGTACCGAGATCCGGTATGACCGTGCCGCGCATGCCCTGACCATCACCCTGGCGGAGGGCGGGACCTACAAAATCATCGGGAAAGGCACGCTGGACGGTCCGGTGGAAATCACCGATACCCTGACCGTGCAGGGGAAAACGCAGATAAACGCCGACACGAACGTGGCCGGAAATATCGGTGCTACGCAGGAGATTTCGGACGGTACCGGGAAAATGAGCGGGATCCGTAAAACGTTCAATGATCACGATCACCGTGGAGACAGTGGCGGCATGACCGGAAAACCTAATCAGAAAATGTGACCTGCTTGAGCAGGTTTTTTTATGCCTGGAGAAAATAAATGGCGAATTTACATGGTGTGGAAACGATTGAACTGACATCCGGTACGGTCGCGGTTACGACGATCCAGACGGCAATTATCGGTCTGGTGGGTACTGCGCCTGATGCATCAGCAGGCGTCGCGGCTTCGGGAACGGCGGGTACGCCGTTGCTTTTCAATGAGATGATTTTCACGGCAGCGGCATCGGGACGCGCAGGTAATCAGATTGTTGTGAATGCAGTAGCAGGTGTGCCGGATAAAGACGATCCAGAGGATGTACCGACCACCGCTGAAATGGACGGTACCACGCTGAACATAACGCTGGGATGTGATGCAACAGGGAAACTTACTGCAAATTCCGCCGCTGTAAAAAACGCAATGGAATCCGTTACGGCAGTGAAAGTGGTTATCAACGGAACGGGAAGCGGCATGGTTACGCCATTTACGCTTCAGCTTGCTGGCGGTGAGGATGAACCGTTCCCGCTGAATACTCCTGTGGCGATTGTTGGCACCACGATGCTCTCGCGCCTCGGGGAAACCGGCACGCTTAAGCAGGCGCTGACAGAAATTAATGACCAGCGCAATGCCCTGACAGTCGTGGTACGTGTTGCGGCAGGAAACAATAAGGCGGAGGAGGGTGATGAATCTGAAACGCGCGCTGCATTGCTGGCCGGGATCCGCGCGCTGTCGTCAGCGAAAACCGTGACGACGTATCAGCCCCGCATCCTGATTGCGCCCGGATTCAGTGAGGATGATGCCGTCGGCAAGGCGCTGGAAACCATGGCCGGCAAACTGCGGGCGGTGGCGTATGTTGACTGTGCGTCCAAAGCCACGCTGCAGGAGGTGGTCCAGCGCCGCCAGTCCTACGGCATGCGTACCGAGCTGCTGCGCCCGCGCGTGCAGGTCAGCAACGCCGACGGCCAGCTGGTCTGGCGACCGTATTCTGCCTTTGCGGCGGGGCTGCGCGCCCGCATCGATTTTGAAAAGGGGTGGTGGTGGAGCAAATCCAACCAGGACATCAACAACATCCTCGGTGTGGAGCAGATCGACGAATTTATTCTGGGCGATGAAAACTGCGATGCGAACCTGCTTAACATGCAGAACGTCTCCACCATCATCCGCCGGGCAGGTTTTAAACACTGGGGGAACCGCCTGTGCGGGACCGATCCGCAGTGGCGTTTCGAATCGGTTCGCCGTACCGCTGACGTCATCGAGGACAGTATTCAGGAAACGATGCTGGAATACGTTGACCGTCCCCTGGACCGGGAGAACGCCGACGACATTATCGGCACGATTAACGCCTGGATGCGCCAGTTGGTCGGACTCGGTGCCATTTTCGGCGGTCGCGCCTGGCTGGATGAAGAGCTTAACACCGCTGAGAGCATGGCGGCGGGCGTGCTGTACATCAACTATGACTTTGGTCCGAAATCGCCGACTGAGCTTATCAGCCTGCGGGTCCGGGTGAATAACAACTATGCGCTTGAGGAGATGCTGGCAGCATGAGCGAAAAAAACACACTACGCGTCTGGACCTTCTTCCGGCAGGGGATCCGTATTCAGGGGGCGCATGAATTCACGCCGCCGACACTGTCCATCGTCAAAACTGACCTGCGTACCGGCGCGCAGGATGCGCCGTCCCCCGTGGATGACGGCATGGAGGCGCTGACCTGCCAACTGAAATTCTACGGCGTGGATACGGACATGCTGACCGCTTTTGGTTTTGTCAGCGGCAGCCGTCCGCGCTTTACGGCGTATCAGGGCTATCTGGCGAACGGTACCGCGCTTGGCACCATCGAGGAGATTGAAGGCTTTGTGCAGACCGTTACGCCGGATGCGCGGGGTAAGGACAGTCTGTCCGAAAACGCCATCACGGTGGAGATCGCCGTGAGCTATTACCGCCAGACCAAAGATGGCCGCGAGCTTTTTGCCATTGATACCGAGCGCTTCGCGCGCCGGGTGAATGGTGTGGATGTCCTGTCCGGCCTGGCGGCGAAAGTCCGTCTCTGATTTATTCCACAGAATACACCAGCGGCCTTCGGGCCGTTTTACTTTAAGGAGTTTTTATGAATTTTCCCGGTGAAACCCGCGTTATCAAACTTTATTCCCCTGTTTCGTATGAGAACGGCGGCCTGCTCGAGCAGGTGACGCTGCGCGAGCCGCTGGTGCGTGACCGCATCGCCTTTTCCAAGGACCGCGGCAGTGAAGAAGAAAAAGAAGCGCGCATGATTGCGCTGCTGTGCAACCTCAGCGAACAGGATATCTGGCAGCTGACGGCGGCGGATTATGCCCAGTTGCTGGACGCGTTTAACGTTTTTATGCTCCCGCCCGGGGAGCGTCCGAAAGAGGGTTAATCCGGGCGATGCGTTTTCTGGGGCGGCGTCTGCATTTTCCCATGACGGAATACCTGGATATGCCGTTCAGCGTATTTTCTGATTTTCTCACCGACGAAGTGGAGGCGGTAAACCGTGGCCGGATTAAGCCAGAACCTTAAGGCCGTCATTACCTTTGGCGGCAATATCGACAGTTCCTGGAGCCGTTCAGCGAACGGTCTGCAAAAGAGCCTGAAGGACGTCGGGAAGCAGTCAGAAAAACTGACAAAAGACCAGGCGAAGCTGGCGGCGGAGATTAAGCGCGCAAAACTGGCCGGGCAAAGCCTTGGCGATCTGAAAAGGCGTTACAGTGACGTTTCCCGTGAAATCCGCAAAACGGAGACCGAGCAGCAGAAGCTGAACCAGCATATGCAGAAGACGCAACGGCTGGCAGCCTTCAAAGGAGCCGGGAAAGGGCTGTTTCGCCGTGGGCTCGGTATGGCCGGACAACTGGGCGGAATGGTTGCTCCCGGGCTGGCAATTGGCGGCGGGGGCGTGGTGGCTTCTGCCCTGGGAACCCTTATTGCTCCTGCGGCCACCAACGAAGAAACAGCCCGGCGGGCTGGCGTGGCGAAAAGCTATGGTGTCGATATCCCGACGTTTGATGCGTGGGATACGCTCGCGAAGCAGTACGACATGAACGGGGAGAACATCGGCGATCTGTTTGAGGAGTATCTGCATAAGTCGGGTGAGTACAAGCAGAACGGCAAGCAGGGTTCTCTGCAGGATGCGTTTGAAACGCTGGGCTTTAAAGCAGGTGATTTTGCCGGACTCAGCGATATGGCGCAGTTCGAAAAAATCGTCGAGCGTGCGCTCAGCCTGCAGGATGAGTCTAAGGCCTCGTTTGCACTGGATTCGCTGTTTGGTGGTGAGGCCAGCAAACTGCTGATGCTGCTGAAGCAGTCCGGCAAGAGCTACCGGGATCTGATGGACGAGCAGCGCAAATACAACCTCGTCACGAAAGAGGGGGCTGAAGGGGCAATGGCGGGCAACCGCGCCGTCACAAACCTGCGCACCGTCTTTTCCTCCGCTGTGGCAGAAATCTCCGGTCAGCTGGGTAACGAACTGGCCCCGGATATTCGCCGCCTGACGGACGATCTGGCGGAGTGGTTTAAGGGTGGCGGAATAAAGCGGATTGTCAACTTCCTGCGTAATGACCTTTATCCCGGCGTGCTGAACTTCGGACAGGGGATCGTTTTTGTCGGGAAAGTGGCCTTTGCGCTGGCAAAAAAACTGTCCTGGCTGCTGCCGGATGAGCGAAGCGATCAGCGCGATGTCCTTAAATCGCTGGCAATGACGGGTTCGGTCGATATCGCCCGCATGACGGCGCAACGCAACGGGCAGGGCGAATGGTTTGAGCAGCAACTGAAGGAAAAGCCGGACCTGCCTGATGACGTGAAAAAATCGTACCGGGACACCCGTGGATTTTTCCGCGACGACGAGGACACATTCAACAATACACTCGATAAGTATGTGACGCCGGAAAGCAGCACCGCACCGTTCTCCTGGGATTCAGCACTCAACCAGAACAAGGCGATACCCGCGCAGCCCGGGCGTGAAACATCCGACAAATCTGCCGGAGCCTGGAATAATTACGGACTTCCTTCCTTACCTGCTTTTGATAAAAGCCTCAACTGGTCCTCAGCGGAGAAATCACCAGGATTATCAGACGAGTCTTTTACCGTTAACCCAATCGTGAATGTCGATAATTCGCCAGCGACAGCGTTACGGCTGCCTCCCGCACCGGATCCCGGAGACTCTGGCAAAGAGGAGAAAAGTGACTGGGGGGCGTTACTGCAGGAGCTGGAACTGGCGGACAAAGCACCTCCGGCGCGACAGCTCACCGACAACCGACGATTTGAGTTTCACTATGAAATCCACGGCGCACCCGGGCAGGACGAACGGGCGATCGGTGATGAAGTTGTCGGGGTGACGAAAACTAACCCCATATTCAAAGGTGACAGCAGCATGCTGGACGGAGGGCAAATCTGGTGAGTGAAATTATTCCGGTCTTTGAAGATTACGGGCAGGCAGGAGCCAGCGCAGCGCGGGGAGCCCAGGCTGCCCGTGTGATGATGATGCTGGGCGAATTTGCATTTTCCATCGACACCACGGCGTATAACCAGCTGACCCGGGAGGCCAGCTGGCGATGGAGCGAGCAGGAGCGCATCGGCAAACAGGACCTGCTGCAGTACACCGGCAAGTCCGGACGAACCGTCCGGCTCGAGGGCGAATCTCATGCCTTTTTCCGTAAGGGGGTGGATGCGGTTAACGATCTCTACGATCTCGCCGACCAGACCAGGCCACAGCAGCTGGTCAGCGGTGAAGGGGATGTGCTGGGCTGGTGGGTGGTGATCGACTTCTCCGACACGACCAGTCGTTTTCTGCCTGGCGGTGGACACCGAAACAAAAACTGGACGATGACGCTGAAACATTATGCAGACGACATATCAAACCCGTGACGGTGACGTGCTGGATGCTGTCTGTGCGGCGCATTACGGCACGGAAAACCTGTCTTATATTGTGACGCAGGTACTGGAAGCGAATCCTGGTCTGGCCGATGTCGGTGCGGTTTATCCGTCAGGCCTGCTTATCACCCTGCCGGATCTGGCTCCGCCAGTCCAGGAATCGGCCTTCAGCCTGTGGGATTAAAATGACTGAACAGACTGTTAAACCGGAATATGCTCCCGCTTTCAGCGTCAGCGCGGAGGGGAAGGATATCACCCGCGCGCTGCAGCAAAGCCTGGCAGAGCTGACGCTGACCGATTACGGCGGCGCCACGGCAAAAGCGGATGAACTGAAAATCACACTTTTATCAGAAACCCTCCCTTTGCCGACAAAAGGCGCGCGGCTTCGCGTGGCGCTGGGCTTTAACGACCAGCTGGTGGACAAAGGCTGGTTCGTGGTGGCCGGCGTGGGCAGCAGCGGTCCGCCGCGTCGTATCGAGATTTATGCCACCGCCGCGCCCATGAACGCCCAGAAACAGCCAGGAGACGTGATCAGCCAGAAAACGCGCAGCTGGGATAACCTGCGACTGGCGGATTTGGTTAAAACCGTGGCGAAAGAGAACGGGCTGATCCCAAAGGTGGCCGCTGAGCTCGCCAATATCCATATTGATCACGTGGACCAGGTGGCAGAATCCGACGCGAATCTGCTGACCCGTCTTGCCCGAACGTGGAACGCTGTCAGCAAACCATCGGGCGGCTACTGGCTCTTTTTGCGCCAGGGGGCCACGGCCAGTGCCTCCGGCGGGCAGACAGGCGCACTGGTTATCACTCCCGAAGAGGTCTCCAGCTGGTCATACAGCGAAGGCGAGCGGGGGAGTTCCACAGGAAAGGCCACCGGCAGCAACGGAAAGCCATCAGGGAAAATCGGCGTGCGGTATTACGATGAAGTTGACGGCAGGACAAAAACCACCACGGTTGATCATGATGGTCCCTCCCTGGCAAATCCGTACACGCAGCCCGTGAAGGCCACTGCTGACCAGCAGGCCAAAGCGAAGAAAACGCAGGCCCGGCGTAACGAACAAAAAATGACGGTGACAGGCCCCTGTCGCCCGAAACACGTTCCCCTCACTGCAGAATCCGGCGTATCCACGTCCGGTTTTGGCGAGCGGGAAGATCGTGCCTGGGTGGTGGAATCGCTGGTGTATTCCCTGACGCCTGCCGGGTTCAGCTACACCTACAACCTGGTGGTTGATATTCGCAAACCTTCAAAAAAATCCGGCAGCAAGAAAAAAAACGGCCCGGATTATTTCGGTTAACTCTCCGCCATCTGGCAATCCTCATACGGAAAAACATTATGAACGGTGTAAACAGCCGGACAGGTAAACGCCTGTCCGGCAGCGATCATTTGCGCCAGTCCGTCAGCGATATCCTTTCCACACCGCTGGGCAGCCGCGTGCTGGTTCGTGATTACGGCAGTGACCTGTTTTCGCTGGTGGACAACCCGCGCGACGATCTCACCCGGCTGCGGATTATCGCGGCCACAGCCTCCTCGCTGGCACGCTGGGAGCCCCGGCTGCGGGTCACGCGTGTAATTGTCACCTTTCCGGCCAATGAAACAGGGTGTGTCGTCGATATCGAGGGGATCAACAAAGAGAATAATCTTCCCGTCAGCACCGGAGGCATACAGATCCATGGCAAGTAGCTACGACGTAATTAACCTGTCCGCGCTGGCGGTTCCGGATGCCATTGTGGTACCGGATGCCGCCGATATTTTTAGTCGCTGGCTGGCGCGCCTGCGAGAGCTTGATCCGGAGTTCGATGCCCTGGTGGAATCGGACCCGGCGTATAAACAGGGGGAAATCAATGCTTACCAGCTGACGCTGGCGTTTCAGCGTGTCAACGACGCGGTAAGGGCGGTCTTCCTTGCCAGCGCCAGAGGGGCCGATCTCGACCAGCTGGGGGCGGCCTTCAACGTTTCCCGCCTGGTAATTGACCCCGGCGATCCGGATGCGGTACCGCCCGTCGAACCTGTCTATGAAAATGATGACGCTTTTCGCGAGCGCATCCAGCTTTCGTGGGCGCAACTGAACACCGCCGGTGCACGCAACGCGTACCGTTTTCATGCCAAATCGGCCGATAACGATGTTCTGGACGCGGATGCCTACGGGCCGGAGACCCATAACCGACCCGGTGAGGTGGATGTGTATGTGCTTTCGCGAACGGGCAACGGTGAGGCAGGGATTCTCCTGATCGAAACCGTGATGAATACCCTGAGTGCCGATGAAGTCAGGCCACTGACTGATTATGTCAGCGTGAAAAGTGCCACCGTTGCCAGCTATGCCGTCACGGCTGAACTCGATATCCCTGACGGACCGGATGCGCAGACGGTGCTCGAGAATGTCATCAGCACGCTGACGAGCTATACCCAGCTTTCCCATCGCATTAACGCCATCGTCCCACTCTCTGCGATATACGCTTCCCTGCAGCAGCCTGGGGTATCAAGGGTCAAATTGATCAGCCCGACGACCGATCTGGAAGCCGCCGCCGGGCAGGCCCCCTGGTGCAGCGCGATAAACGTTACGCGTAAAGGAGGCACCAGTGGATAAATTTCGATCCCTTCTTCCCCCGTCAGCCATTCAACCGGAGCGGGCGCTGGAACAGGCAGGCACAGAGCTGATTGCGGGGCTGGATACTGACATGGTCCGGAAGGTGAAAAATCCTGACACCTGTCCGGCCCATCTCCTGCCCTGGCTTGCCTGGGAGTTTGCGGTGGACTCCTGGGAAGAGGCCTGGACGGAGGAGGAAAAACGGCAGGTGATTAAGAATGCTGCGTACGTCCATCAGCATCGTGGTACCGCCGGCGCGGTAAGACGGTCACTGAGTGCCGTCAGCCTGCCGACGACCGTCGTGGAGTGGTGGGAGGACGAACCACGCAAAGACCCCTATACGTTCCGCGTGGAGGTCTACAGCCTGCAGGCCGTTGATGAGGCGCTGTACCAGCGTATACGCCGCCAGGTGGATAAAGCCAAAAATCTTCGCAGCCTGCTGACGACAATAGATGTGATCGCCGACCTGGGCGCGAAGGGAAATTATTATACCGGCGGTGCTGTTACCGCCTGGATTGACGTTGTTATTGAGGCAGGAGTGTAGCCATGGCAGAGAAGTATTACAGCATTCTGACCAACAGGGGCAAGGAGCTGGAGGCGCAGTCCTCTGCGACCGGGAAGCCCGTCATCATTAAAGATTTTGTGGTGGGTGACGGGAACGGTCAGGCCGTAAAACCGGATCCGGCGCAGACGAAACTGGTACGCGAGGTGTATCGTAACACCATTTCTGCACTGCAGGTTTCCCCGGACCAGGCGAATCAGTTCATCGCTCAGCTGATATTGCCGGTTAATGTTGGCGGGTTTGTTGTCCGGGAAGTCGGCCTGCTGACCGATGCGGGGGAGCTGTATTCCATAGCGAACAGTGCCGCAATTGAGAAGCCGGAAAACGGAGTCAGCGTGAATCTGCAGTACCGCCTTGCGGTATCGGAGTCAGCGAACATTGAGCTTAAAGCCGCTACCGGCGATGGCCTGTTTCTGCGGATTGACAAAAATCTTGCTGAAATAGCGGCGAAAGGCGAGGCAGCCCAGAAAAGTTCACGTGAAGCCATAGGCGTTCTGGATGCTACGACTGCGCGTAAAGGTCTTGTTCAGCTCAGTAGTGCTACTGACAATTCGTCTGAGGCGCTGGCGGCTACCCCGAAGGCGGTTAAGGCTGCCAATGACAATGCTAACGGGCGTGTACCGTCCGGCCGCAAGATTAATGGTCATGACCTTACGCGTGATACCAACGTAACCGCACAGGATATCTTCAACGGTCAGGCGGTGGCGATTGGTAATTCTGAGGACTTAAACGCTTATAGCACGCCAGGGTTGTACTACCAGCCAGCGAACGCGCAGGCGCAAACCGGAAAAAACTATCCCGAGGCAAATGCCGGTTCGCTGGAGGTTTATAAGCATGCGGGTATTACGCAGATTTACCGGATCTATAACGGCTCACGTGCGTACATCCGCACGCTGTACAGCGGTACGTGGTCAGCCTGGACAAAGCAGTATGACGCGGCCAATAAACCCACTGCCGGGGATGTTGGTGCGGTAGCAAAAGCTGGTGATGCGATGACAGGTAAACTCACCATAAACATTGATGGTGAAACAATCCTTTTAAAGCCAAAAACAGCGGGTGCGGCAAGTTATATTATTTCCCGTGATTCGTCAGGTGCTAACCACTGGTATGTTGGAGCAGGTTCTACCAACAACGCAGACACAGTTTTAAATAACTATAAAGGCGGAAATAATAACTTTCAGTTAAAAGCTGACGGTTCAGTGACGCTAAATCCTGTACAAGGGAAATCTGTAATTGCAAATGGCCCCGTTCAGATTGGTGGTATTGGCAATGCAATTTTAAATATTGGTGATAACGACTCTGGTCTACGCAGCTCAAAGGATGGTCAGGTTGACTTGTGGGCTAATGGTAAAATGTTCGGCTATTGGAATACCACAACATTTTCATTCACTGGTCAGATAATACCAACAAACTACAGCAACTTTGATGCCCGATATTATACAAAGGCGCAGTCTGACGCCGGGTATATGTCGAAAACTGGTGCATATACCAAAGCAGAAAGCGACAGCAGGTTCCAGCCAAAAGGCAGTTACACCCCGGCAGGGCAGGCTTACACAAAGGCGCAAAGTGACAGTAAATATCCTACTGCATTTCGCGTTGGCTCACGAGTGACCTATAACGGCCCTGATTTTGGGGGCAAAGTCCCGCAGGGTGCAGTAAATATAAATAATTACACCAATGGCGATAACCGAATTAATGGTGTTGTTTACGCCTATCTTCAGTTCTATTTGAATGGCAAGTGGGTAAACTTCTCTTAAGGAGATAAAATGAAAAATTTAGGCAAATTCCACTCTTACCAACCTGAAAATCCTGAATTTCCAGGTGCAAATTACATCTGCAATGGTGAGGGGGTAGACTGGTATTCAATTTCATGGGATGAGGAAAGAATAGCAGGTAAGGTTTATGTAGGTGTAGACGACAATGGCGTTATCCTCTCAGCCACAGGTGATGGCAGTAGACTGTTCCCCGTTCACATGACTGTTTGGGAGATGCCAGAAAGCGAAATGCCTTCAGGGCTGCTGACTGATTGGTCAGATACAACTCTTATTAATGGTGTCTTTTCAACTAATTATACCACCAAGGCGGAATCTTATCGTCAGAGCTTACTCAACAGCGCAAACAGCATAATAGCTGACTGGCGAACTGAGTTGCAGCTCGGCAGTATCAACGATGATGATAGGACGAGTCTAATTAAATGGATGTTATACATTAAGGAAATTAAGGCATTAGATTTCTCTAAAGTGAGCAGCAAAGAGGAGTTTGAAACTATAAAATGGCCGTCAATTTGACTTGTCGAGGGCTTAACAAACTGATGTTAAGCCCTGTGAGAGTCAACAAATCGTTCGTCGTAAGGGTAATATTTCACACCATGCTTTTTTATATTTCCATTCCTCGCGATATTTCCCAAGTGAGAAGATCAGTTTTTTATTATCCACCTGACAAAGTTCTTTCGCTCTATTGTAATTCTCCCAGAGCAAAATGCTTCCCACGCTCAAATCACTATAAGAAGGGTCATAGCCACCATTTATATCATCGAAATATACCCAATCGATTGCTTCAGTTTTGAAAATCAAGTCAACAGCTATAATTTTATCATTTAATGTCAGCACCGCACCAAACAACATATGCCGAAATCGTTCAATGGTTTCAAACAGATTTTCCTCAGGGAATGGTCTGAGTTTATCTTTCCATCTTAACCTGAAAAGTTTGAGATATGCATCACAAATATCGTTTGTAGACAAGGATTCAATGTTTAAAATTTCTCCGCCCGCTTTTATGAATCGATTCCTTTCTCCATTTCTTTTTCGAGAAGTTTTTGAAGAAAAATTTTGTTTAATGTGACATATTTTATTTTTAAATAATCTATTGCTGAAAGAATTAAGTATAAACCCTGTTTGCTTTGGCGACATTTTTTTGGTTCTAAAAGGCAAGATAACTTTTCCGTCAAGATTACAAGGAATTATTATGTCTTCATAAACGAAAGGATAATCTCGTGAAAATAAACACAACCCACCCTGAATAGAGTACGATGCGCATATCAAAATGTCGTCCTGAGTTTTGCAAAAGTACTTTACTTCCTTGCCAAGTTTGTTACTGAGATATGTTATTACATCTGGATGACAACAAACACTCCCTCCGTACATAGCAAATGCTTGTTTATAAACATCCAGGCTACATTCTTTCCATCCTAACAGGGTTGCTTTTAACATACTTTCCATCGTTCATTTAGAATTTCGTAAGTTGATAATCTAAAACTATATTCTAATGGTAAAGCACGTCGTCAGATTTGTTTAAGGTGTATTTAACTTAAAGTGAATTAAATTGAACTTTACCCAGTTTTGAGCTTGGCCGAGGTAGTCTTTAAGGTTTTCCAGCAGGTCATCGCTGAACTTCTTAAGCCTTGTAAGCTGCAGCGAATGAAACATCTCCGCTGTAACATTCCTCTACGCTTGCCTGTGATTCTACCAATGACGATGTGAACGGCAATGAGCAGCGGAAATGCGCTGGCGAAAACAAGGGCTTACAAGGACGAAGCAATATCCTTTTGTTAGCCGGAGAACATGCGCAACTGTAGATTGCGTCTCATTGGGTATTATTTAACCAACTGTGAGTTAACGCTTATTAAACAAGCAAGCGGCAGGTACTGCACTCTGGATGTAATTTAAATTACCTCGAAGTGAGGGGGGACGGTCATTGACTTAGGTGCTTTTTGGATTTCATGGTGAGGGTAATAAGTTACCACTGCTGTCGAGTGAACGCGAAAGCAGTGGTTCTCATCAATGATATCGACTATCAGGAGTGAGTGATGAGCAATATCCTCAATGGGGTAAAGAGGACGTTTCAAAAGCAGATATGTGTGACCAATAAGTTGAGGATGGTTACAGGGCCGCAAACATCACTCAATAAAATAAACATAGACCACAAAAAGTAAATGGTCTATCAACGAGACGGCTAAAAATTACTCTTCCCGGCACATCCTCTTGCAAGCTGCTGAGCATAAGTGCATCCGTCAGCCGTCAGAACAAGCCCCTGAAATGACAGATATGCATCGCCGTCTTCATACCTCAGTGCCGCTTTCGACACAAGTTGTCTGTCTATCAGATCCGCAATGCATTTAATCAGTTCCGGAATGCTGACATCAGGAAAAAAGCGAACGAAATCTTTCGCATCGGGAGGGCAGGGAAAGAGAGCCCTTAGCCAGAAAATAATTTCGCATTCAAAAGTTGCGACTGATAAGTATTTACTCATTTACAAACTCCAGTCATAGCAGATGTTAATCTACAGTGCCTCTGGCCTGCCTGAACCTTCTGACAGTTCAGCAGTGTGCAACGGCATAAGAAAAGCCCTTCTCTGTCAGGTGAAGATAAGCAAGTCTGACGTAGGGGATATCATCAGTTCGTGAGATAGCCCGGCGGCAAATCAGGCGTTTTTCAATAAGAGCTTCAATGTTTACAGCCATCTGTAGCTCGCTGATGTCCTCAAAACAACTGAAGTACTGTTTACCGGTTGGCGGATAGGGAAAGAAAATGGACAGGGCCTGCAGGATGTCCTGTTGCAGGCGAGGGGAGAGTAATTTATGCATGTGTATAGTCCTCGAACTCGAAACACTAAAATGCCAGCCTCATCATTGGTATGACGAAACAGTAATAGTATTTTGCTTAATCGATTCGGCTAAAAAGTGATCTTCGTCACACATTGTGATCGGTGATAACGATCAATTTAAGTTTATTGATCGGTGTCATACGGATTGCGGAGATTGAAGTCATCTGTTTGACTAAACGTGATTTTGGTATTTGATTTTTTACCACCTAAATTTGTGGTTTATCTTGCTCAGTAGAATCAGCATACACAGAAACTAGGGCCTTCCGCAGGTTAATAATAGCATTAGAAGGTAACTAGCTTTAGGTACACTGATTGTTTAATCTTAACAAGGTATCCTATTTGCAGTTGTTATATTCTATAATGGTCAGAGGAATGGCTTCAACTATGTCAATGGACGAGAATATTCTCACTTTAAATGAATTCTTTGCTATCAAACGAAATCTTGAGGCCATTTCTGATGTATGGTCAGATCTCTGGACTATGTTGTATCTGAGTCAGGTCAGGCCTTTGCGCCTTCTCAGACTTAAATATGACGATCTGACCAATGATAGACAGACGTTCGTAGCAGCGAGTAAGTTTAAAGAATGCAATATTGAGTTAAGGCCAGGGATACAAAAAATCATCCATATACGGAGAAAACGTTACCCGGAGGATGTATTTCTCTTTCAGAGCCACTCAAACTGCAGCAAATCATCCCCATGCCCGGTTACGCTTATTGCATTTAACACAGCACTGAAGAGGGCGACCGTTGGTGTGACGAAAAAGGCAGTTAACAGCAATAGTGCTTTTACCCTAACTCTAACAGAGTGAAGTCCCGCAACCGATCTGTGTAAAAGATCAGATTGCGGTAACGATTATTTTTTTCCTGAAGCCGAAAATAAAGCCACGGTGCCGGTCACTCTCACTTCAGCGGTTTCAAAATGATCGGAAAGTATTTTTCTTAGGGATACCTCGGAGTCATTTTTATTGGAGAAAATTCCTTTGCTATTATAAGTATTCATCAGCATCTTTCCGAAACTATTGTGTTTTACTCCATTACCAAGAATAGTTGCACCGTAAAGTACTCCATCGTCAGTTAACGCCATTTTGGCATTTCCTATTACTATAGCCTTATCTGCCATAGTTCCTGGCAGGCAGTGAAGAAGATAAAACATTGAGATGGAGTCGAATTGATTGTTCAGGTGAACCGGATAAGGATCAAATACATCGTGGTTAATTTTTTGAAGTATTTGGGACTCTCTGGCTCTGGCAGAAGCAGCGTTCAGACTTGCCGTGTTGAGGTCCATCAGCGATATCTTGCAGTCAGAAGGAGCATGAGTCAGGTAATATCCAGTACCCACGCCGATATCGAGATGCTTGTGACCTAGATGTTTTAAATAGTGTGGAAGCAGAAACTGTCCTGTAGGGCATTTCCAAGCAAACTGATTAGAAATATTCAGTACCCACCAGTCATAAAGCTTCAAAGTTAACGGCGTGTAGACCTTGGCCCCTTCATGAGTCTTAATATTCATTGATTTCACCTTGTAACGGTTGTCGCAGTGAATTACATCAGTAACTTGTACAGATTACAAGGTTACAGGTGCCGTAGCCTGTGGTATGCAAGCACAAGCTACGGCAGACTGGCGATCGTACAATAGTGCGAGTATCAAATGATCGCCAATCGTAAAGGATTGTACTTTTTCGGGATGAAGGCGCAAAGTGTTTAATCAGCAATCAGCCACATGTCGGATTCATCAAACATATCCTCCAGCATACGGTTGAGCGCATGCAAGCCCCTTCGATGCCCCTTGCATGCTTGGACAGGGTGACTCCCGGTAATGCTGTGACCTACGAAGATTTCGTAGGTCGAATTTTGAGCAGTTCGTAATGACCCTCAATACGCTGAGCTTCCCCTCTTAAAGAGGGTTGGTTATCTTCGTAGCTCTCTACGCTTTTTGTCGGAACCTCTGAACCTAAGCAGTGTTGATGTCCAGGCGAACCCGAATAATGTTCGTGTTTGTTGCTCGCCATTTCTCGCGTTTCACGATAATCAAAATGATTCAATGGGTTGCGATGTCCAAACGTTAAACGTATGCAGCTTTTTAAACTCGGCGTATCACCGTGTTTGACTTTCGAGTCCATATTGCTAACCCACACCTAAAAGCATCACCTCGAAAAACAACCGTCTTACGTCCTTTAAACGCAACAAATATGCAACATGATTTAAGCCCTCTCTCTACTCCCCCTTAGAACACCCGCTTCACTTTTCCTTAATGAACCCCGGTATGCACTGCCTTAAATCTGCACAAAATTACCATTCATGCTTCAAATTCACCGCCCGAGTTGTACCAAAACCGCCATCTGGAACAACTTTTTTACCCCCGAGTTGTTCCACTTTTTGGAGCATGATTCTTTAAAATACAATATGTTGCTGTCTTTGGAACAACTGGAACGATTGGAACAACGTTTTCTGAGTATATATGCGTGTTTTATGTCTGTATGGTGAACAAAGTCTCAACAATTAATTTGTTGCTTTTTTGTTGCTCCAGTAAATTTATGCACACAATGTTCGTTGTTTCTTTTTGCGTGGGATTGATGCGGATGAATATGGGGGTATATGTGGGGGTATGTGAGATTATTGAATGAGGTAATTCCTATTAAATTCAGACAATTAATATCTAATATTCAATCCTACAGGGCCATTCTCACTCAGCATTTTCCCCCGCTCACACCGTCTCTGCCGCCCGGCTGACCAAACTCACCAGCTCATCAATTTGCACCGGTTTGCAGAAGTAATAGCCTTGCAGGTAATCACAGTTTTTTACGCGCAGATAATCGGCCTGAGCCTGCGTCTCCACCCCTTCTGCAATGATCCGCAGATCCATATTTTTAGCCAGATTGATGAGGCTATCCAGAAGGCGGGTGTCGCCGTTCTCGCGGATCTGACCGACGAACAGTTTGTCGATCTTGATGAATTCCGGTTGCAGGGCGTGGATGTATGACAGGTTCGAATAGCCCGTGCCGAAGTCATCCAGCGCGATGGCGATACGGGACTGACGCAGCGTGGCAAACCACTCGCTTAGCTGCGGGGTGAAATGCAGCGGATGCCTTTCGGTGATCTCAACCACCACCTGCACCTGGCTGGCGGCAAGGGCATTTAACAGATCGAGCGAATCCGTTTTGAAATGCGGGTCGAGGCAGTTATGCGGGCTGAGATTAAGGCTGATGTAAAGCCCCTCAGGGAAGAGAGGGATCGGTTGGCGAAGCTCGGCAATGACCTGCTGGATCAGATAATGGGTCAGGGGTGCAATCAGATCATGCTCCTCCGCCAGCGGGATAAAAATGTCCGGCGCAACGTTGCCGTACAGCGGGTGCCGCCAGCGGGCCAGCACTTCAACGCCCGCGATGTTGCCCGTCTGGCTGTCGAAGAAAGGCTGATAAACCGGAACGATCTGGCGCTGATGAATGGCGACGCTCAGCGCTTTCTCGGGCGCCGGAGGAAAAAGACGGGCCAGCAGCGTGCTGAGCCCGGAGAGCAGGGTAGTGGGTGATTTAGTTACGGTAGTCATGGTGGCCTTCAATGCGCGGTCACCTTCGGGGCAACCGCGCGGGAGTTATCAGAATTTGACCCAGTCGTCCTGGTCGCTGGCAGCGGGACGTTTCATCGTGGTCGCGGTGGCGGTGCTGGCGCCATTTACCCGACGTTTTTCCGCACGCCCGGCGTTATCTTTCGAGACGCGGAAAATCGACACCACTTTCTCCAGCTGTACGGCCTGGTCTTCCAGCGAACTTGCTGCTGCGGAAGACTCTTCCACCAGCGCGGCGTTCTGCTGCGTGGTGGTATCCATCTCCGCCATGGCCTGTGCAATCTGCGAAATACCGCGGCTTTGCTCATCGGTGGCGGCGGCGATTTCGCTCATGATGTCGCGCACCTGCGCCACGGAGGTCTCAATGCGGGACATGGCATCGCCCGCGCTTTCTACCAGGTTAAAGCCGGTATCGACGTGCACCACGGACTCGTGGATCAGGTTTTCAATCTCTTTGGCGGATTGCGCGCTGCGCTGGGCGAGCGTGCGCACTTCGGCTGCCACCACCGCAAAGCCTTTGCCCTGATCGCCCGCGCGAGCGGCTTCCACGGCGGCATTCAGCGCCAGGATGTTGGTCTGGAAAGCGATGCTGTTGATCACGGTGGTAATCTCTGAAATACGGTGCGAACTGCTGCGCACGTTTTTCATGGTGTCGATCACCTTTTGTGAGATGGCGCTGCCTTCGGTCGCATTTTGTGATGCTTCCTCTGCCAGCAGCCGCGCATGGTTGGCATTTTCCGCGTTAAGCGCGACGGTGGAGGTCAACTCCTCCATGCTGGCGGCAGTCTCCACCACGGCCGCGGATTGTTGCTCGGTGCGCGCCGAAAGATCCATATTGCCGGCCGCAATTTCCGACGAAGAACGCGCCACGCTATCCACCCCATCCCGAACGTCGTTAATGATGTTTTTCAGGTTGGTATTCATGGTATCAACCGCCTGCATTAACAGGCCCGGTTCGTCACGACGCGTGCTGGTCAGGGTGCTGGTCAGGTCGCCTTTGGCAATCTGCTCTGCCACGCGCAGGGTTTCGTTCAGCGGACGCGTAATCGAGCGGGTAATGGCGAGTGCCAACAGCATACCTAGCGCGATCCCGATGGCCGCGACCAGAACCATCTGCATCTGGATATGATCAACGGTATCAAACACTTTCTGCTGCTGGCGGGTGAACATCGTCTGAATAGCCTGCGTTAACGTTGCGGCCTTCAGGCTCAGGTCATCCGATAATGTAGATTGATTCGACCAGACGCCTTTATAGTGATCCAGTTCGCCACCGATACGCTTCGTATCCGAAAGACTGGCGAGCAACCAGGCTTTCTGCTCTTCAGGCACGAACGGCATCAGCTGCTCAGCGTCGTTTTTAACGCTTTGCAGGCGTGAAACGATCTCCTGCTTAAGTCCATCACTCGGATGCTGTTTGAACAGCGTCACCTGCGAATCAATGTCGCTCATGGTGAAGGCCACTTGAGCGGCAGTCAGCGCCTGCTGCGGGGGCAAAATACCGTTGCGGCTCAGGGCAGTAGCAAGCCCGGCGTTGTCGCACAGGCTCTGGGTGTTGAGCTTCGCCTCGCTCGCCTTCTTTTCAACCAGCGCTTTCGTAAACAGGGACAGCGTCTCAACGTAGCTGTTTACGGCGTTGGCAGTATTATTAACGGTTGATTGGCCGTCGGCCGTCCAGTCGTACTTTTCCAGCTGAGCAACCGTCGCCTGCATGCTCTGCGCGGCGGCGTTGGTCTGGTCGAGATATTTTTGATCCAGCGTATATTGATAGCTGGTCCGGTTGAGGCGCACGGCCGACAGGGCGTTAAAGAGATCGGTGGTATGCCCGTTTTTTTCTACCTTATCCTGGACGTTAAACAGACCAAATAATCCGGTGGTCAGAATGGCTGCTGTGATCAACAGGACAGCGGAGAATCCGAAGAATAGTTTTTTACTGACTTTTAAATTAATAAAGCTATTTAATATCTTCATATGTTTTTTCCAGCGTCGGCTATAACCGAGCAACAGTGCTATCGTCACCAGCATTAATGGGGGTAATTTATAATTATGAGGAAGTAACATAAAAAAATGCCCCTCACACTTGCGTGTTCAGGGCAAACACCTGAAGTGACATCACTCATTCAGGGTATCTGTCTTCTCCTCTTTTTTAACAGAGTGAGCCGGGAGTTCGCTCATTCTGTAATAAACGGGGATTACATCAGGGTAATTAACGATGTAACCACGCCCTTTAATATTGCGAATAAAATCGTCGGGCAGGCCAAGCATGCGTAGCTTATTATTGAGATTGTGCAGAACCTGCCATAATCGCTGTGTGGAGGGGCTGAGATTATGCGCCTCCCACACTTCTTCAAACAGTTCTTCTTTGCTGACCGGTTTCGTTCTGCCATTTTGCAGCAGATAAAGAAACAGCCTTAACATCGTTTCGTTAAAATAGATTGACGCGAAAGCGATGCTCTTCTCGGTATGACTGCCCGTAAGCCGGTATAGCCTGCGATTAGCAATGTCGAAATGAATTTCATCACCAATCATAAATCCGTATAGACGATAGCCCATATCATGTACCTGTATTAAATAAAGACGAGCACGCACACCTACATATAAGCGTCGAAAATATCCATACCGTTTGTGTGGAGGATTATATGGCTGCTATGAATGCTTTCCAATACACAACCCTATGCGCTATGTAAAACCGACGGGAAGCCCCTCTGTCATAGAGTCTTTGTCGAGATAAGTCGTATTTTTGGAATAATGCTCTATCTATTGGCTTTTCGGCGTTGTTTTGGTCTGAAATTGCATATCCGATCGACACCTCAAGATTTAAATGCATATTTTGACTTATACATAGCATATTTCTCTGTCATGGCCTGGTGTAAAAGCCCGCTGCGACAGGTTTTATGCCATGACCCTGACATTACGTTTTCGCGGCAAAAAACAGGAGTGAAGTTAAATGATTTATACTGATTCAGGAGAGGGGCCCCGGTGCGCTGGAAAGTGGAATGGCCGCGCTTTATAAAATGCAGTTGATTGATAAGTAACAACTAAAATCTGAATCAGACTGTTCTAACGGAAAGGGCATCATAATTTTTATGAATGCATCGCGCGTTTTTTTACCCGTTGTGGGGTCGCCATGAGGCCAGTTTTTCTGATCAATGGCTCGGTGCTGTTTGAGCCAGACAAACGTCGGCTTGGCCCGCGTGATGGCTATCCCAATCGCGCGGTGCTGCTGCACGGCCCGGTCAGTGAGTGCCTGCTCCTGCTGCTGGAACACAACGGCGACGTCCTGACACAGCGTTATCTGTTTTCGGCGGTGTGGGAAAAGCAGGGGGCGATTGTCACCACCAATGCCCTCTACCAGACGATTGCCTCCATCCGTAAGGCGCTTAAATCCGTGGGCCTGGCAGAAAATATCGTCCAGACCGTGCCAAAGGAGGGATTTAAGGCAGTTGCAGCTCTGCAGTCCGGTACGCTCGAAGAGTTTATTTTGCCTGTTGCAACAGCCCCGAAAGACGGCCAGCCTGAGGAAGAAAAGGCGTATTTACCCGCGCCCGTTGTACGCCCGCGCAAAAGCCTGTTTTCATCCAAAATAGCCTACGGCATTGCCGCCCTTCTTTTTCTGGTCAGCTGTTTCGTTCTTTATCAGCAATTAAAACCGGGTGATGCACCGTTTGCAGACTATCATTTTATCGGCAACGTCGAGGGGTGTAACGTTTATTCCTCCCTGCATGACAAAATGCAAAGCCAGAATAAATTCACCTCGCTGGTTAAACGCTACCTGGTTCAGTGCAGCGCCGGAGGACGGGTTTATATCACCCTCAATCATTATCAGCAGGGCACGTCGGTGATTGTCTGCGATAAACAGGCTGAACTGGCAGGTGCGCAGTGTGAATCGATATTGTACCGGGAGCAATATTATGAAAATGACTAACCTCACCGCGCGCTGGTTGGCCATTATGCTGGCGATTGTTGCCCCGCTGCTGTATGCAGGCTACCTGCATTATCAGCAGAATAATTTTTCCTGTGAGGGGCACTTAATTATCGTGGAAAACAGCGCATGGACAGACACCGTGATGACGTTTTCTTTTCATAATGGCACGGGCGATTATGATTCCACGGGAGAATACCGTCAGGCAGGGCAGTCTCCGATAACCGTCAGTAATAAAGTGGCTTTCCGTTTCTGGCGTGAAGATGAACGCGTTATTCTGATCTCCAGCGATACGAATGAATTACCGAAAAAAGACGAAGCCTATCGTCATTATATCCCCGACTTCTTCCATCACCGCGATCGTGGCCTTAGCCTGGAAATTATTCCGATGAACGCCTCCAGCTATCTTTTTCGTTTTGGGAGTTCCCCGGTGTTTTACTGCACCAAAAACTGAGGGGGATTCTCTCATCCCGGCATTCCTTTTAATTGAAGCCGTTACGCAGATTTACACTTGATCATAAAAGTATAATGAGTATAGTTCTCATTCTCTTTAGTGTTTGCGGGCGCAGACGGACTCTTCCCGCATAAACAGTGAGCAGGCCTCACACGGAACACTGAGTACAACGGTGGATCCTGCTCTGGCCTTACAGCCTGCCTTCATCACCCAATCGCAGCCACATGCGACGCAGATCCCCGCCCGCTAATCTTTGAACGGTAAAGGATGTTCCTGATGACCAAAAAAATGTCTGCGCTGGCGCTGCTCGTCGCTGCTTCTCTTTCCGGCTGTGCAGCGCAGAAAGCGGCCACACCCGCCCCGGCTCCTGAGAAAACCGTTACCGCCCCGGCGCAAACGGGCGTGTTAAAACGCGACCTGGCTGATGGCCTGTACGAGATGGTGCTTAACCCGAAAGGCGATGCGCTGTTCGTTGCCAGCGCGGAAGGGTTCAAGGATGTGCAGGGTGGGGTGATCTATAAGCTTGATCCTGCCACGCTGAAAACCCTCGGGCGCAGCCATACCGATCTGAAAAACTTTGCGATGACGATCTCCCCGGACGGGCAGACCCTGTACGTGACCAACTCGCTGGACGGTGGCATTAGCACCATCAGCACCGCGGACGGCAAAATCCAACAGCGCCTGATGTTCACCGAGCGCAACAAAGAGGGATTCCCGTTCGGCGCGCGCGAAATCATGCTCCACGACGGCACGCTGTACGTTGGCGGCGTGGGCGATCCGGGCGTGATTTGGGTGGTTGATGCGAAAACGCTGAAGCTGAAAAAAACCATCAAAAACGCCGGACAGTGGGTGACCGGGCTGCTGTGGTCTGAACAGATGGACCGGATTTACGCGGCTAACGGCGGCGGCGAGATCCTCGTCATCAATCCGCGCAGCAACAAAATCGAAAAACGCTGGAAACCGCTGGGCGACAAGCCTGCGCTGCTGCTGAACCTGGCGGAAGATACTGCCACCGGTCGTCTGTTTGTCACCGATAACTCCAAAGCCAAAACCACGCTGGTGATGAATATCCGCACCGGTGAGCTGATCAAACAGCTGGAAGTGGGCGATTCGCTGGCGGTGAAATTCAACGCCAAACGCAATGAGCTGTACATCACTCAGCGTGAAAGCGGAAAACTGCTAAGCCTGGACGCCACCACTTTTGCCGTGAAGCATTCGTGGGATCTGCCGCCGAATCCGAACAGCCTGCTGCTCTCGGCCGATGGCCAGACCCTGTTCGTCACCGTTAAACAGCCTTTCAATAAAGATCACTCCACTAACGGGCCGGACAGCGTCGTTCGCATTTCGCTTAACTAAATTCTAAGGCCCGGCGACGGGCCAATTTTGCGCGCACTTTTGATGAGTTATTTATGAACAACACCACAATGCATAAAACGCTGCTGGCGCTCGCTATCGGCGCGGCTACACATTCCGCCCTGGCGGCGGATACCAAAAAAGAGGACACCATCGTCGTCCAGTCATCCACCGCCAGCGATTTTAAGCCCGGCGGCGACCAACTGGTGCCCGCCTTCCTTGACGGACAGGTTGCCAACGGTGGACGCATGGGGATGCTCGGCCAGCAGAACGCCATGGACGTACCGTTCAACATCATCAGCTACACCTCGAAGCTGGTGGAAGACCAGCAGGCGAAAACCATCGCCGACGTGGTCGCTAATGATGCGGGCGTGCAGTTTGTGCAGGGTTACGGCAACAGCGCGGAGAGTTTCCGTATTCGCGGGCTGAAATTCGACGGCGATGACATGACCTTTGGCGGCCTCTCCGGCGTGCTGCCGCGCCAGGTTGTCGACGCGCAGATGGTTGACCGGATTGAGATCTTCAAAGGGGCCAACTCTCTGATGAACGGTGCCGCCAGTTCCGGCGTCGGGGGGATGATCAACCTTGAGCCGAAACACGCGGGCGACACGCCGCAGGCCAAAGTCGGCGTGGACTACACCTCGGATTCCCAGGTTGGGACAACCCTGGACGCAGGCCGTCGCTTTGGCGACAACGATCAGTTTGGTGCACGCGTAAACCTGGTTCACCGTGAAGGGGAAACGCCTGTCGCCAACGATCGCCGCCGCACCACCTTGCTCTCGACCGGGCTGGATTACAAAGGCGACCAGTTCCGCACCTCGCTGGATCTGGGGTATCAGAAGAAAACCTTCCACGGCAGCCCGACCAGCGTCAACATCTCGGCGGTGGATTTCGTGCCGGAGCCGCCGAAAAACGACCGTAACTTCTCCCAGAAGTGGGCCTACAGCAATATCGAAAACGAATTCGGCATGTGGCGCAGCGAGTACGATATCACCGACAGCTGGACGGCCTACACCGGCCTGGGCGCACAGCACGCGCATGAAGAAGGTCTTTACAGCGCGCCGAAGCTGCTGGACAAGAGCGGCACGGCCACGGCCAGCCGGCTCGATACCAATCGCATCAGCGATTCCGTCAGCGGGATGGCGGGCATTCGCGGCAACTTTGATACCGGCTTCGTGTCGCACAAGGTCAACGTCGGGTATTCCGCGATGACCAAAAACGAGAAAATCGCGTGGAAAATGTCGGCGGCGGCAGATAATCCGTACACCAACATCTATCACAATACCGGCGTGGACGCGCCGGACAGCACTAACTTCAACGGGTCTGGCGGGAAATACAGCGATCCGTTGACCAGCGGGCGCACCCGCACACAGGGCTGGCTGCTGAGCGATACGCTGGGCGTGCTGGACGACAAACTGCTGTTCACCGCCGGAGCGCGTCATCAGAAAGTGGTTATTCGCGGCTACAACAAAATCACCGGGGCGGAAAATGCGGCAGACAGTTTCGACGGCAGTCGCTGGATGCCCACCTACGGCGTTGTTTACAAACCCTGGGATGAGATCTCTCTTTACGCCAACCACACCGAAGCGCTGCAGCCGGGCGAAACCGCGCCCAACACCGCCGTTAACTACGGCCAGAGCACCGGTATCGTGCACTCTAAGCAGAACGAAGTGGGCGTGAAGGCCGACTTTGGCCGCGTGGGCGGCTCCCTGGCGTTGTTCGAAATCAAAATGCCGTCGGCGATCCTCGACAGCGAAACCAAACGCTACGGGCTGGATGCAGAGCAGCGCAACCGCGGCGTCGAGCTGAACGTCTTCGGTGAGCCGATGCTGGGGATGCGCCTGAACGCCAGCGCCACCTGGCTGCAGGCGGAATTAACCAAAACCAACAACGGCCTCAACCAGGGCAACGATGCGATCGGCATTCCAAACTTCTATGCCGTACTGGGCGCGGAATACGACATCAAGCCTATCGATGGCCTGACCGCGACCGCGCGCGTGAACCACTCCGGCACGCAGTACGCCGACCTGGCTAACAGCAAAAAGCTGGACAGTTACACCACGCTGGATCTCGGCATGCGCTATCGCTTCGCCGTTAACCACAATGAAAACCAGATGACCGTTCGTGCGGGTATCGACAACGTGACCAATGAAAATTACTGGACCAGCGTTGACGATTCCGGCACTTACGTCACTCAGGGCGAGCCGCGCACCTTTAAGGTGTCGGTGGGCTACGAGTTCTAGGTTCCACCTCGTTATCGGGGCAGGGATGCCCCAATCCCTTGCTACCTCCAGCATGAAGTGTTAAAACGTGCCCCTTCTAAAAAAGAGACAGGGGTAGGACGTGAAAGACGCGTCATCCGCTTCAGGCAACGACAGCCCTGAAGCCTCGTCGGATCAGCATCCGACGCTGCAACGTGGTTTGCAAAATCGACATATTCAGTTAATTGCCCTGGGCGGCGCGATCGGCACCGGGCTGTTCCTCGGCATCGGTCCCGCCATTCAGATTGCAGGTCCTGCGGTATTGCTGGGCTACGCCATCGCCGGGATCATCGCCTTCCTCATCATGCGCCAGCTCGGCGAGATGGTTGTCGAAGAGCCGGTTTCAGGGTCGTTCGCCCACTTTGCCTACAAATACTGGGGGCCGTTCGCGGGGTTCCTCTCCGGCTGGAACTACTGGGTGATGTTTGTGCTGGTAGGCATGGCTGAACTGACCGCCGCCGGCATCTATATGCAGTACTGGCTCCCGGACGTCCCGACGTGGATTTGGGCCGCCGCCTTCTTCATCATCATTAATGCGGTTAACCTGGTTAACGTGCGCCTGTACGGTGAAACCGAGTTCTGGTTTGCGCTGATCAAAGTGCTGGCGATTATCGGCATGATCGGCTTTGGCCTGTGGCTGCTGTTCTCCGGTCACGGCGGCGAGCGCGCCACGATCGACAACCTCTGGCAGCACGGCGGCTTCCTGGCGACGGGCTGGAAGGGGCTGATCCTGTCCCTGGCGGTGATCATGTTCTCCTTCGGCGGTCTGGAGCTTATCGGTATTACCGCCGCCGAAGCGCGCGATCCGCACAAAAGCATCCCGAAAGCGGTCAACCAGGTGGTGTACCGTATCCTGCTGTTTTACATCGGCTCGCTGGTGGTGCTGCTGGCGCTCTATCCATGGGTGGAAGTGAAATCCGACAGCAGTCCGTTCGTGATGATTTTCCACGATCTGAACAGTAACGTGGTGGCGTCTGCGCTGAACTTCGTGATCCTTGTGGCATCCCTGTCGGTCTATAACAGCGGCGTGTATTCCAACAGCCGCATGCTGTTTGGCCTCTCCGTGCAGGGTAACGCACCGAAGTTCCTGACTCGCGTCAGCCGTCGCGGCGTGCCGGTGAATTCGCTGCTGCTCTCCGGCGCAATCACTTCGCTGGTGGTGCTGATCAACTACCTGCTGCCGAAAGAGGCGTTCGGCCTGCTGATGGCGCTGGTGGTTGCCACGCTGCTGCTGAACTGGATCATGATCTGCCTGGCGCACCTGCGTTTTCGTTCGGCAATGCGACGTAAGGGCCGCGAGACACAGTTTAAGGCGCTGCTCTACCCGGCGGGGAACTACATCTGTATCGCCTTCCTGGCGATGATCCTCGTGCTGATGTGCACCATCGACGACATGCGTTTGTCCGCCATGCTGCTGCCGGTGTGGGTGGTCTTCCTGTTTGTGGCGTTCAAGCTGTCACGTAAAAAGTGATGCGTATTTCTCCCTCTCCCTGTGGGAGAGGGTTGGGGTGAGGGCATCAGACCGCACGTAATCCTTTGCCCGGTGGCGCTGCGCTTACCGGGCCTACACGTAGTAGGGGGTTGCCCCTCTCCCTGTGGGAGAGGGGGGGTGAGGGCACCAGACCACACGTAACCCCTTGCCCGGTGGCGCTGCGCTTACCGGGCCTACACGTGGTAGGGGGTTGCCTCCCTCTCCCTGTGGGCGAGGGTTGGGGTGAGGGCATCAGACCACACGTAAGCCCTTGCCCGGTGGCGCTGCGCTTACCGGGCCTACACGTGGTAGGGTTTTCTCCCTCTCCCTGTGGGAGAGGGTTGGGGTGAGGGCACCAGACCGCACGTAACCCCTTGCCCGGTGGCGCTGCGCTTACCGGGTCTAAACGTGGTAGGGGTTTGCCTCCCCCTCTCTGTGGGAGAGGGTTGGGGTGAGGGCATCAGACCGCACGTAAGCCCTTGCCCGGTGGCGCTGCGCTTACCGGGCCTATACGTGGTAGGGTTTTCACCCTCTCCCTGTGGGAGAGGGTTGGGGCGAGGGCACCAGACCGCACGTAAGCCTTTGCCCGGTGGCGCTGTGCTTACCGGGCCTACACGTCATTACCCAATCAGCAAACGCGTCTTCTTTATCGTGACCCCTCTCCCAAATCCGTCTCGATCCCCAGGATCTTTATTTTGTAATCGATTACTTTTTAATTGAACCGTTTTGTAATCGATTACTTTCTCTGGGTGAGGCTTATCATGGTGTCAACAACCGAAAGTCGTGGACAGGCGATAGGGCAGCACCGGCTGCTGGTGCCGCGTTTGTCGCTGATGATGTTTCTGCAGTTTTTTATCTGGGGTAGCTGGTCGGTCACGCTCGGCCTGGTAATGACCCAGCACAACATGTCTTTGCTGATTGGCGATGCGTTTTCCGCCGGACCAATCGCCTCCATTCTCTCGCCGTTTGTACTTGGCATGCTGGTGGATCGCTTCTTTGCCTCGCAGAAGGTGATGGCGGTGATGCACCTGGCGGGCGCGGCGATCCTGTGGTTCGTTCCCGGCGCGCTTATTGCACAAAACGGCGCATTGCTGATTGGCCTGCTCTTTGGCTATACGCTCTGCTACATGCCGACGCTGGCGCTGACCAACAACATCGCGTTTCACAGCCTGGCGAACGTCGATAAAACCTTCCCGGTGGTGCGCGTGTTTGGCACCATCGGCTGGATCGTGGCGGGAATATTTATCGGCGTGACCGGCGTGGCTTCAAGCGTCACCATCTTTCAGGTGGCGGCGGCCAGCTCCGTGCTGCTGGCGCTTTACAGCCTGACGCTGCCGCACACGCCCGCGCCAGCGAAAGGCCTGCCGGTTAAAGTGCGCGATCTTTTCTGCGCGGATGCCTTTGCGCTGCTCAAAACGCGCCACTTTCTGGTCTTCTCCGTCTGCGCGATGCTGATCTCCGTACCGCTCGGTACCTATTACGCCTACACCGCCTCGTATCTCGCAGATGCGGGCATTGCCGACGTCAGCACCGCCATGTCCTTCGGGCAGATGTCCGAGATCTTCTTCATGCTGGTGATCCCGCTGCTGTTCCGCCGTCTGGGCGTGAAATATATGCTGCTCATCGGCATGCTGGCGTGGTTTGTGCGTTACGCCATGTTCGCGATGGGCGTCAGTGAAGAGGGGCGCATCCTGCTCTACCTCGGCATTCTGCTCCACGGCGTCTGCTACGATTTCTTCTTTGTGGTGGGCTTTATCTATACCGACCGCGTGGCGGGCGAAAAGGTTAAAGGTCAGGCCCAGAGCATGATCGTCATGTTTACCTACGGTATCGGGATGCTGCTCGGCTCGCAGATATCCGGCGCGCTGTATAACCGTCTGGTAGTGGGTCAGCCTGTGCCGCAGGCGTGGGTTACATTCTGGTGGATCCCGGCGGTGGCTGCCGCGGCGATTGCACTCATTTTCCTTTTCACGTTCAGGTATGACGATGATAAGGCGTAAGGATCAGGAGGTGGTATGAGGACGATAAAAGGACCCGGGATTTTTCTGTCGCAGTTTATCGGCGGGGACGCGCCGTTTAACTCGCTGGACAGGCTGGCAAGCTGGGCAGCAGGGAAGGGCTACAAAGCCCTGCAAATTCCCTGTAACCATCCGCACATTTTTGACGTGGAAAACGCGGCAGAAAGCCAGGCCTACTGCGACGACATTACCGGTAAGCTGGCGGAACACGGGCTGGTGATAAGCGAGCTGTCGACTCATCTTGAAGGCCAGCTGGTTGCGGTGAGCGACGTTTACAGCGATGCGTTTGACCACTTCGCCCCGGGCAGCGTGCGCGGTAACGACGCGGCGCGCCAGGCCTGGGCAACGGAGAAACTCAGACAGGCGGCGGTGGCCTCCGCCAGGCTGGGGTTAAAGGCGCACGCGACGTTCTCCGGCTCGCTGGCCTGGCCGTTTTTCTATCCGTGGCCGCCGCACAACGCGCAGCGGTTTCAGGCGGCGTTTCAGGAACTGGCAAACCGCTGGCGGCCCATTCTCGACGCCTTCGATGAACAGGGCGTGGACGTCTGTTTTGAGCTGCATCCGGGGGAAGACCTGCACGATGGCGTAACCTTCGAGCGTTTTCTGGCGCTGCTTGATAACCATCCGCGCTGCAACATTCTCTACGATCCCAGCCACATGCTGTTGCAGCAGATGGATTACCTGACCTTTATCGACATCTACCACGCGCGCATCAAAGCGTTCCACGTCAAGGATGCGGAGTTTCGCCCCAACGGGCGCAGCGGCGTATACGGCGGCTACCAGCCGTGGATCGATCGCGCCGGGCGTTTCCGTTCGCTCGGCGACGGGCAGATCGACTTCAAGGGTATCTTTAGCAAGCTGACCCAGTACGACTACGATGGCTGGGCGGTGCTGGAGTGGGAGTGCTGCCTGAAGGATGGCGATACCGGTGCCCGCGAAGGCAGCGAGTTTATCCGCCGCCATATCATTCCGGTTTCCGGGCGGGCGTTTGATGATTTCGCCGCAGGAGGCAGCCATGATTAACGTCGGTATTATCGGCAGCGGCTTTATCGGCCCGGCCCATATTGAGGCGCTGCGCCGTCTCGGTGTGGTGCAGGTTGTCGCGCTGTGCGACAGCTCGCTCGCGAAGGCGCAGGAAAAGGCGCGCGCGCTTAACGTCCCCTGCGCCTATGGCCGCGTGGAGGATCTGCTTGCGCACCCGGATCTGCACGTGGTGCACAACTGCACGCCAAACCACCTGCACGCCGCGATTAACCGCCAGATTTTACGCGCAGGTAAGCATCTGTTTTCCGAAAAACCGCTGTGTATGACGCCGGACGAGGCGCGCGAGCTGGTGGCGCTGGCGGAGCAGGCGGGTGTGATACACGGCGTAAGCTTTGTCTATCGCCAGTTTGCGATGGTGCGTCAGGCGGCGAGCATGATGCGCGCGGGTAGCCTCGGGCGACTATTTGCTGCACACGGCAGCTACCTGCAGGACTGGATGCTGCTGGAAACCGACTACAACTGGCGGGTGGATGCCGCGCTCGGCGGCGCATCCCGCGCGGTGGCGGACATCGGCTCTCACTGGTGTGATACCGTGCAGTTTGTGACCGGGCGGCGTATCACCGAGGTGATGGCCGATCTCTCTATCGTCTGGCCGACGCGCAAGGCCAGCGTGGCGGGAAATCAGACCTTCAGCCACGATCCACACGCGGCGTATGAGGACAAACCGGTCACCACCGAAGATTTTGGCTCCGTGCTGATCCGCTTCGACGACGGCAGCAAGGGCAGTTTTAGCGTCTCGCAGGTCAGCGCCGGGCGTAAAAACCGCCTGATGCTGGAAATCAACGGCAGCGAGATGTCGGTGGCGTGGGATCAGGAGGTGCCCCAGCGGCTGTGGGTGGGGCATCGCGCGCAGGCAAACGAGATCCTCACCGACGACCCCGGTCTGATGAACCGCGACGTGGCCGACAGCGCCCACTTCCCCGGCGGCCATATCGAGGGCTGGCCGGATGCCTTCAAAAACATGATGGCGCAGTTCTACCGCGCCGTGCAGGCGGGCATCATGCCCGCGCAGCCGCTGTTTGCGACCTTCCACGACGGCGCAGACGTCATGTACATCATTGATGCCATTGTAAAAAGCCATCAGCAGCAGCGCTGGGTGAGGGTGGAACGATGACGCGCTGCCCGGTTCGCCGGGCCGCGAAATTATGATAGCCTGCATAAAACGCTAACCGCAGGATGTGTCGTCGCTATGTCAATTCAGAAAATCGCTCAACTGGCCGGGGTGTCCGTGGCGACGGTTTCTCGTGTGCTGAACAACAGCGACACGGTTAAAGCGAAAAACCGCGAGCGCGTCCTGCAGGCGATTCGGGAGAGCAACTACCAGCCGAACCTGCTGGCGCGCCAGCTGCGCACCGCCCGCAGCTATATGATTCTGGTGATGGTTTCGAACATCGCCAACCCGTTCTGTGCCGAGGTGGTCAAGGGCATCGAAGAAGAGGCCGAAAAGAACGGCTACCGCATTTTACTCTGCAATTCCGGCTCGGACATCGAACGCTCCCGCTCGGGGTTAAGCCTGCTGACGGGGAAAATCGTCGACGGGATTATCACCATGGATGCGTTCTCGAAGCTGCCGGAACTCTCCGCGCTTATCGGCAATGCGCCGTGGGTGCAGTGCGCGGAATACGCCGATGCCGGGGCGGTGTCCTGCGTCGGCATTAACGACGTCGATGCTTCTCAGCACGTCGTCAGCCAGCTTGCCGAAAGCGGGTGCACGCGCATTGCGCTGATCAACCACGACCTCAGCTACAAATATGCCCGCCTGCGCGAGCGCGGCTACAAGAGCGTGATCCACCTGCGCGATCTCGATTATCAGGCGGTTGAATACGCCAGCGATCTCAGTTCCGGCGCCGGGATGGCGGCGATGCAAAAACTGTTGAAGGAGGATCCGCCGGACGCGGTATTCGCGGTTTCCGATACTCTGGCGGCAGGCGCGCTGCGCGCTATTCAGCAGGCAGGGCTGCGGGTACCGGAGGATATTGCAGTGGTGGGGTTTGACGGTACGGAGCTGGCGGAGATGATCTCGCTTACCACCATCGAACAGCCGTCGCGGGATATCGGGCGCAAGGCCGTCGATCTGCTGTTAAATAAGATCGACAACCCCGATGCGCCCACGGAAAGAGTGATGATGGACTGGCGCTTTATTTCCCGCGCCAGCGCCTGATTAGTTTGCTGAAACAACCG
The DNA here is from genome assembly GCF_053709675.1 of Enterobacter sp. UPMP2052. Classification (NCBI taxonomy): domain Bacteria; kingdom Pseudomonadati; phylum Pseudomonadota; class Gammaproteobacteria; order Enterobacterales; family Enterobacteriaceae; genus Enterobacter; species Enterobacter sp. UPMP2052. Next base: position 329,147 of record NZ_JBSKJR010000002.1, read on the forward strand.
CCAGCGAGCGAATATCGTTCCCGGTTGGCGACTGATGGATCCGCAGACCAAACTCATCCACCACGGCAAAAATATGGTCGAAGATATCGGCCTGGATATCTTCATATTCCGCCCAGACCACCGTATTGGTGAAGGCATATATTTCTATGGGCAGACCGTTGGCGTCCGGCGCGAGCTGGCGCACCATCAATGTCATATCTTTACGGATGCGCGGGTGATTGCGCAGATATTCATTCAGATAGGCGCGGAAGGTGCCGATATTGGTCATCTTGCGCAGGTTTAATACCGATTCCCCTTCGCCGTTTTGCTGATTCCACAGGTTAATTTCCTCATGACGCGCGGCCAGATAAGGTTTCAGCAGCTTCGCCTGAATCAGTTTCTGCTGCTCCTGCTCGTCGAGGAAATGAATGCTGGTGGTATCAATATTCAGGCTGCGCTTAATGCGGCGGCCGCCCGAAGCTGACATGCCGCTCCAGTTGATGAACGCGTCGGACACCAGCGCCCACGTCGGAATGGTGGTGATGGTGTTATCGAAATTACGCACCTTCACGGTGGTCAGGCCGATGTCCGTCACCGTGCCGTTAGCGCCATATTTCGGCATCTCCAGCCAGTCGCCGAGCTTGAGCATATCGTTAGCTGAAAGTTGAATGCCCGCCACAAGGCCAAGGATCGGGTCTTTAAACACCAGCATCAGGACCGCGGCCATGGCACCCAGGCCGCTAATCAGAATCGCGGGAGACTGACCGATCAGCAGGGAGATAATCAAAATCCCGACCAGAATGGCGCTCACCAGCTTAACGCCCTGGAAAATGCCTTTCAGTGGCAGCTGGGACGCGGTCGCCATTTTTTGCGACAGATTAAAGATCACGTCCAGCAGCGAGAAGAAGGACAGCAGGGCATACACCATCACCCACAGCTTCGCGCAGGTGGTGAGTATTTCCGCCGCTTCACTGCCTTTTTGTAACCACAGCGCCGCCTGAACGTTGACGATTATCCCCTGAATGGTAAAGGCCAGACGGTGAAATAACTTATTCTGGGTAATGATTTGCAGCCACAAATGGCTGCTGGCCTGCGCACGCTTTTCAAAGGCGCGCAGCACCAGTTTGTGCAATATAAAATGCACGATAAGGGCAGTCAGAAAAATAATACCAAAGATAATCACCAGCGATGTGGTGTGATTAATTTCAATCCCTAACTCTTCAACCTGAGCAATTAATTCCTGCATAACATCTCCTGTATTGTTGCAGCCCCATAATGGCGGCTGCGGATATATTATGCAAATTCTGGCGCATTACTTCGTCGCGTGGCAGGTCGTGATCACCGGCAGGCACAGGCGATGGCGCATACGCACCGTTGCCAGTGCAAGGGCAATCATCATTGCCGTTTCCACCATCAGGAAGACGTTGACCGCCTGCGTGTAATCCCCGTGGTGGCTTTGCAGCGCGTGCAGCAAAATCGCGCCGAAAATCGCCGGGCCAAGCCCCAGCGCCGCCTGTTGAAGCGTACTCAAAATGGCGCTTGCTGCGCCCGCGTCGTCCGGCTGGATATCGCGCATCCCGATACGGTAAAAGCTGTTCACAATTAACGCCTGCCCGTAACCGACCAGCCCGGTCGCCGGTGCCAGCGTCAGGGCCGTATTGTTCATCCCCCAGTGGCGGAAGGTGGCGATCAGCGCCAGCAGGCCGAGGATCTGGATCGCCAGGCCGCTCAGCAGAAGGGTGCTGGTGCGATAACGGGCAATCAGGCGCGGGGCAAACCACGCGGAGACAAAATAGGTCACCCCCAGCGCGATGAAGCTGTTCCCCGACTGCCACGGCGCCATGCCAAGACCGGTCTGCATGGTCAGCGCCATACAGAACATAAAGCCGGACCAGACGCTGAAAAAGAGCATCGCGATCAGCACGCCAAAGCGGATGCTCGCAAGCTGCATCAGGCGCGGCGGGATCAGCGGGTGGGCATCTTCGCGCTCTTTTTTACGCGCATTCAGCACCATCAGCCAGGCCAGCGGGATAATGGCAATCAGTGCAGCCTTCAGCGGCCACGACCAGTGCCACTGCGGACCGAGCGCCATCGGGAACAACAGGCAGCAGAGGATCATCGCCAGCAGCGCGGTGCCCCTCCAGTCGATGCGCGACGGTGTTTCGCGGCGGGTTTCCGGCACATAGCGGCGGCTCAATGCCAGCACCACCAGACAAATGGGGACGTTGATGAAGAAAGCGTTGCGCCAGCCCAGCCCGGCGATATCCGCCGATACCAGCCAGCCGCCGCCCATCTGGCCGACGATAAAGGCTATTCCGCCGATACCGCCGAACAGGCTAATGGCTTTGGCGTGCGCCGGCCCTTTTAACGTCACATGCAGCGTGGCGAGAATTTGCGGCACGATCAGCGCCGCCCCGGCACCCTGAACGATGCGTGCGGCAAGCAGTTGTTCGATGTTGCCCGCCATCCCGCACAGCAGCGAGGCCAGTCCAAAGCTCGCCACGCCCCACATAAACAGACGACGGCGACCGTGGTTATCCCCGAGCTTGCTGCCGAGCGCCAGGCAGACAGCGAAGGCCACGCCGTAAAGCGCGACAATCAGCTCCAGTTCTGTGGCGGTGGCGTGCAGCGAATGGGTGATGGAGTCCAGCGCGACGTTGGTGATTGAGGTATCGATAAGCGGCAGCATCTGCCCGGTTAACAGCAGTATCAGGCCTGCACGACCTGGTGAAATAACTGACCTGTTCATGGTAACTCCATTGCGTCAAACGGCGTAGAGACGTAGCATCGTCTATCTGATAAACGGGTACCAGTTCTTGCTTATACTGGTACTGGCACTACCATGCAGGGGGATTTATGGCGCTGATGTCTGAACCTGTCACCTCGCTTCAGGATGACACCCGAAAACAGCTCGGGGCATTTTTACGCGCACGGCGCGAAAGTCTCGACCCGCAGCGTCTCGGCTTGCCGCGCAGCGGGCGTCGCCGCACGCCGGGCTTGCGCCGTGAAGAGGTGGCGATGCTCGCAGACGTGGGCGTAACCTGGTACACCTGGCTGGAGCAGGGCAGGGACGTCAATCCGTCGAGCGCGGTGATGGCAGCTGTTGCTAAAGCGCTGCAATGCACCCCGACCGAAGCCCGCCATCTTTTCGTGCTGGCCGGATTACCGCCGGGTGAAGCGCCGCAGGCGGTCTGCTGCGAGGGGATCAGCGAAGGCACGCGCCGCCTGCTTGATACCCTGATGCCAAAGCCCGCCAGCATCCAGAAACCAAACTTTGATATCGTGGCGTGGAACGACAGCTTTGGTCATTTGATGGGCGTCGATTTCAACGACATCCCGCCGGAAGATCGCAACTGTATTTACCTGTTCCTCACCCATCCGGCGTGGCGCGCAAGGCTGGGCAAGCGCGACGACGTGCTGCCGATCTTCGTCTCCTACTTCCGCGCGGCAATGGCCGAGCACCGGGGCGATCCGCAGTGGGAAGCCAAACTGGCGCGCTTTTTTGCGGTTTCAGATGAGTTTCAAACCCTGTGGCACCAGCGCAACGACGTGCGCGGTGTGGAAAACCAGCTCAAGTTGTTTACCCATCCTGAGCTGGGGGATTTTCATTTACAGCAGATGTACTGGTACTCAGCGCCGCGCAACGGCTCGCGGCTGCTGGTGTACCTCCCGGTGGACGAGGCAGGGGAGAGAGTCATGGACTGGCTGGCGGAGCAGGCAAAATGAACGTGACGCGCAAGCAGGAGCGGGTTTTACGCCGGGCGCTCGCGGCGTGGGAGCAGGATGGGGCATTAACCCCCGACGAACATCAGCGTCTGGCCGGAACCCTGAGGCGTGTAACGATGGACTGGCAGCGGCTCAGCCGCTACGCCTTCTGGACCGCGCTCGCCTGCGTGATCATCGCCATCGGCAGCCTGTTTGCCGACAGTGAGTTGATGGCGCGCATTATCGCATTTTTCTCTTCTTCCTTTATCGCCCGCATCGGCCTGCCTCTGCTTGCCGCCGTGCTGTTTTACCTGTGGGGCTTCAGCCGCCAGCGGCGAGAAACCCCGTGGCACTACAGCACGGAAGCCATCCTGTTCCTCGGGGTGTTCTTTACCGCCATTGCCCTGTGGCAGCTTGGTGAACGTCTTGATAACGGCAGCGGCCACATTGCGCCGTTGTTCCTGGCCGGGTGTGCGGTGTACGGCCTGGTTGGCTATTTCGGGCGCTCGGGGCTGGTCTGGCTCTTCTTTTTGCTTTCGCTCGGCAACTGGTTCGGTGCCGAAACGGGCTATATGTCCGGCTGGGGAGCGTACTGGCTGGGCATGAGCTACCCGGTGCGCTTTATCGTCTTCGGCGGCGTGCTGCTGGCACTGTGCTATGTCCTGCGCGGCGTACTGCAACCCCGCCACCTCTATACCACCAGTAAGGCGATGGGGCTGACCTACCTGTTTGTCGCCCTGTGGATCCTGTCGATTTTTGGCAACAACGATATCGACAACTGGTACGGCGTCACGCAGGCATCGTTGCTGCCGTGGGCGCTGCTCTTCGCCGTGGCGGCGGTGCTGAGCATCTTCATCAGCCTGAAAACCGACGACGGCATGCTGCGCGGTTTTGGCCTGACCTTCCTCGCCATCAATCTCTATACCCGCTATTTCGAATATTTCTGGGAGGAGATGAACAAGGTCGTGTTCTTCCTGATTCTGGCGGCATCGCTGGCGGTGATTGGTCGCTATGCGGAAAAACTCTGGCATGCCGGGAGCAGGGAAAAATAGTTTTTTGCGAGGGGCTTTCAGGGAATAAGCGAGAGTCCAGCATCTCCTGAATGATGCAGGTAAGGTAAATCACGAAAGGCAAAATTAGCCTTTAATGCAAATTGCCTTATATGTTAATATTTTCAGGGATGAATAAAGATGTTCAGACTCATCGTCCATGAGGCCGTGAGGGAAGAGATCCTCGCGTTGCCCGCCGTGGTTCAGGCGAAACTGATTCGCCAGCTTGATAAATTACGCGCTAATCCGACGGTTTTGCGTGAGCCTGACAGCAAGCCATTGCCGCATGGCTTGTTTGAAATACGCACCGTCGGGCTTATCCAGAGCCGTGGGATATACGTCTACCAGCGTGAGAGAACCCTTTTTCTTTTGCGCGTGTTTATCAAGAAGACGCAGAAAACGCCGTCTGCGGAGATAAGTCTGGCACTGAAACGGCAACAGGAGATGTTGAATGAGCAAGAAAATAATCGACTGGGATGAGTTGAGAACCGAGCTGTTAAGCCACGCAGACGTGCAGGCCGCATTTAACGCAGAAGAGCGCAAAGCGCGTCTGCAGGAGATGCTGGCGCAGTGGCGAAGCCATGCAGGCCTGACGCGTGCACAGGTTGCGGAACGGATGGGGGTCAGTGCGCCAACGGTGTCACGAATGGAAGCCAACATCACGCGAGCGAGCCTTGATACGTTAACGCGTTATGCGCTGGTATGCGGAGTGAAGCATCCGCAGATTACGCTGTATTGAACCCTGTTCAACCTACTTGTAATGGGCCGCTACGCGCGGCCCACGGTTACTAGCACTCGGTCACAATGGTGCTCAGCGGCAGGCGAGATTTTGGCAGCGTGGCGTTGAAATCTTCCACGCTGTGGTGGCCAACCGGTACCACCACCAGGCTGGTGAAGCCTTTCTCTTTCAGGCCAAACTCTTCATCGAGGATCGCCGCGTCGAAGCCTTCAATCGGCACCGCGTCCAGACCCATCGCGGCCACGCCCAGCAGGAAGTTACCCACATTCAGGTAAACCTGTTTTGCCATCCACTGGTCGTCATCTTTCAGATCCACGCGGTGCATGTCTGCGAAGTAGCAGCGGCCTTTGTGGTTTGCGGCTTTCGCTTCCGGCGTGGCGAAACGCCCGTCAGCTTCTTCCTGATCCACCACGCGCTCCAGCCATGCATCGTCCATCGCGGTTTTGGCGCAGAACACCACCACGTGAGAGGCATCCAGCATTTTGCGCTCGTTGAACACATAGGTACCCGCAGCAGATTTCGCCACGCGCGCTTTGCCTTCCTCAGTGCTGGCAACAATAAAGTGCCACGGCTGGGAGTTCGTGCTGGACGGGCTGTACTGCAGCAGGGTTTTGATTTTCTCCGCTTCTTCTGCGGTCAGTTTTTTGCTTGCGTCGAACGCCTTGGCAGAGTGGCGTTTCAGGGCGACAGAAATGATATCCATAACAACTCCTGGTAGTAAAAATCGCCCGCATGTGGGCGCGAAAGGAAAGCAGATTACAAGGCGACGCGGAAAAAGATAAGTGCGATTCGAGCGCTTATTCTGTTCGTCTCAGACGAACAATCAGACGGGGCGTATCCGCTTCTGGTCCTTCTTCGCCAGCTTATCGACGACCAGATGCCACGAATCGTGGATGAAATCGGTCACCACGTCGGGCGTGATATCGTCGGTGCCGTAGAGCGAAATCCAGTGCTTTTTATTCAGGTGATAGCCCGGCTCCACGCCGCGGTAGATCTGCTGATTGAGCAGCGATTTTTCCGGATCGGATTTCAGACTGACGTGCGGACGCCCGTGAGCGACCGCGACAAGCATAAAAATCTTGCCGCCGACTTTAAACACGTCGAACTCCGGGCCGAACGGCCAGCAGTGCTCGGTGAACGGCAACTCCAGCGCCACGCGCATCGCGTGTTCCTGTAATGATTTACTGTCCATCGGTGTTCTCTATGGCGAGCGCGCGCCACATGGCCTCAAAGCCGAGGGCTTTAAAATCCACGGCACGGGACGGATCGCGGGTGGCGAATTCCATGGTGGTCTCGGCCAGCGACAGGAAGATGGCATCGCCGAAGGTTTTAAATTCGTCGGACATAAATACCGGGCGCACCGAGCGGCGGCACAGTTCATTCAGCTCCGGAAACATGTCGTGAACGGCCTGTTCGGTCTCAGTGGAAATTTTCTCGCTCACACCAAGCTGGCGGATCGCCCCGTGAGCCGCCGGGTTACGAATCCCCCAGTCCACATAGCTGTTCCAGATGTTGCGGGTATGCTCTTTTGGCAGGGTGATCGAGCGGTCAAGGTTCGCCATCATGGTCTGGCAGAGATCCTGCTTCAGGTGCAGGTAGAGGGCATTCAGCAGATCGTCTTTGGTAGCAAAGTAGCGAAACAGCGTGCCTTCGGCGACCCCGGCACTACGGGCGATGGTCGCCGTTGAGGCGGCAATGCCTGACTGTGCAAATGCAGCGGTTGCTGCCTCCAGTAAGGCCTGTTTTTTATCTTCACTCTTCGGACGTGCCACCAAATTCTCCTCTTTGTCAATTGTAAAAAAACGTATTGAATCATGCGCGTCAGGCTGCTGCAACGCGGAATGTCAAAGTTCGAAAACATCTTGACGATATATTCATCGTATCTATAATGAGTGCTTACTCACTCATAATCAAGTGTCATCCGCGCAAACCATCGGAAGGGGCGCGTCGGCGAGTCGGGAAAATGAAAAAGCCTCTATTCATCTGCGTGGTGTTTGTCATGATTATTGCTTCAGCTGCAAGTTTACCCTTTGTCCTGAACGCCGGATTTGGCCAGCCGCCGCAGGGAGAACAGCTATCCGGGTTGCAAGCTTCGCCCCAGTATCGCGACGGGGCGTTTCACAATGCACTGCCGACGCCGGGCTACAACGGCGACAAAAATATGCTGGTGGCGATGTGGGAGTTTCTGACGAAAAAAACCGAAAACGCTCGTCCCGCGCAGCCGCTGCCGCTGGTCAACACCGATCTCGCCAGCCTGCCGCTGGCGCAGGATACGCTGGTGTGGCTGGGGCACTCGTCCTGGTATCTGCAGTTAGCGGGGAAACGCATCCTGATCGATCCGGTCCTGGGCAACTACGCCGCGCCGTTCTCGTTCCTCAACAAAGCCTTTGAGGGGGACTACCCGTGGCGTGCCGCGAGCATGCCCGAGATCGACCTGCTGATCATTTCGCACGATCACTACGACCATCTGGATTACGCCACCATCAAAGCGCTGCTGCCGAAGGTGAAACGCGTGGTCACGCCGCTTGGCGTGGGTTCACATCTGCGCTACTGGGGGATGGACCCGACGATTATCGACGAGCGCGACTGGAACCAGTCGGTGCGCATCAGCGAGGCGCTAACCGTGCACGTTCTGCCTGCGCGCCACTTCTCCGGGCGCGGCATCAAACGCAACCAGACGCTGTGGGGCAGCTTTATGTTCGTCACGCCTGAACAGAAGGTGTACTACAGCGGTGACTCCGGCTACGGGCCGCACTTCCGGGATATTGGCGAGCAGTTTGGCGCAGTCGATCTCGCGATCATGGAAAACGGCCAGTATGACCAGGACTGGAAGTACATTCACATGCTGCCGGATGAAACGGCGCAGGCCGCCGCGGATCTCAATGCCAAAGCGGTGGTGCCGGGCCATAACGGACGGTTTGTGCTGGCGAAACATACCTGGAACGATCCGCTGATCCAACTCGCAAAAGCCAGCCGCGACAAAGGCTATCGGCTGTTAACGCCGGAACTGGGCGAGCCGGTCCGCGTGAATGATACCGCTCAGCAATTTCGCCCGTGGTGGGAATAAATGATGAATCAAAGAGCAGAAGGAGAGCGCAACATGACTATTTCCGCTCAGGTTATCGACACTATCGTCGAGTGGATCGACGACAACCTGCATCAGCCGCTGCGCATAGAAGAGATCGCCCGTCACGCGGGTTACTCGAAGTGGCATCTTCAGCGGCTGTTTATGCAGTACAAAGGGGAGAGTCTGGGGCGCTATATTCGCGAACGCAAGCTGCTGCTGGCGGCGCGCGACCTGCGCGAATCGGACGAGCGAGTGTATGACATCTGCCTGCGCTACGGCTTTGACTCGCAGCAGACCTTTACGCGTATTTTCACCCGCACGTTCCACCAGCCGCCCGGCGCTTACCGCAAGGAAAATCATACTCGGGCACATTGAAAATAATTCCCATTTGCATTAGCGTGAGTGCAAATTTTATCGGGGAACACGCGGTAATGAAGAGCGCATGGAGTGGATTGTTATTAGGGAACGGCGCGCTGCTGCTCCGTGCAGGCGGTGGCGCTGCGCTATCCGCGGCTGTTTGGCAATGTGCTGAGCCTGTCTGGCTCCTACTGGTGGGCACCGAAAGGGGAAGCACCCGACTGGCTGACGCGTCAGTATCAGCAGTCGCCGCTGTACCCGGTGCGTTTCTGGCTTCAGGCCGGCGAGTTTGAACAAGCGGGGCCTGGTGTGAAGCGCTGATCCACGGCATGCGCGATTTCACCGGCTTACGACGCCAGTGAAAACCAGCGGCGCCAGACGAAACGCAGGATAACGAATTCGATGGCGCCGAGCAGCAAGAACCACAGACAGAACAGAATGGTGTAAAGCTGGTTTAAATCGACCATGTGGAAGGTGACCACCAGCTTTTGCGCCAGCACCAGCCCCAGTGAAGGCGCAGGTAGCAGCAGGCAGGAGAGCAGGGCCAACAATAAAATGCCGCCTGCGGTGAGCAGCGATTCTAACGGGTGTTTCATGATAATGTTAATCGTCAGTTAAAAATGTCATTGTCCGGCATCCTCGAACGTAAAGCAATATAAACCCCGTCAGCGATTTTTAATTAAAACGCTGCTTTTAGCCGCAAATAAATTCCTCCGGAAGAATAAATAACGGCCCGCAATTCAATTATTATCGCGTTCTGTAAATAAACGTCTGTATTACGCAAATAATTTTACAAAGCTATAGGTGCTGTAGCCAATTAACGTAGCAATAACAATGGCTGCGACAATGTATAACGCCAGGCGGCGACCGCGATAAATACCAAACATGCTTCCTCCTCGTTTAATGTTGGTTTAGAAATATTTTGTAAAAATCAGCTTATCGAAATAGTTTTAAACAGTTTTGAATAACCCGGCAGTAATTATATTGCGGTAGATCAAATTAACCCGCAAGCATTAAAAATGAATTTATTAAGCCAGAAAGGAATTCAGGCTTCCGTCCACCGGAAATTAAAGGAAAGAAAATGACCAAAAAAAATATTTCTCAGAACATGCCGCCCGCGGGCAACAACGCTTTTCAGCAGACCGTCGAGCAGGTGCTGGCGCACCAGCAGACGCAGCCGCAGGGGCTGGATCGCGCTGAAGCGCAGGCGCGCCTGCAGAAAGTGGGGCCAAACGCGCTGCCTGAGAAAAAGGGCAAGCCGGGCTGGCTGCGTTTTCTGGCACACTTTAACGACGTCCTGATTTATGTCCTGCTGGCGGCAGCCGTATTAACGGCGGTCATGGGCCACTGGGTCGATACGCTGGTTATTCTGGGCGTGGCGGTCATCAATGCATTAATTGGCCACATTCAGGAAAGTAACGCGGAAAAATCCCTGCAGAGTATTCGAAATATGCTCTCCAGCGAGGCGCGCGTTATTCGCAATGGTAATCACGAAACCATCCCGACCACCGACCTGGTGCCGGGCGATATTGTTGTGCTGCGCGCAGGCGATCGTATTCCGGCGGATATGCGTCTTATCGAAGCGCACAATTTACGCGTTGAAGAGGCCATTCTCACCGGTGAATCAACGGTGGTGGATAAACACACCCAGCCGCTGAGCGGCGAATTACCGCTGGGCGACCGCACCAACCTGGTCTTCTCGGGGACAACTGTTAGCGCGGGCGGTGGCGTCGGCGTGGTCATTGCCACCGGGCAGGAGACCGAGCTTGGTCACATCAACCAGATGATGGCGGGTATTGAAAAACACCGCACGCCGCTGCTGGTGCAGATGGACAAGCTGGGCAAAGCGATTTTCGTCATTATTCTGGCGATGATGGCCGCGCTGTTTGTCTTTAGCCTGGTCTTCCGCGATATCCCGATGGGCGAGCTGCTGCTCTCCCTGATTAGCCTGGCGGTGGCCTCTGTACCGGAAGGTCTGCCGGCGATTATCTCCATCATCCTCTCCCTGGGCGTGCAGGCGATGGCGCGCAAGCGGGCAATTATCCGCAAACTGCCAACGGTGGAAACCCTGGGGGCAATGACCGTGGTCTGCTCGGATAAAACCGGCACCCTGACCATGAACGAAATGACGGTGAAAGCGATCATCACCGCTGAGAGCTGCTACCGCGTGGACGGCAACAGCTACGAGCCGGTAGGTAACATCTATCTGGAAGGCAGCGACGAGCCGGTGCAGATCCAGCCGGGGACCGTGCTGGAGCAGTACCTGCGCACCATCGACCTGTGTAACGACAGCCAGATGATTCAGGACGAGCGCGGCCTGTGGGCTATCACCGGGGGGCCAACCGAAGGCGCGCTGAAGGTGCTGGCGGCGAAAGCCAACCTCGCGCCGGTAATGACGACGCTGGTCAACAAAATCCCGTTCGACTCGCAGTACAAGTACATGAGCACCCACTACCAGATTGGTAGCGAGGAGCAGATCCTGATCACCGGTGCGCCGGACGTGATTTTCGCCCTGTGCGAGCAGCAGCAGACCCGCAACGGGACCGAAGCGTTCAACCGCGCGTACTGGGAAACCGAAATGGAGCGCTATGCCCGTCAGGGGCTGCGCATGGTTGCCGCAGCGTTTAAGCCAGCCAACGGCGAAACGGCGCTCACGCACGACGACCTGAATACCGGCCTGATCTTCCTCGGTATCGCCGGGATGATGGATCCGCCGCGTCCGGAAGCCATCGATGCCATTCATGCCTGCCAGCAGGCGGGGATCCGCGTCAAGATGATTACCGGGGATCACCCGCAGACGGCGATGAGCATCGGCCAGATGCTGGGGATCACCAACAGCGAGCAGGCGGTTACCGGCTATCAGCTGGAGAAAATGAGCGATGCCGAGCTTGCCGATGCGGCGGTGAAATATGACATCTTCGCCCGTACCAGCCCGGAGCATAAGCTGCGCCTGGTGCAGGCCCTGCAGGACAAAGGTGAGATTGTCGGCATGACCGGCGACGGTGTAAACGATGCCCCGGCGCTGCGTCAGGCGGACGTCGGTATCGCGATGGGCATCAAAGGGACGGAAGTTACCAAAGAGGCGGCGGATATGGTCCTGACGGACGATAACTTCGCCACCATCGCCAGTGCGGTGAAAGAGGGGCGTCGCGTGTACGACAACCTGAAAAAGACCATTCTGTTCATCATGCCGACCAACCTGGCGCAGGGGCTGCTGATTGTGATTGCGCTGCTGGCGGGGAACATTATTCCGCTGACGCCGGTCCTGATCCTGTGGATGAACATGGCGACCTCCGCCACGCTCTCCTTCGGCCTGGCCTTTGAAGCCGCCGAGTGCAACATCATGCGCCGTCCGCCGCGTCAGACCGGACAGCACGTGATGGACGCCTACGCCGTCTGGCGCGTGGCCTTCGTCGGCACCATGATTGCGATTGCTGCGTTTGCCCTGGAAGCCTGGCTGGCCCCGCGCGGCCACAGCGCGGAGTTCATCCGCACCGTGCTGCTGCAGATGCTGGTGTGTGCGCAGTGGGTGTACATGATTAACTGCCGTAACACCGAAGGGTTCTCCCTGAACCGCGGTCTGCTGGCGAACAAAGGCATCTGGCTGGTCACGGGCGTGCTGTTCCTTCTCCAGGCGGCCATCATCTACCTGCCGTTTATGCAGATGCTGTTTGGCACCGAAGCGCTGCCGCTGCGCTACTGGTTCGTGACGCTGGCGGTTGCAGGGGTGATGTTCTTCATCGTTGAAATCGAGAAGCGACTGACCCGCAGGTTCCGTAAGGCTGCATAATCTTTTGCCCTCACCCTAACCCTCTCCCACAGGGAGAGGGGACTTTGATCTCCCTCTCCCTGTGGGAGAGGGCCGGGGTGAGGGCGGACACATCTGAGGTACTCCCCATGAAACTCCCACTCCTGTTCGCGCTTCTCGCCTGCATCCTGCAACCCGCTTTTGCCGCCGTCATTCCCGTGCGCGTGGCCGCCGTAGAGCAGACCGCCCACGCCGCTGAGCGGCAGATCCCTGGCCGCATCGAGGCTATCCACACCGTGGAACTGCGCGCCCGTACGGAAGGGGTGATCACCAACATCCACTTTCGCGACGGGCAGTACGTAAAAAAAGGTGACGTGTTGTTCGAGCTGGACGACGCCGAGCCGCGTGCCGCCGTGCGTCTGGCGCAGGCCGAGGTGACCAGCGCCGAAGCCACGCTGCGTCAGGCGCAGCAGCAGCTTTCCCGCTTCGAAAGCCTGGGCAGCAGCAACGCCATCAGCCGTCACGACGTGGATAACGCCCGCATGCAGCGCGACGTTGCCCGCGCGGCGCTGGAGCAGGCAAAAGCCCGGCTCGAAACCCGCAACGTCACCCTGGCCTACACCCGCATCATCTCGCCGATTGATGGCCGCGTGGGCCACAGCCAGTTCCACGTGGGCAGCCTGGTCAACCCCGGTAGCGGCGTGCTGGTGGAGGTGGTGCAGCTTGACCCGATCCGCATCGCGTTTGCGCTGGAAGAGGGGGCGTTTGCCACCAAGGCCGGGCAGCACGCCGATATCAGCGCCATGAAGCGTGCCTGGCAGGCGCTGATCGACAGTAACGGCCAGCGCGTTCTCGGGGAATTAACCTCCGTGGACAACCGTATCGACCCGCGGACCGCCAGCGTGATGCTGCGCGCCGAGTTCGCCAACCCGCGCCATCAGCTGCTGCCCGGCGGTAATGTGAACGTTTACCTGCGCCCGGCAAGCGTTCAGCCGGTTATGACGCTGCCCGCCGCGGCGGTCCAGCAGAACGGTGACGGATTCTTTGCCTGGGTGATTAACGCCGACGGCAAAGCCGAAAAACGCCCGCTGACCATCGCCGGGCAGATGGGCCAGCAGTTCCAGATTACCTCCGGCGTTAAGCCGGGTGAGCGAGCGATTACTGACGGCGCGCAGCGCGTACAGCCTGGCGCTGCCGTCCAGATACTGAACTAAGGAGCCATCATGCTGACGTTTTTCATCAAACGCCCGCGCTTTGCGATGGTGATTGCGCTGGTCATCACCCTGCTTGGCGCCATTGCGCTGCGCATTATTCCGGTGGAACAGTATCCGCAGATCACGCCGCCGGTGGTGAATGTCTCCGCGAGCTGGCCCGGTGCCAGCTCGGCTGACGTGGCGGAAGCCATCGCCACGCCGCTTGAAACCCAGCTTAACGGCGTGGATCACATGCTTTACATGGAATCCACCAGTTCGGACGAGGGCAGCTATAGTCTGAACATCACTTTTGCGGCAGGCACCGACCCGGATCTTGCCGCCATCGACGTGCAAAACCGCGTGGCGCAGGCCCTGGCGCAACTGCCCGCCGAGGCGCAGCAAAACGGCGTGCAGGTGCGCAAGCGCGCCACCAACCTGATGATGGGGGTAAGTCTTTACTCACCGAACAACACCCACACGCCGCTGTTCGTCAGCAACTACGCCAGCACCCAGGTGCGCGAGGCGCTGTCCCGCCTGCCGGGGGTTGGCCAGGTGCAGATGTTTGGCGCGCGTGACTACAGCATGCGCATCTGGCTGCGTCCGGATCGCATGAACGCCCTTAACGTCACCACCGACGACGTGGCGCAGGCATTGCGCGAGCAAAACGTCCAGGGCGCGGCGGGCCAGGTCGGCACGCCGCCGGTGTTTAACGGCCAGCAGCAGACCCTGACCATCAACGGGCTGGGGCGCTTAAGTCAGGCCGGGGATTTTGCCGACGTGATCATACGCGCGGGGGAGATGGGACAACTGGTGCGCCTGAAGGACGTGGCGACCATTGAGCTTGGCTCGCGCAGCTACAGCTCCGGCGCGCAGCTCAACGGGCATGACTCCGCCTATCTCGGTATTTATCCCACGCCGTCCGCCAACGCCCTGCGCGTGGCCGACGCGGTACGCGCCGAGCTGGAGCGGCTCTCCACGCGCTTCCCGGACGACCTCACCTATGAGGTGAAATTCGATACCACCTCCTTTGTGGCCGCCACCATCAAGGAGATCGGCGTCTCGCTGGCGCTGACCATGCTGGCCGTGGTGGTGGTCGTCTCCCTGTTCCTGCAGAGCTGGCGCGCAACGCTGATTGTTGCCCTTGCGATCCCGGTGTCGCTGGTGGGGACCTTTGCGGTGCTCTACACGCTCGGTTACTCCGCCAACACGCTGAGCCTGTTCGCCATTATTCTGGCGCTGACCATGGTGGTGGATGATGCCATCGTGGTGGTTGAGAGCGTCGAAACGCTGATGGCGGAAGGGCAGAGCCGCACGGCGGCGACCGCGCTGGCGCTGCGCCAGATTGCCGGGCCGGTGATTGCCACCACCCTCGTGCTACTGGCGGTATTTGTGCCGGTGGCGCTGCTGCCGGGCATCGTCGGCGAGCTGTACCGTCAGTTCGCGGTCACGCTCTCTACCGCCGTCACGCTCTCAAGCCTGGTGGCGCTGACGTTAACGCCCGCCCTGTGCGCCATGCTGCTGCGTCCGCGCCCGGCGCATCCGGCCGCCATTTTCCGCGGCTTCAACCGCGGGCTGGATGCCACGCGCAACGCTTACACCCGCATGGTGAGCGCGCTTAACCTGCGCCCGTGGCTGGCGCTGCTGGCAACCGCAGGGGCGGCGGCCATCGTCGTGTTCAGCTTTATATCGATGCCAAAAGGCTTCCTGCCGCAGGAAGATCAGGGTTACTTCTTCGCCAGCGTCCAGCTGCCGGAGGCGGCGTCGCTTGAGCGTACCGAGGCGGTGATGACCACCGCGCGCGAGCTGATCGCCAAAAACCCGGCGGTGGAGGATGTGATTCAGGTCTCCGGGTTTAACATTCTTAACGGCACCAGCGCCTCTAACGGCGGCTTTATCTCCATCATGCTGAAGGACTGGAGCGAGCGCCCGCCGCTGGACGAGGTGATGGGCACTTTGCAGCGCCAGCTTCTGGTCCTGCCGGAAGCAACCATCATGACCTTCGCGCCGCCGACGCTGCCGGGGTTGGGCAACGCCTCCGGTTTCGACCTGCGTATTCAGGCGCAGGCGGGGCAAAGCCCGGCGGAGCTGGAGCGCGTAACCCGCGAGGTGCTGGCGAAAGCGAACCAGCACCCGCAGCTGAGCCGCGTGTTCACCACCTGGAGCAGCAACGTGCCGCAGCTTACGCTGACGGTCGATCGCGAGCGTGCGGCCCGTCTCGACGTGCCGGTCTCGCGCATCTTCAGCAGCCTGCAAACTGCGTTCGGGGGGACGCGCGCCGGGGACTTCAGCGTGAACAACCGGGTCTACCACGTGGTGATGCAAAACGAGATGCAGTGGCGCGAGCGCGCAGAGCAAATCAGCGAGCTGTTTGTGCGCAGCAACGGCGGCGAACGCGTGCGCCTGAGCAACCTCGTCACCATCACGCCGAGCGTCGGCGCGCCGTTCCTGCAGCAGTACAACCAGTTCCCGTCCGTGTCGGTGAGCGGCTCGGCGGCAGACGGGGTGAGCAGCAGCACGGCGATGGCGGTGATGGGCCAGATCCTGGCCGCGAACCTGCCCGCCGGGTATGACTACGCCTGGAGCGGCATGTCGTATCAGGAGCAGCAGACCGGTAATCAGGCGATCTGGATCGTGCTGGCGGCGGTGGTGATGGCGTGGCTGTTCCTCGTCGCCCAGTATGAGAGCTGGACGCTGCCCGCGAGCGTGATGCTGTCGGTGCTGTTCGCCATCGGCGGAGCGCTGGTGTGGCTGTGGATCGCCGGATACGCTAACGACGTGTACGTGCAGATTGGCCTGGTGCTGTTGATCGCGCTGGCCGCCAAGAACGCCATCCTGATCGTTGAGTTTGCCCGCGCGCGGCGCATGGACGGAATGGCGATTGTCGATGCGGCGCGGGAAGGGGCATCACGCCGCTTCCGTGCGGTAATGATGACCGCCGTGTCCTTTATTATCGGTGTCCTGCCGATGATGCTGGCGAGCGGGGCAGGTGCCCAGAGTCGACGCATCATCGGTACCACGGTGTTCAGCGGCATGCTGGTGGCGACCGTGGTCGGCATCCTCTTTATTCCGGCGCTGTTTGTGCTGTTCCAGCGCCTGCGTGAGTGGGGGCATCGCCTTACGGGCTAGTGGCCCACAGTTCGCTGTGTTTCTGCACTAAGGAGATGAGCGAGCCACCGTCTGCAATGAAGTCCCGCATGCGCTGCGCCTCGCTCTTGCCCTGTTTCAGCATCAGGGCAATTTCTTTTATCGCGCTGGTCGCGCCGAGCTTCTCGGCCGACGGCGCAACCTGCTCCAGCAGCCAGGCAATATCTTGCGCCACGGTTTTGTGCTCCCCGGTATGCACGTCCGTCAGGATCCCTTCCAGCCCGTAACGGCACGCCTGAAAACGGTTGAAGCGGTACAGCAGAAAATCTTTTTCCTGATGCTTATAGGGCCGCGTGGTCAGCAGCCAGTGCGACGTCGCCTGAATCAGCCCGGCGATGTTGATCGCATGACCGAGCGTCAGCGGCGTATCCATCACCCGCACCTCAACGGTGCCAAAGTGCGGGCTTGGGCGGATGTCCCAGTGCAGATCTTTAATGCTGTCGATCATGCTGGTGCTGCTCAGGCGGCGGAACAGCCCTTCAAACTCCTGCCAGCTGTTGACCCACGGCATCTGACCGTTGTCCGGGAAGCCCGAGAAGATATTCAGGCGCGATGAGGCAAATTTAGTGTCCGTTCCCTGCATGTAGGGCGATGAGGCCGCCAGCGCGATAAAGTGCGGCACAAAACGCGACAGGCCGTGCAGCAGATAAATGGCGTCATCCCCGGTCCGGCAGCCCACGTGCACGTGCTGGCCAAACACCGTGGCCTGCAAAATCAGATAGCCAAAGCGCTCCAGCGTGACGTTATAGCGCTCGTCGTCGCACACCTCCTGGCGCTGCCATTTCTGAAAAGGGTGCGTCCCGCCGCCGCAAATCTGAATGTGCTGTTCTGCCGCCGCACGCAGAATGCTCTGCTGCATCACTGAAAACTGCGCCGCCGCCTGGTCGATGTTATGGCACACGCCGGTGGCAATCTCGAGCATGCTCTCGGTGATGTCGTGTTTGACCTCGCCGCCTTTGATGTCGTGCTCAACGGCGGCGATAAGGGCAGAGGAGTCCTGGCTCAGGTCGTAGCCCGGCGGGTTGACCACCTGGAGTTCAAGCTCAATGCCAAGGGTATAAGGATCAGAGGAATGAAAGTCGGGTAAAGGCATGGTGCACTCCGTTGTCTGTTATGAGTTGAGTATAGACAAAGAAGCCAGCGTGAAGGTGAGGCTGTAAATAAGGCGCCCGCAGAGCGATATAATAAAATAACTCTCAGCGCTTTCATTATTCTTAATGTCGGAAAAGTGATGCCGTGAAGAACGTTTCCTTTGTTGCTGAAAATTCCTGGATTATGATACGCTTTGAGATTGATACAATAGATTAACATTGCTGATTTTATTTTTTATGGTTAAAAATCAATTGGTTAAGCTTTCTGTTTTTTCGAGTTAATTTTCTGTTGAATTGTCGTTGTAATTAAAATTCTTAATTAATAGACGCACTGTTTACGTCGTCATTCTGCCTTCCATATACTATGCAATAAGGAATAACCAAAGGGCCTTCCTCCGGTATTTACCTTCTTAAAATAATCTTTTCCCATGACGGAAGAGGCATCTTTTGCCTGAAATTTCATACATCCTCTGGAGGTCGTTATGAAAAAAAATGGAATTATGACGCTGTCAGTCCGATTTAAAAAATCGGCATTGGCCTGTAGCGTTGCCGGCGTGCTGGGGGGAGCCTTTAGTCTCCCTGCCAGCGCGGAAACGGAAAGCTGTGACTTAAGTGAGGCGGGGAAAGCGACCTGTACCTCTTCGCTAGGGGCAACCGATGCGAAAACTATTTTCGATCTTTGGGATACCGTGCTGATTGATTCGTCAAAAGACGTTATCGTTTTGTCTGCAGAAGATTTGGGCACGATAACCAATAAAGATGTGGCGTTAAAATCGCTTGACGGCGCAGGGATTTATCTCAACGGCGGCAGCGCGGTATTCACAGGAAAGATCGGGATTGAAACGTCAGGAAACGCTATTTATCTGGCGCAATCGTATCTTTCGCAGCCGCGCGGCTCCAGCCTGAAGGTGGGAGATGATCTGAACGTCTATGCCGAAGAGGGCATGGGCATTGCTGCGGAGATAACCAACCATATTGACGGTAACCGGATAACCGTGGGTGAAAACGCGGTCATTCGCACGGCGGGAGACGCTTTAAGGCTATTACCCGGTCGTTCAGATACGGGTTACGGCGTCTTTTCCGGTGCGTCGTACTATGATTTGACATCTTCACGCAACCGCCATTTTTACACATGGTCTGCGAGGGTAACGCTGGGGCACAACGCCTGGGTTGAAACTCTGGGTAACAATGCGCACGGCGTCTATGCCAATAAAACCGGTCTGGTTGATACAGGGGATATTACCGTTCAGACGTGGGGTAACGGAGCCTCTGGCCTGGTTGCCGAGGACGGGTACAAAGCAACTCGTCCCGCAATGTCTCCCATGCAGACAGCAATGGCTCTGAGTAATTCTTTCCCCTCCGAAGAAGTCGAGATTAATCTTTCTGGATGGGCAACGCATTTCGACGGTGGACGGATCTACCTGAACCGCGACGTCAACGTTCAGGTGAATGGTGGAGACAGCTTTGCCATGTTCGCCTCCGGTAATTTGGCCTGGATTGGTTCCGGCTATCTTGATGGCCCGGAAAGCGAGGGGGTATATCATGTTTACGGCGACATGTTGACCGAACGTAAGGGCACCATCGATCTGCGCATGATCCAGGGCTCGGTGTTCTCCGGTATGGCAGATTCAACGCAGCTCTACGCGGATGGCCAGTTCAACACCACGGATAATGGCTACATCTACCTGAATATGAAAGGCGACACCAGCCTGTGGGATATGACCAGCAGTTCGGTAGTTACGCGGATGGATTTGAACGATGCCCGCCTGACCTATCGTGCACCGGTCAGCGCGGAGTCATTTTCGCCGGCCTACCTGACGGTGGTGGAAAATTATTCTGGCAACAACGGCCTGCTGACGCTCAATACCGTGCTGGAGGGAGATCACTCTTTGACTGATCAATTGCACGTACTTGGCGATGTTGAAGCAGGCAATACGCGGGTGAGTATCAACAACATTGGCGGTAAAGGCGCGCTGACGCAGGAAGGGATTGAAATTGTTACCGTCGGCGGAGAATCCATCGGTACCTTCACCAAAGCCGGGCGTATTGTCGCTGGCGCGTATGATTATGATGTCGTACGAAAAGGGCAAAACTGGTATTTGATGAGCGCGGTCACGCCGGTACCACCACCGGATCCGGTGCCTCCGCCAGATCCTCTTCCACCCCCTGGTCCGGACCCTGTTCCACCACCTGGCCCTGATCCTTTGCCGCCACCCGGCCCGGACCCGGTTCCACCACCTGGTCCAGACCCTGTTCTACCACCTGGTCCGGATCCGTTGCCGCCACCCGGCCCGGATCCTGTACCCCCGACTAAAGCACCCGAACCCGAGGCTTTGGTCCGCCCCGAATCCGGTGCCTATCTCGCCAACCATGCAGCGGCCAACGGTATTTTCGTGATGCGACTGCACGATCGGCTGGGAGAAACACAATATACGGATGCGCTGACCGGGGAAAAGAAAGTCACGAGCATGTGGCTGCGCCAGGTGGGAGGACATAATGTCTTTCACAGCGCTGGACAGCTGACAACCCAAAGCAATCGCTATGTCGCGCAACTGGGAGGCGATATCGTGCAGTGGTCGTCGGACGGAAAGGATCGGTGGCATCTTGGCGTCATGGGCGGCTATGCCAACAACCAAAGCAATACTCGCTCTCGCTGGAACCACTATAAGGCGGACGGTACGCTGAGTGGTTACAGTGCCGGAATCTACGGCACCTGGTATGCGGATAACGAAAACAAGGAAGGGCTGTATACGGATAGCTGGTTGATTTATAGCTGGTTTAATAACCACGTGAAGGGAGATGAGCTACCGGCTGAACGCTATAAATCTCGCGGCATTACCGCGTCAGTGGAAACTGGGTGGACTGAACATATGGGCGCTTTCTACGGCAGCAAAGGTACGTTGAATAATTGGTACCTTCAGCCAAAAGCGCAGGCTATCTGGATGGGCGTTCGTAGCCGTGCGCATACTGAAGATAATGGATCCAATATCTCATTTGGCGGAGATGGTAACGTGCAGACACGCCTGGGACTGAGGGCCTATATCAATGGACATCACAAGATCGATGAAGGTAAGCGCCGGGAGTTTGAGCCATTCATCGAAGCAAACTGGCTGCATAACACTAAAACGTTCTCGGTGAGCCTGGATGACCGCACTATCAGCCAGCAAGGTGCGCGTAACATTGGTGAACTTAAAACTGGCGTAGAGGCTAAGCTGGGCGACCACCTGACGATGTGGGGGAACGTCGCTGTCCAGATGGGAGGAAAAGGCTATCATGATGCGCAAGCTATGTACGGTATCAAATATCAGTTCTAATCCAATCCTTACAGCCAGCTGATTTCGATTTTCAGCACCCGAACGCCATCGCTAATGCCGATGGCGTTTTTTATAAACCCATGATCGCGCCGCAGGTTAACAGCTCATTAATATTGCTTACGCCTAATTTGGCAAATAAACGACTCCGGCTGGCATAAACGGCCTGCGTGGAAATATTAAGCCTTGTGGCGATCTCAGACACGCTATGCTCAGCGATAATTAATCGTAACAGCTGTTTATCCTCTGGCGTCAGATTACGAGTATGATTATGCAGCGTCTCCAGGCTGGCCCCATAGTCAGTTGTCATTATTCTGAATAACGTTTTTTTTATAAAGTTAAGATCCGGTTTGCAGGGTAGAAAGTTGATCTGTGAGGTAAACGAACATCCTCCAGTGGAAAGAAAAAAAACGTTATTAAATGTTGCCTGGCAATTTTTTGCTAATAATAAACCATGGAAGTGGCGGAAGCTGTCTCGTTCGATCACCAGACAGTGTTCTGTATTTTTAGATAATTTATCCATGTCCAGTTCATCAGGGGTGTTGAATGTTTTTATATCGCATAGCTTACCTGTCTTGTGGAAAATCATCGGTTGAAGGTTGTTGACAAGGTTGGTCATGCCAATATTGAGGTAATTGTTCTTACAAATTATTAACAGCGACAGAGTGGGGGGGGAAGGGTGTGAGAGTGACGTGTTCATTACGGGC